>DAINDC010000094.1:0-15446 GCA_036732085.1 Fibrobacterota bacterium | reverse complement strand
GTCCATCTGGGCGGCGCCGGTGACCATGTTCTTGACGTAGTCGGCATGCCCGGGGCAGTCCACGTGGGCGTAGTGGCGATTCTTGGTCTCGTACTCGACGTGCGAGGTATTGATGGTGATGCCGCGCTCGCGTTCTTCGGGAGCGTTGTCGATTTCACCATAGGACTTGGCGACGGCGCCGCCGGACTTGGCCAAAACGGTGGTAATGGCGGCGGTCAGGGAAGTCTTGCCATGGTCCACGTGGCCGATGGTGCCGACGTTCACGTGGGGCTTATTCCGGTTGAATTTCTCCTTGGCCATTTCCCTATAACACTTGCTCTATCGAGTTCAGGTCCAGAACCGCGTTATCCCGTAGGAACCTCGGTACTGTTTTCCCTTCGCTTTACAGAGGGATTTAGGTCAAAAGCTCGCTTTACCTTCGTACACCGTGTTTCTCGTATGTAAGAACGTAAACTCCCAACCCTTTTGATAAGGAGCGCAGTAAAGTAGTATAGCCGAACGTATTCGCCAAGGGTATCTCCAGCAGAATTATCGAGTTATATCCGTCGGAGTCCATTTTGCGCACAATTCCCCCGCGCGCGGCCAGATCGGCGAGCACCAAACCGCAAAATTCGTCAGGAATGATGATTTCCAGCCGCATGATGGGTTCAAACACCTCAAACTGAGCACAGGTCAGATTCAATTTGAGCAAATCGGAGAAGCATTTGGCCAGGAGCGGAAGTGGAATCGGCATTTTGCTGCCATGGATTTCCTGGATCCGGCACGTAAGTCCGGCGATTTTTCCAAAGCCGCAATTGCCCTGGTTGCAATACATGTCGAAGGTGGCTTCGAAGACCTCGCGATATTCCGGAGCAAAATCGGGCGTCGCGTAGATCACCTGGTTTTTCTCATCCTCGCCGCCCGGCAGCATGTCCAGCACCAGGCGCAACTCCATACCCATGGCCGTGCTGGTGTTTTCCAGGGCCGACTGCGGCGATTTCAGTTTTTCGAGGTAACGTACCGAAGGCGCGCCGATCTTGATTTCGCATTTGTGATCTTTTTTCAGCCGTTTGCAGAATACGTCGAGCTGCAATTCCCCCACGGTGCTGATGAGCCAGCCGCCCGTGGCGGTATCGGGCGTGATGGAGATGGACGGCTCGGTATCGGCGAGTTGCTTCAAGGTCTGATCCACGTAGGCGAAATCATCCGCATGCACGAGTTCGATTCGTGATTGCAGTAACGGTCGATATTTCTTGAGGAAGATTCCGGGAGCGGCGCCCGATTCCAGCGGCGACCGGCCTCCGACCGCGCCGTCGTTCAGCAGGAACTGTCCCATGCGGAAATGATGCGGCGTCTCGATGGCGAGGATGTCCCCGGCCTTGATTTCGGAAGGATCCCTGATCTCCTCGAGGCTCTCGGCGAAGACGCGGAAGAAGCGCGCCTCGCCCAGGCGGGCGAGCGAATCCGTGTTGAAGATCTTGGCGAGGAATATCTTCCCGATGTTCTGGTAGTGGCGAATCTTGATGATGAAGCCGAGGGAGGATGCGAGCTCGGGCCTGATGCCCGGCGGGGGCAGGAGGAGATTGACCCCGTTCATGAGCTGGCGGATGCCCACGTTCTTGAGGGCCGATCCCATGTAAACGGGGATGTTACCCCCCTGCTCCATGGCGGCCTTGAGGCCGGCCACGATGTCCTCGTTCTTGATCTCCGCGCCGGTCAAGTAGGCCGTGGCCAGGGCATCATTATACTTGGAGGCCACATCCACGAGATCCTTGCGCGCGAGCGCGTAGTCGTCGGCGAGGAAGGCGGGCACGTCGCCCTTGATGAGCTTGCGCGGGTTGTCGACCGAGCGGTAAAGCGCCAGCTGGTTGAGGACGTCGACCACGCCGTCGATCTTCTCGTCGATGTAAACGGGTATCGTCAAGGCTACGGGGTGTACGCCGAACATCACTTGGATCTGCTCCATCACCTTGCGGTAATCGGATCCGGAGATATCGAGCTTGTTGATGAAGATGACGGATCGGTTCTTGTTCGCCTTGATCTTCTCCCAAGCCTCCAGACTCTGGGACTCGATGCCGCTGATGCCGGAGAGCACCAGGATCACGCCTTCGACCGCCTGCAGGGCGAAATCGACTTCCACGCCGAAATCCACGTGGCCGGGCGTATCGACGAAGGTCACGCGCGTGCCTTTCCAGGAATAGGCCGCGATGCCGGCCTCGATGGTGATGCCGCGCTTCTTCTCCTCTTCCAGGTAATCCATGGTGGCCAGGCCCTCATCCACCTCGCCGAGGCCGGGAATGGTCTCGCTGAAATAGAGCAGCCGCTCGGACACCGTGGTTTTACCGGCATCCACATGGGCCAGGATGGCGATATTGCGTGTGTCCTTGGGGCGGGGCATAAGAGGAGTAAAGTATATAATGAAACCGGGACGGGCGCCCGGGAGGCTTTTCCGGGGGGCCTCGGTTGGGGGCGCGGACTTCCCTGTGGAGAAAGCCGAGATAGGAAAGAGAAAGCCAAAATGAAAAAGCCCTCCTTGCGGAGGGCTTTCATCTATCTGAAGTCGCGAAGGCCGGCCTTCGCAAATCCATCATCACCAGAAGTGCGCGAACGCGGGCCTTCGCGAATCCATTACCATCTAAAGTGCGCGAACGCCTTATTGGATTCGGCCATACGATGGATGTCCTGCTTCTTCTTGACCGCATTGCCTTCATTATTGAGGGCTTGGATGAGTTCCGCGGAAAGACGGCGGGACATATCCTTCTCATTGCGGCCTTGAGCGGCTTCCTTGAGCCAGCGCAGGGCAAGGGCCGTGCGGCGGGCAGGACCCACTTCAACCGGAACCTGGTAGTTGGCGCCACCGACGCGGCGGGACTTCACTTCCAGGGAAGGCTTGATATTGTTGAGGGCGTTCTTGAACAGGGTGAGCTCGTCGTCCTCGCCCCCGATTTTACGCTTGAACTCGACGAGGGCGGAGTAAACCACGTCCTCGGCGATGCTGCGCTTGCCGCGGCTGACCACGACGTTCATGAACTGGGTGACCAAGGTGCTGTTGAACTTCGGGTCACCGTAGATTTTCCGCTTATCGGCTCTTTTTCTTCTCGACATCTGTGTCCTCTATTTTCCCATCAGTTCCGGAGTTACTTCTTGCCTTTGGCGGGCGCTGCGCCCTTGGCGCCAGCAGCGGCGGCACCGGCCTTGGGCTTCTTCACGCCGTACAACGAGCGGCTCTGCTTACGGCCTTCGACACCGGAGGTATCGAGGGTTCCGCGGATGATATGGTAGCGCACGCCGGGAACGTCCTTTACGCGGCCGCCGCGGATGAGGACGATGGAATGCTCCTGGAGATTGTGGCCTTCACCCGGGATATAGCAGGTGACTTCCATCTTGTTGGAAAGACGCACGCGGGCGATCTTGCGCAAGGCGGAGTTGGGCTTCTTGGGAGTGGTGGTATAGACGCGGGTGCAAACGCCGCGCTTTTGCGGGCTGCCCATCAAGGCAGGGGCCTTGCTCTTGGCGACTGGCTTTTTCCTGCCCTTGCGGATCAACTGGCTGATTGTAGGCACGGTATGAAGTTCTCCGTTTTTTCCGATGAGTGGTGAATGTTAAATAAACAAGTCGGTTACTGTCAAGGGCTTAGGTCCTTGGAAGCCCGTATTCACGGACTTTCCTAGGACCCGCCGCTCCGCAGACGCGGAAACGGTCGCCATTTTCGCAAGCGTTCTCAGGTCCTAAGCCGGCCCGGGCGTTCCCGTTCAGGCGGGACCGGGCGCTCCTGCTCACGCAGGACCGCTTTCCGTGGACACCATGGACTGACCGGTGATATCGCCGGGTTCGCCGATGGTGGCTTCTTCTCTGACCGAGGCCATGGCCTGCTCTTCTTCGATTTCCGCGTCCAGATCCCGGATGCGGACCGCATTGACCATGGCGTTGCCCGTTCCCGAAGGAATGAGACGGCCCATGATGACGTTTTCCTTCAGGCCTACCAAGGTATCGATCTTGCCGGCGATGGCGGCATTGGTCAGCACCTTGGTGGTTTCCTGGAAAGAGGCTGCGGAGATGAAGCTATCGGTACCCAAGGAGGCCTTGGTGATGCCGAGCAGCATGGGACGGAAGGAAGCCGCGCGTTTGCCTTGGGCGACCACGCGGTTGTTCGATTCGCGAATCCTGGCTTTGGAGATTTCCTCGCCTTCGAGGAGCTCGGTGTCGCCCGGATTCTCGACCGCGACCTTGCGCAACATCTGACGCACGATGCTCTCGATATGCTTGTCGGAAATGGTAACGCCCTGGAGACGGTACACGGCCTGGATTTCTTCCACCAGGTAACGCTGCACGGCGGCGTCGCCGGCAATCTGGAGGATGTCATGCGGGTCGATGGGGCCGTCGCAAAGCTTGTCGCCGGACCGGACGCGGTCGCCCGGATGCACGGTGACGTGCTTGCCGCGCGGAATCAAATAGGATTCCTTGACGTCGCCGTCTTCGATCATGATGCGCTGCTGGCCGCGTTCCACTTCGCCGAAGGTGACGATGCCGTCGATGGCGGTCACCACGGAGGGCGACTTGGGACGGCGGGCTTCGAACAATTCGGCCACGCGGGGCAGACCGCCCGTGATGTCGCGGGTCTTGCCGGCGGCGCGAGCGATCTTCACCAGCGGTTCGCCCGCGGAAACGGTGTCGCCGTGCTTGTACTGCAGGTACGCGTTCTCGGGAACGGCGTAACGTCCGAGTTTCGTCTTGCCGTCTTCGGCCAAGATGATGACGTGGGGATGCAGCTTGGCGCGCTTGTCGCGGATGACGCGGAGGCGTTCCATGCCGGTCGTATCGTCATACTCGGTAACGTAGGTGACACCGTCTTTGAGGCCGTCGAATTCGATGGTGCCGGCGCTGCGGGTGATGATGAGGGTATTGTACGGATCCCATTCGAACATGAGGGTGCCGGCCTTGATGGTCGCGCCATCCTTGACCTTGAGCAGGGCGCCATAAGGCACGACGTAGCGGACCTTGGTGATGCCATGTTCATCGAGCAGGGACATTTCGCCGGAGCGGCTGACCACCACGGACTCGCCCTTTTTGTTATCGACTAGTTCCACGTCGCGCAAGGAAATCTTGCAATCCCACTTGGCCTTCTTGGCCGATTCGGCCGTCATACGGGAGGCGGCGCCGCCGATATGGAAGGTGCGGAGGGTCAGCTGAGTACCGGGTTCGCCGATGGACTGGGCGGCCATGACGCCGACGGCTTCACCGATGTCGATCATGCGGCCGTTCGCCAGGTTTCGGCCATAGCACTTGCCGCAAACGCCTCGGAGGGCTTCGCAGGTGAGCACGGAACGAACCTTGACGCTTTCGATGCCCGCAGCGCCGATCTTCTCGGCCATGACTTCGTCGATAAGTTCGCCGGCATGGCAGATGACCTGGTCGTTGACCGGATGGAAGACATCGTCGCATGCCACGCGGCCCAGGATCTTGTCGGCCACGGAAACCACGACATCGTCGCCTTCCATGGTGTCGGTCATATCGAGGCCGAGCACGGTGCCACAATCCTCTTCGTTCACGACCACGTCCTGCGCCACGTCCACGAGACGACGGGTCAGATAACCGGCGTCGGCCGTCTTCAAGGCGGTATCGGCCAGACCCTTACGGGCGCCGTGGGTGGAGATGAAGTACTCGAGCACGTTCAAACCTTCGCGGAAGCAGGAGAGAATCGGGTTCTCGATGATTTCGTGACCCGTGATTTTCTTCTGGGGCTTGGCCATGAGGCCGCGCATGCCGGAGAGCTGCTTGATCTGTTCGCGGCTACCGCGGGCGCCGGATACGGCCATCATGTACACGGGATTGAATCCGTCGCGATCCTGCGCGAGTTTCTCGTACACAAGGGTCGCCACGTCATTGGTGGTATGCGACCAGAGATCGATGACCTGGTTGTAACGTTCGCCGTCGGTGATGACGCCGTTCTCGTACAACTCGGCAACCTTGTCGACCTTGACCTTCGTGCCCTTGATCATCTCGTACTTCTCAGGGGGGATGATCATGTCGCCAAGCGCGATGCTCATGCCGCCCTTGGTTGCCCACTTGAAGCCGATCTCCTTGATTTGGTCGAGGAAGATGCAAGTGCGCTCATTGCCGGCGATACGGAAATACCGATCAATCGTCGCGGAAATCGTCTTCTTGTCGAAGGTCTTGTTGATGAAACCCAATTCCTTCGGAATCACGCTATTCAAAATGACGCGGCCTACGGAGGTCTCGATCATCTGGCCGTCGATGCGGACCTTGATGGGAACATGCAACTCGACGCCGCCCGCTTCCAGGCACTGGACGCATTCGTTGGCATCCGTGAACATCTTGCCGGCGCCGTGGCCCTTGGGCTTCATGGCCGTCAGGTAGTAGCAACCGAGCACGATATCCTGCGAGGGCACGGCGATGGGCTGGCCGGACGCGGGATGCAGGATGTTGTTCGAGGACATCATGAGGATACGGCATTCCAGCTGCGCCTCGAAGGAGAGCGGCAAGTGGATGGCCATCTGGTCACCGTCGAAGTCGGCATTGAAGGCCGTGCAAACCAGGGGATGCAGGCGGATGGCCTTGCCTTCCACGAGCTTGGGATAGAAGGCCTGGATGCCGAGACGATGCAAGGTGGGCGCACGGTTCAGGAGCACGGGGTGATCATCGATGATCTCCTCGAGAATGTCCCAGACCTCGGGGCGTTCCTTTTCCACGAATTTCTTCGCGGACTTGACCGTATGCACAAAACCCTTTTCTTCCAGCTTCTGGATGATGAAGGGCTTGTAGAGCTCGAGGGCCATGGGCTTGGGCAGACCGCACTGGTGGATCTTGAGATCCGGGCCGACCACGATAACGGAACGGCCGGAATAATCGACGCGCTTGCCGAGCAGATTCTGGCGGAAGCGGCCCTGCTTGCCCTTGAGCAATTCGGACAGCGACTTGAGCGGACGGCGGTTCTCGCCCTTCACGGAGAATGTGCGGCGGCCGTTGTCGAACAGGACGTCGACGGCTTCCTGGAGCATGCGCTTCTCATTGCGGAGAATCACTTCCGGGGCCTTGATGTCGATGAGCTTCTTCAACCGGTTGTTACGGTTGATGACGCGGCGATAGAGATCGTTCAAATCGGAGGTCGCGAAGCGGCCGCCTTCGAGCGGAACCAGCGGGCGCAGGTCCGGGGGAATGACGGGCAGCACGTCCAGGACCATCCACTCGGGGCGGTTCGGGGACTTGCGGAAGGCTTCCACGACTTTCAAACGCTTCAAGAGTTCCTGCTTGCGCTGGCTCGAGGTCTCTTCCTTGATACGCTTGCGCATATCGACGGAAAGGGTTTCCGGATTCAGCTCGGCGAGGAGCTGCTTGATGGCGGAGGCGCCCATCTTGGCGTCGAAATGACGGCCTTCGTCTTCGAGATCGATGTATTCGTCTTCCGAGATGAGCTGGCCGAGCTTGAGGTCGGTATCGCCCGGATCGAGGACGATGTACGATTCATAATAGATGACCCGTTCCAGGTTGGTGACGGACATGCCGAGCAGCGAACCGATGACGGAGGGGAGGCTCTTGAAGAACCAGATATGCACGACGGGCACGGCCAATTCGATATGGCCCATGCGCTCGCGGCGCACCTTGGAATGGGTGACTTCCACGCCGCAACGATCGCAAACGACGCCGCGATAGCGGATGCGCTTGTACTTGCCGCAGGAGCATTCCCAGTTCTTCACCGGGCCAAAGATGCGTTCGCAGAACAATCCGTCTTTTTCGGGTTTGAAAGAGCGGTAGTTGATGGTTTCCGGCTTTGTGACTTCACCGTACGACCAACCCCGCACGACGTCGGGAGAAGCCAGCTGGATGCTGATGGCTTCTTTATCCTGGACTTCGGTGGAGTTTTCGAAAAATTCGTTCATTATGATCTCCCGCTTATTTTCCGCCAACCTTTTAATCTACCAAAAGGGGATCAGGCCGCCCGGCCCGTGTCCCCCGAAGAACCGCCGCCCCGGTATCATCCCGGGCAGCCTGTCGGTCGGGTTTCACACCCGGCCCTTCCGAAACCGAGTGGGCTTGCGCCCGCCCGATTTAAACGAGTTCCTCTTCCTCCGCCATGAACTTGACGTCCAGACAGAGGGCTTGCATTTCCTTGATAAGCACGTTGAAGGACTCGGGCACGCCGGGACGCGGCGCATTCTCGCCCTTGACGATGGCTTCATAGATCTTCGAACGACCCATGACGTCATCGGACTTGACCGTGAGCATTTCCTGCAGGGTGTAGGCCGCCCCGTAGGCTTCCAGCGCCCATACTTCCATTTCGCCGAAGCGCTGGCCGCCGAACTGGCTCTTGCCGCCCAGAGGTTGCTGCGTGACAAGCGAATAGGGTCCGATGGAACGCGCATGGATCTTGTCGTCGACCAAGTGACCGAGCTTGAGCATGTACATATAGCCCACGCCCACCTCGTTATTGAGGCGTTCGCCGGTGCGTCCGTCATAGAGGACGGTCTTGCCGGAGACGGGGAGCTTGGCTTCCTTGAGCGCGGCCAGGATATCGTCATAGCTTGCGCCGTCGAATACCGGGGATGCGATCTTGATGCCGAGAGCCTTGGCGGCCCAACCCAGATGGATTTCGAGCACCTGACCCACGTTCATACGCGAAGGCACGCCGAGAGGATTCAAAAGAATCTGAATCGGTTCGCCGTTGGGCATGAAAGGCATATCCTCGACCGGAACGATCTTGGAGATAACGCCCTTGTTGCCATGACGGCCCGCCATCTTATCACCCACCGCGATGCGGCGCTTCTTGGCGATATAGATCTTGACCAATTGCAGCACGCCGGGCTTGAGTTCGTCGCCGCGGATGATCTTGTCGATCTCCTTGTCGAGTTCGTCTTCCAAGCGGAAGATCATCTCGTTGGCGGAATGCAAAACCTTTTCCGCAGTCTTGTTCGACTTCTCGTCCGTGGTCAAGCCCTCGGGCACGTTGACGTCGGAGAAGTTGATTTTCTGCAGGACCTTGTCGTTGAACTTCTTGCCCTTGCCGACGATGAGCTCGTTGGTCGATCCATCGCGGATTTCCTGCGAGTCCTTGCCGTCGAGAAGCTCTAAAAGCTTCTTGTCGCGCGCGGTCGTTATCTCTTGGATGCGGGCGCTCATGGTGGCGCGCAATTCGTCGATCCGATCCTTGTCGCTCTTCTTGGTCTTCTTATCGCGTTCCTTGCGCGAGAACGTTCGGCTCTCGACGACGATGCCCTTCATGCCCGGAGGGGCCTTGAGGGACGAGTCGCGAACATCGCCGGCCTTTTCGCCGAAGATGGCGCGCAGCAGGCGTTCTTCCGGGGACAGTTCGGTTTCACCCTTGGGCGTAACCTTGCCGACCAGAATATCGCCGGCATCCACTTCCGCGCCGACACGGATGATTCCGTTTTCGTCGAGGTTACGGAGCGACTCTTCGGAGACGTTGGGGATTTCCCTGGTGAGTTCTTCCGGTCCGCGCTTGGTATCGCGCACTTCGAGTTCGTATTCTTCGATATGAATCGAAGTGAAGACGTCCTTCTTGGAAAGCTCTTCGGAGATGATGATGGCATCTTCGTAGTTATAGCCGTTCCAGGGCAGGAAGCCGATGAGGATGTTCTTGCCCAGCGCCAGCTCTCCATTGGAGGTGCTGGAGCCATCGGCGAGGACGTCGCCCTTTTTAACCGGCTGGCCGACCTTGACCAAGGTCTTCTGGTTGATGCACGAATCCTGGTTGGAACGCTCGAACTTGCGGAGATGATAGGTATCGTACTCAGGCACGTCGAGGAAATCGGTGACCAGCTTGCCTGCTTCTTCACGCTTCACGACCACGGTGCGCGCGTCCACGGAATGGACCACGCCGCTATGCTGGGCGACCACCATGGCGCCGGAATCATAGGCCGCCTTGGCTTCGAGGCCGGTTCCCACGAGCGGGGAGTCGGTGACGAGGAGCGGCACGGCTTGGCGCTGCATGTTGGAACCCATGAGGGCGCGGTTGGCGTCGTCATGTTCGAGGAACGGGATGAGACCGGCGGCGATGGAGACGAGCTGCTTGGGCGAGACGTCCATGAGCTGCACGTTGTCGCGCGGGATGAGCGGGAATTCGCCCTGCTTACGCACGATCACATAATCGTTGGTAAGGCGGTTCTTATCCGTGATCAAGGTGGAAGCCGGCGCCACATGGTAGTCGTCTTCCTGATCGGCGGTCAGATAAATCACTTCGTCGGTCACGATGCCGGCCTTGACCTTGCGGTAAGGCGTTTCGATGAAGCCGAATTGGTTGACCTTGGCGTATGCGGCCAAGGACGAGATGAGGCCGATGTTCGGGCCTTCCGGCGTTTCAATCGGGCAGAGGCGTCCGTAATGGGAATGATGCACGTCGCGGACTTCGAAGCCGGCGCGTTCGCGCGTCAGACCGCCTGGTCCGAGGGCGGACATGCGGCGCTTGTGGGTCAATTCCGCCAGCGGATTCATCTGATCCATGAACTGGGAAAGCTGGGACGATCCGAAGAAGGTCGAGATGACCGTCGAGACCGTACGGGCATTGACCAGATCCTGGGGCGTGAGTTCTTCCGTATCGCGCAGCGACAGGCGCTCGCGGATGGTGCGGGCCATGCGGGTCAAGCCGAGGGAGAACTGGTTGCCCAAGAGCTCGCCGACCGACCGGACGCGGCGGTTTCCGAGATGATCGATATCGTCCAGGAAGCCGTCCTGCATAAACAGGGAGACCAGGTATCGCATGATGGCGATGAAATCGTCCTTGGTCATGGTCATGGTTTCCATGGGGACCTTGAGCTTCAGGCGCGAGTTCATGCGATAGCGGCCGACTTCGCCGAGATCGTAGCGCTTGTCGTCGAAGAAGAGCCTCTCAAGGAGCGTCTTGGCGGTCTGCACGTTGGGGGGATCGCCGGGACGGATAAGGCTGTAGATGCGGAAGAGGGCTTCTTCCTCATTCGAAGTCGGGTCGGCCGAAAGGGTATTGTGGACGACGGGATTGCTTTCCACGCCCTTGATGAGCTTGACCTTCTTGACGCCGAGTTCGCCGATCTTCTTGGCGAGCACGGGCGTGATGACGGTATTGGCCTCGGCGATCATCTCACCGGTATCCTTGTCGACGATATCTTCGTAGAGGACCTTGTCTTCGAGTCCTTCGACGGCCTTGGAATTGACCGTGAATTCTTCGGCTTCATAGAACAGCTTGACCAGATCCTGGTTGCGCGAGAACCCGATGGCTCTCAGGAGGATGGTGGCCGGAATCTTGCGGCGGCGATCGATATTGATGTACATCGCCTCGTTGACGTCGATGAGGAACTCCACCCACGATCCGCGATACGGGATGACGCGCGCCTTGAGCAGGCGCTTACCGTTGGGATGGGTCTCTTCATCGAAGCTCACGCCCGGGGACCGGTGCAGCTGGGAGACGATGACGCGCTCGGCGCCGTTGATGATGAACGTGCCGTTCTGGGTGATCAAGGGCAGATCACCGATATAGACATCGTTCGTGATCTTCTCGACGAACTTGCGCTCTTCGCCTTCGCCTTCGAAGATATTGAGGCTCAAGGTGGCCTTGAGCGGCGCGGCGAAAGTCATGCCGCGCTTCTGGCATTCCTCGAGGGAATACTTGGGAACGCCGAGCGAGTAACCCTCGAACTCCAGGGAGTACATCTCCTTGATGTCCGTAATCGGGAATACTTCGCTGAAAATCTTTTGCAGGCCTTCATTCTTCCGCTCTTTGGGAAGGGTGCCCGCCTGGATGAAACGGTTGAACGAATTGACCTGCACGTCAAGCAGGTAGGGCAATTCGTAATTGAACCGACTAGAGGAGTATGTCCGTCTTTCCACCAATGTCTCCGATCCCTTAAAAGTTCCCGCGCCGGCTATCCATGGCCGGCGACTACGTCTTTAAAAACGGAAAAACGCCTGCCCGCAGATGCGGGCAGGGCGCACGATTTCTCCTGCTGTACAGCGAAGAAGTTGCCTCAAGGATTACTTCAGGCTTACCTTGCCGCCAGCTTCCTCGAGTTCCTTCTTCATCTTTTCGGCTTCGGCCTTGGCCACGCCTTCCTTCACGGTCTTGGGAGCGCCGTCGACCAGGGCTTTGGCTTCCGCCAGGCCGAGGCCGGTGATGGCGCGGACCACCTTGATGACGCCGATCTTCTTCTCGCCGGCTGCTTCCAGCACGACGTCGAATTCGGTCTTCTCAGCGGGGGCTTCGGCGGCAGCGCCGGCTCCGCCGCCGGACACCATCACCGCTGCAGCGGCAGCGGCTTCGAGTCCGTAGACGTTCTTCAGGTAGTCCGAGAGTTCCTTGGCTTGCAAGAGCGAGAGGGCGACGATCTTGTCGCCGATTTCCTTGACCGGGGCAGAGTAGTTTGCATCTGACATTTAAATGTCCTCCGTTAGATTGATTAAAAAATTTGTTATTAAAATTCGTTGTTCTGTTTCGTTCTGAGTCGGGGCGGCCGCCCTTATAGGAAACGCCGCCGTTACCGTATTGTTGAGTTCTATTGAGCGCCTCCCTCCAACTTCTCGACGAGGGCCTTGACCTGGCCGGCGATCTGGGCGCCGGGGCCCTTGATGATGCCGGCGATCTTCGCGCCCGGGCCGAGGGCCAAGGTGATGATCGAGGCTTGCAATTCCCGTTTGCCGGGCATCTTGGCGATGTCTGCGATTTTCGAGCCTGGGAAGGTCGCCCCGTCGATGGAGACGATCTTCACGCTCATGAAACCTTCATTGGCCTTGTAGAATTCGACCAGGGCCTTGGCCGGAGCCATCGGATCCTGATCGTCCGACATGATGACGGCGGTGGGTCCCACAAGATGCTTCTCGAGTCCCTTGACGCCGGCACCGTCGAGGGCGCGCTTGATGAGGGTGTTTTTGGCCACCTTCATCGTCATGCCCTTCTTGGCAAGGCTGGCGCGCAGGGCCGTCACCGTCTCCACGCGGATGCGCGAGAAATCGGTGATGTAAATCCCCATGGCCTTCTTGAAGCCCGCCTCTAGTTCGGCGATGACTTCGCTTTTCTTGGTTACTGCTTTTTGTACTACCATATTTTGCCTCGTTTACCTGGCTATGCCCTTGTCCACGCGTACTCCGGGGCTCATCGTGCCGGCCAGAGTGATGCTGCGGACGTAGACACCTTTAGAGGTGGGGGGCTTGGCCTTGACCACAGCCTCGATGAGAGTCTTGGCGTTCTCGATCAGCTGTTCGGCGCTGAACGATACCTTGCCGACCGGCGCATGCACGTTACCGCCCTTGTCGACGCGGAACGCGATCTTGCCGGCCTTGAGTTCCTTGATGACCTGCGCGACGTTCATGGTCACGGTGCCGGCCTTCGGGCTCGGCATCAGGCCGCGGGGGCCCAGGACGCGGGCGATGCGGCCCACGAGGGGCATCATGTCCGGGGTGGCGATCACCTGATCGAAATCCATCCAGCCGCCCTGGATCTTGGTCACCAGCTCTTCGGCCCCGACATAGTCGGCTCCGGCGCCGGTCGCGGCCTTCTCGAGTTCGCCCTTGCAGAATACCAGGACGCGGACTTTCTTGCCCGTGCCATGAGGCAGGACAACATTGCCGCGCACCACCTGCTCGGAATACTTCGGGTCTACGCCCAGGTTCATGTGGACTTCCAAGGAGGAATCAAATTTGGTTTTGATCCCACCCTTGAGAATCGTCACAGCCTCAGGGAGTTGATACTCCTTTTGCCGATCAATCTTCTCGGCGAGGCTGCGGTAGTTTTTGCTCTTTTTCATTGCTCCTACCTTTGCTTCTTGATGTTAAGTTCCGGTCTTCAACGCGAGGGTCATCGGGAATCATCCGCGGCGAGCCGCTTCCGATTCCTGGGGATCCGTTCCGGGTTTTCCGGATCCCTCCACCGCGCCTGCTTTTCCTTAGGCTATTTCCAAGCCCATGCTCTTGGCCGTGCCCGCCACCATGCGCATGGCCGCGGCCAAGTCGACGGTGTTGAGATCAGGCATCTTCATCTTGGCGATGTCTTCGATCTGCTGCTGGGTAACCTTGCCCACCTTCTTGCGGTTCGGCTCGCCGGAACCCTTCTCGAGGCCCACGGCCTTCTTGAGAAGATCGGGAGTCGGCGGCGTCTTGGTGACGAAGCTGAAGCTGCGATCGGCATAGACCGTGATCACAACGGGAATGATGTATCCCTTCTTATCCTGGGTCTGGGCGTTGAACGCCTTGCAGAACTCCATGATGTTCAGACCGCGCTGGCCCAGTGCGGGGCCGATGGGCGGAGAAGGATTGGCGGCGCCGGCAGGCACCTGCAGTTTGATATATCCGGTAATTTTCTTGGCCACAGTCGCTCCTAAATCGTCTTATCTGTTTACTGGCTGGTTCCGATTGGTCTGGCTATAGAAGCTTTCGCCTAGACCGAATCCACCTGCACGAAATCCAATTCGACCGGCGTGGAGCGTCCGAAAACGCTGACCATCACCTTGAGTTTTCCCTTTTCGGGATTGATCTCCTCGACGACGCCGTCGAAATCCTTGAAAGGCCCGTCCTTGATCCGGACCTTCTCGCCGCTCGTGAAGGGAATCTCCACGACCCCGGTAACCGTGGTCTCGACCGTGGTCTGGCCGAGGATGCGATCCACTTCGCTCCTGCGCAGGGGCTGGGGCTTGCCGACGCCGACGAAGTGCGTGACTCCGGGGACATCGGTGACATAATGCATGGTGTCCTTGGTCATCTCCATCTCGACGAGGAGGTAACTCGGATAGAACTTCTTGTCCCGGGTCGTCTTCTTGCCCTTTTGGACGGTAGTGACTTCGCGGGTGGGCATGAGAATCTGGCCGAACATTTCCTGCAAGGCGTTCTTCTCAATAAGGGCCTCAAGGTGCTGCTTGACCTTGCCCTCCTGCCCGGAATAAGTATGGACCACGTACCACTTCTTCACTTTTGCGATTCCTATCCGTTCGTTGCTTACTGCCGAGGACCCGTTCCCTTTGGAGCTGGCCACCGCTGAAGACATCATCCCAGAATGTATTGAACCAGTTTACCCAGGACCGAGTCCACGGTAAACACGAACACGGTAGACACGAGGCTGAAGATGACCACGGTGATGGTCGAACCCTTCAGTTCCTCGCGCGTAGGCCAAGTCACCTTGCGGAGCTCGGCAATCACGTCTCGGATATAATTTTGAAATCTCTTCATAATTTGAAACTTTCAGGCCAGGGGGGACTTGAACCCACAACCTACGGTTTTGGAGACCGGTACTCTACCAATTGAGCTACTGACCTAGAACCTCTCTCCTTAAACCAAGATCTCGGTTACGACGCCGGCGCCCACGGTACGGCCGCCTTCGCGAATCGCGAAGCGCAGGTCCTTGGCCATGGCGATGGGCGCAATCAATTCCGCCGTGATCGACACATTGTCGCCAGGCATCACCATCTCCACGCCCGAGGGCAACTCGCAGCTGCCCGTCACGTCGGTCGTGCGGAAATAGAACTGCGGACGATAGC
>DAINDC010000093.1:448-15552 GCA_036732085.1 Fibrobacterota bacterium | reverse complement strand
CCTCTTCGTCGCGGGGGAAATTCTGGCGATGGAACTGGCGACCATCCACAGCCTGCACTTCTATCAGGACCTGATGGCGGAATGCCGCCGGCGCATCCTGGACGGAAGCTTCGAGGCCTGGAGCCTGGAGCTGCTCGCGAAATGGGCCGCGTCTCCAGTAGCCTAGCGGTTACCTGGTACTCGGTACGAAGTACTTGGTACGTGAGCGGTTGCTGAGCGGTTGCGGGCGGCTTCCTAACCGTCTTGATCGTAGCGGCCGAACCGCTCGTTGACCTCCAGAAGTCCCTCGAACAGGCTTTCCGGCAGGGCCAATCCGGCGAACCAGGCCCCGGCCCTCGCCAAATCGGCCTCAATATCCTCCGGAAGCTCGATTAGGAAGTTGCGGTTGCCAGGCGCAATCACGTTCTTGCCCTTGCACAGCGAAGGATGGGAAAGGCTGTAGAACATCCTACAGCTCATGGGCCGATCCTCGTAAACGCCGCAGACGCCGCCAGCCTGTAGGAAAGGGCAGGGTTGGCCGCGAAGGTAATACCGGTATAGGGCCTTGTCTTCCTCCTCGGCGAGGCCGTCATCGTCCGATGAGACTTTTTCGGCCGGATCGCGGAGTAGGGTCTTGAACAGGGTGACGCGCCTGTGCAAGGCGATGATGCGGCCGGGATAACGCACGTCCTCGCGGATGCGGCCGTGCAGGAAGAGCAGTTCGTAGGGTTCCACGCTGGTTACGTAGTGGGAACAGCAATGGGAGCAGCCCTTCGCGCAGGCAATCCGCTCCTCTCCCGTCGCGAGCACGGCGCGCACGTATCCATCGTAATGGCGGTAGAGCTCGGGCATGTGCCGCTTCAGCTCGGCGGCGAGGGTCGCATAGCCATGCTTATCGGTGCAGTCGACCGCGAAAACCTCAAGCATCGCTTTAAGTTCCAAGACAGCCTTGCGGAGTCCGGATTCACAATCCGTGACGGCCGTAGCGGAAAAATCGAATTTGGGCCCTTCCGCCTGGGTTATTTGGGGATCGACGGCAAGCCCCGCCGTTATTGGGCTCGCGGCGATTCCGGAATCCGAACCCGAATCGCCTGAACCTTCGCCAAAATTCTGTTGACCTTTTCCAAATCCCACGCTTAAAATCTATCAAATCTTTCTTGGAGCGCAAAATGCCTCGATCTCTCAAACCTTTGAAAATATGCTGCGTCGGCCTGGGCTTGATCCTGGCGGCCTGCAACCTATACAACCCCAGCGGCGAAGGCGATGCGGGAGCCACCGTTGATGAGAAGCTGGCCGACGGGGAGAACAATTTCCGCGCCCAGAATTATATCGCGGCCATGGCCTCCTTTTCCGCCGCCATCGATCAGGACAGCACCAACTCGATGGCCTACTACGGATATGCCAAGTCCGCGATGCGAAGGTACAATGTGAACGCCTCGACCCTGCTCACCGAAGTGAGCAAGGCCCAGAGCGGTAGCGGCGTTCCCTTCATCGGCGCAGCCTCGGATCAAATCACCAGCTACCTGCAGGCGACCTCCAAGGCCCGGAAGGCTTTGGGCGCCTTGACCAACCGGGATTCCCTCACCCGCTGGTACGACTATACCCTGGACTCCAACTCCAAGGCGGCCCTGAAGGATCCTCTCTTCGCCAAGCGGGTCGCCTTCATCAAGGATTATTGGGCCAAGGCGGAGTTGGTCGGCGCCAAGGGCATGTATACGAAGTCGCAGTTCCCGCTCTCCGATCTCAAGCTCGGATCCGCCGAGGTGGTCGCCGACTTCGGGTTCATCGAACTCATCTATGCGATAACGCACCTCCGGGACCTAAATGGCGACAACATCATCGATTCCAACGACGACCTCCTCAAGAACCTGACCTTCAGCACCGGGGGTGCCGGCGGACTGCAAGTGGACAACCTCAAAGACATCGCAAAAGATATCGCCACGGATACCACAAAGCGCAACCAAGTGAATGCCTTGATCCAGAACGTCGCCTCCGGATTGGGTTCCGCCAGCAAGGTGCTCGACCTCCTCGGGACCTCCCTCACCGGCCAGGTTCCCGGGGCCCAAGACAGCCTGTCCAGCGATCCCGGCCTCTCGCAGAAAGTCACGCAGAATATGGACAGCGTCATCGGCAGTTTAGGCAATGCCGTGACGTTCTACCAGTTCGGCGATGGCAAGGATAATGACGGCGACGGTTGCGTCGACGAGGAGATCCTGGACGGCAAGGACAATGACGGCGACGGCTTCGTGGATGAGGACGCGCGCCTCAATAACGTCGCGCCCTACCTGGATGAAATCGACAATGATCACAACGGCAAGGGTAAGCAGACCTTTGCCAATCCCGATCCGGATGAAGCCCTGGACGCGAGCTCTCCCCCGCAGCTCCTATATACCAACCGATCCAATTGGATCATCGGCGCCAAATACAAGGACAAGGCCACGCGGATCCTGACCCAGGCGGATTCCCTGGATATCCGTACCCCGGCCGAACTGGCGGGATTCTACAAGGATAAGCTCGACGCGGCCAAGAAGAATATCGGCGGCTGCTGGAACAACTATTGATAGGCGGATGGGAAAATGCACATGCTAAAGGAAAACGATGCCATGACTAAGCAAAGAGTAATCCTGCCCGCACTGGCCGTCCTGGCGATCGCCTTGGGAGCCTGGGGACGTTCCGGCCCGGAGCATCGGACCCTGCGTCCGCTCGCGATGGGAAACGCCTTCGTGGCCGTGGTGGACGACAAGGATGCCATGCACTACAACCCCGCCGGCCTCAACCTCATGGGCAGGCTCGGAAACCGGGAGAAAGATCCGGAACTTGCGCGTTACCCTCTGAACAAATTCGACATGCATATGGATTTCCTGGGCACGGCCATTCCCTTGAACGAGGCGTTGGACGGCCTGAAATTCTACCAGGACCACCAGTCCAGCTTCTCCAACATGAATTCCCTCCAGAACGATTCGACCTTGGTTTCCGATCTTTCCGCCTTCGACCGCAGGCCCATCAAGGTGGCCGTGCTCCATGGCGGGGAACTGGCCTTCCACAACTTCGGCATGGCCTATTGGGCCGATGCACAGATGGCTCCCTATGCCGACGTGGGCGTACTCCTACCGCAGGCGGGCGTGCAATTCATCCAGCTCGACATCGTCGGCCAGATCGCCGGCGCCACCAGCTACTTCGATGATCGCCTGTCCGTGGGCCTGGGTTACCGCATGGCCAAGCGCGCGGAGATGGGCAACTTCCAGGTGGCCCTGACCGACCTGTCCAACAAGACGGGCCGCAAGAACGTCCAGGAGACCATCCAGGACAGCGTGGACGAGAAGATCAAGGAATTCTCGGACCTGGGGAGCATCGGCCATGCCATTGATGCGGGCGTGCTCTGGCAGCAGACCCCGAGCCTCCGTTTCGGCGGCGCGGTCCAGAACCTTTTCATGAACCTGAACCATCAGTCTGTGACCCCGGATTTGACCGTCGGCGTCGCCTATTCGCCCATGCTCCTGGAAGGCAACGGCCGGTGGAAGCGCAAGGTGAATTTCGCCTTGGATCTGGAAGACGTCCTCAATAACGATCGCAACTACAAGCCGCTGTCCAAGATCAATATGGGCGCCGAATGGGAGCAGACCTTGATCCCCTGGGTCCTCAAGGGACGGCTCTCCGCGGGCATGAAAGGCGGATACCCCACCGCCGGCCTGGGCGGAAACCTCTTCACGATCTTCTCCTACGAGTTCGCGACCTGGGCGGAAGAGGCCGGGTACTATACCGGTCAGTCCGAGGATCGATATTATGTCATGAAATTCGGCGTGGGCATCTGACCAGGGGTTTCCCGGATTCTTTTCGCATCGAAGGCATCCGGTTTTTCCGGGTGCTTTTTTATTTTCCTCCTGCGGCAGGCCCAGGTGGGGCCGCCCGGAGGCTCCCATGGATGAAATGCTGACGCGCGTCACCGAGGACGATGAGATATTGGGGCCCGTGCTCCGGAGCCTGGTGCATGGCAACCCGCTGCTGATCCATCGTTCCGTGCATGTCCTGATCCTCAGCCCCGACGGCCGCTTGCTGCTGCAGAAGCGTTCCCTTTCCAAGGACACCCAGCCCGGCAAATGGGACACGTCCGTGGGCGGACACGTGGGATTCGGGCAGAGTTATGCGGAAGCCGCGCGCCGCGAGGCGGAGGAGGAATTGGGCATCCAGCTTGCGGATCCGATTTTCCTTTATCCTTCCCGAATTCGGAACGAGGTGGAATCGGAGAACATCCATACCTTCCTGCAGATCATGGCCGGGCCGTTCCGGCATGACCCCGGCGAGATCGATGAGATCCGGTTTTGGACGAAGGGAGAAATCCGCAAGGCCCTGGGCACGGGCTTGTTCACATCGAATTTCGAAGAGGAATTCGCCATGTTCCTGGCGTCACCGAGCGGTTCGCTATTGGCGAGCGGTTCCCTGTTGGAATAGCGGGAATAGCGCGCCTGTTGGCTTACCGGCGAGCCTATTGGATTACCGGCGAGTCAGGCTCCTTCGAAGCCCCGGCCGGTACCGCGCCAATGACGGGCAGCCAATCAAAGATTCCCTCCAGCTTGCCCCTCTCCAATCGCACGCCCGGTTTTTGCGCCAAGGTGCTCAGCCTTAATGCTTTCAAACGTCGGCGGATCAAGGGCGGCGCGTCCCCGGCGGCATCGACCATCTTGGAGCGTTCAGTCGGGGTCAGGTATCCGAAGGCCTTTTCGAACCGATCGCCTTGGACAGCCTCCACGAACAACGTGAGGACCTCGATCAGTTTTTCTTTGTCGCGATTGATGGGCGTCCCATCCGCATCCCGTCTGGAACCGGAGCATCCAATCATCAGCAGCGCCAGGAGGGCGCCCATTCCCAAGACTCGCATTCGCATAGCTTCTTGTATCATCATAACCCTGAAAAAGGGTGCCAATCAAGGTGTCAGGAAAAAGTCAAGCCACCGACGACCTATACGAACACCTTTACGATTGGCAAACAGCTTTGCATGTGGACTTTGCATGTGGATAAGGAGATTAGTTCAAGCGCCGGATTTCGATGCGACGATTGGTTTCCCGCCCCTTTGCGGTGCGGTTGGAAGTCAAGGGATGGGCCGATGCATATCCGATCGTCTTCATTCTGCGCAGCTCCACGCCATGCTTGTTCAGGGCCTCCGCCACGCTGGCCGCCCTGGCCTCAGTCAGCCCCTTGGCGGCCGGTCCAGCCTTATCGTCCAGGTAGGCGCCAATCTCTATCTCCGTCCCGGGATAAGCCTGCAGGCGCACCGCCAGGGCCGCCAGAATGGAATCCGCGCCCGGAAGCAGGTTCGACGTGCCCGCCTCGAAATCGATCCCGTTCAAAATCCCGTCGCGGATGGGCTCCGGCCGTTCATCCGGGCAGCCATCATCGTCCTGGTAGAAGTTGATGATTTCCTTTTCCGTCGGACACTTGTCGCGGGAGTCCGGGATTCCATCCCCGTCCTGATCCCGCTCCGGGCAGCCATCCTGGTCCTCAATTCCATTGATGTTCTCGGGCTGGTTGGGGCATTTGTCCACCGCATCGGGAATGCCATCCTGGTCATTATCCGGGTCCGGGCAGCCATCCTCATCCTGGAAGCCATCCTTGTCCTCCGGATCATTCGGGCAACGATCGACCGGGTCCATGATGCCGTCATGGTCATTGTCCAGATCCGGGCAACCATCATTATCCTCGAATCCATCGAAGTCCTCGGCCACATAGGGGCATTTGTCGCGTTCGTCGGGAATGCCATCCCCGTCATTGTCGGGATCCGGACACCCGTCCTCATCCTGGTATCCGTCCTGGTCCTCGGGAATGGCCGGGCAATTGTCGCGACTGTCCGGTATCCCATCGTGATCCGTGTCGCGCTGCATGGGAAATCCTTGCCAGGCGATGGAGAGGTAGGCGGAGGCGGTGGGATAAATGCGATAGGTCAGGCTCTGGTCCGCGCCGGCACCCCCCGAGCCGGACTTGAGGGTCAGGGATTGCACCGAATTCCAGGCAGGCGGGGCGAGCTTGGCTCCCGCGCGAATGGAGAAACTCCGGCCTATCGCCCACCCCAGGCCCAGTCCCAAGGTGGCGGTCTGCCCCCGCGGATCCAAGAATTCGGAGGGGTCCGCCACCAGGCTCTCATGGAGGATTTCCGCTTCCAGGCGAAAGCTCGGCACCGGGGATATTTCCGCGGCCAGGGAAACGCGCACGGTACCTAAGGGATTGCGGCTTTCCGCGGCCAGGGCCCGGCCTGCTTGGATGTTCGCATGGATCAGGGCCTCGGAGCCGTCCGCCAATTCGGATAAATCCACCGTGGTTCCCGCGCCCAATCCCAGCCTAGGCGCCTTCATTCCCAAAGGGCGGGAGGTGGCATCGGGAAAGGTGGAGCTGGCCGGAATAAAAGCCAGTTCCTTGGGCAGGACGCCCTGGTCGGAAGACGTCGGGGCCGTGGCTTCCGCAAAGAGCGCGAAGGACAGGAAACGCATCGAGATGGGCAAGGTGGATTTGAGCAGCAGGGACGCGTCCCCGGCGTCGAAGGTGGTTGTTTGGCGAGGGTAACCGGGAAGGGACTCATAGTAAATCGGTATGCCCAAGGAGGCGTCCCAGCCAAAGCCCAGCCCCAGAGTGAGAAAACTCCTCGTTGAGACGACCAGGCAATCCGCCAAGGTTTTTTCCTCGCCATCCATGCTGACCTTGCCACCGTCGACCAGGGAAAGGCCTTGCAGAAGCCGCCCCGATCCTCCCAGGACCATGGCCCCGGCCTTCATCGGTTTGGAGGAATGGGTTCCCACCGCCCCGAGCAGACCGTCCTCATCGAAAAGGAAGGCGGAAGGCCCCGGAGGCGCGGGATTTTGCAGGCCCAGGGCCAGTAAGGAAAGGGTCAGCAAGGCGGGCATCGCCAAGATTATATGCCATTGGGCTCACGGGAGCAAGGCGCGACTGCGAACTACATTTACAGCCATGCTCACCAGCGAAGTCCAATTGGAAACCACGGAGTCGACCATGGACGCGGCCAAGTCGCTCGCCTCCTCCCAGGATTTCCTGCTCGTTTCCGCCGAAGAGCAGACACGCGGCAAAGGTACCCGGGGACGCGTCTGGCGCAGTCTTCCGGGAAACATCTATATGACCGTGGGCATCCATCGCAAATACCTGCCACCGTCCCGGCTCGCTCTTTTTCCGCTCGAGTTCGGCGTGCATGTTTGGGAAGAGGCTGCGACGCGCATTCCCAGCGAGCAACGTAAGCATCTCCATCTCAAGTGGCCCAACGATCTCATGTACAAGGACGCCAAGGTTGCCGGCATCCTGATGGAATCCCATGCGGCCTTTCTGCTCATTGGCCTGGGCGTGAACGTGACCGGAGCCCCGACCATAAATGATGGCGGCGGACCCAGTGCTTGCTTAGCGGAGGCCGGGATGGATCCTGCGGAAAAGCAGGCGTTTATCGAAGGGGTTTATAAAAGGGTCCGGGAAGCTTCAATGCGCATCGATTCCGAGGACGTGCTTTTGAGCTGGCAGGGAAAGGTGGATTGGGACCGCTCTTACCGCATGCGCGACCGCGCGGGGAATCCCATGGTGCAGCCTATTTCCGTGAACGCGCAGGGCCATCTCCAGGTCCGGCATGCGGATGGCTCGCGGGAATGGCTGATCGCCGATTATCTGATTTGAAAAGGGAAGGCGGAAGAAGGCCAGGGATTGTCTGGGCAAGCGCCTAGACGCCTTCGACTGCTTACTCGCCGTCCAAATGGGTGGAAGCGGTCACGGAGATATTCGGATCCAAGGAAGCCGCCACCGAGCAGTATTTCTCCAGGCTCATAGCCACGGCCTTTTCCGCCTTGGTCCGGTCGATGCCGGGTCCATGGATATGGAATTTCACATGGATCTTGGTGAAGGGCGCAAGCGTCGCATCCTTGCGTTCCCCATCCGCCTCGATATCGATGGCCGTGAACGGCACACGCGACTTCTTGAGGATGTTGATCACGTCGATGCCCGAGCAGCCTCCGATAGCCGCCAACACCAATTCCATGGGACGAAATCCGCTTTCATCGCCGCCGATGGATTTGGACGCCCCGATATCGAACTGGTAGCCATTGCCGGCCTTGGCTTTGAACCTGAAATCCGAAGTTCCGGAAAGTTCCACTTTCATCAGGCGAAGGCCTGTACGAAGTCCTGGGTGGACCGATACTTCTCCAGCGCCTGGATGGCCGCCGGCATCTGATTCGCCTCGGTCATATTGGACAGGTAGCGGCGGAACTTGGACGCGGCCTTGAAATACTCGGTGGGCAGAATGAGCTCTTCCCTACGCGTGCCGGACATGGCGATGTCGATGGCGGGATAGATGCGCTTCTCCGCCAGGCGGCGGTTCAGGACGAGCTCCATATTGCCCGTGCCCTTGAACTCCTGGAAGATGACCTCGTCCATCTGGGATCCGGTCTGCACCAAGGTGGTGGCGATGATGGTGAGGCTGCCGCCCTCTTCCAGCTTGCGGGCCGCGCCGAAGAACTTCTTGGGTTCCTGCAGGGCCTTGGCGTCCACGCCGCCCGAAAGGGTGCGGCCGGAGGACTTGAGCTGGTTGTTATAGGCGCGCGACATGCGGGTGATGGAATCCAGGAGGATGACCACGTCCCGGCCCGCTTCCACCTTGCGCTGGGCGATATCGATGACCATCTCGGTCAGGGCGATATGCTCTTCGATGGGCTTGTCCAGGCAGGAGGCGTAGATCTTGCCCTTGATGCGGCGGGTCAGATGGGTGACTTCCTCGGGACGTTCGTCGATGAGGAGAAGCATGATGTCGGCTTCGGGATGGTTATGCGCGATACCGTTGGCGATCTTTTCCATCAGGATGGTCTTGCCGGTGCGCGGAGGCGCCACGATCAGGCCGCGCTGGCCCTTGCCGATAGGCGTCAGGAGCTCGAGCAGGATCATGGATTTGTCCGTGTCGCTGGGCGCGGACAGGCGGTAGAATTCGAAGGGATTGACGCTGGTCAAGGTGCCGAACATCGGCGCGGGACGATAGATGTCCAGCGGCTGATCCTGGATTTCCAGGAGGCTGGTGACGATTTTCTTCCGGTTCTTCTTGGCGCGGACGAAGCCGTGGATCTTATGTCCCGAACGCAATCCGAAGCGCTGGACCATTTCCCGGGGAACCAGGATATCGCCTTCCTGGGCGACGAAGCTGGCCTTCTCGGAACGCATCAGCGCATGGCCGCCGTCCACGAGTTGGATATAGCCCGTGTACTCTTCCGTTTCCGATCGAGGATCAAAATCCGAGTTGAAATCGTTCACGGAGTCGTCCTTATCGCCGCGGCGTTTTTTCTTGTCTTTATGGTTCCGATGGTTGCTGAGCTTGCTCACCTTGGCACGCTTCCGGCGGCGGCGCAGGCTGTCATTGGATTCATGCGAGATCTGGGTAAGATTCTTGAGCTTGCTATTGGGGTCGAAGGCTTTCTCAGGCAGGTTGCCGCTATGGGCTTCGGTGACGTCATCGTCTTCCTCAATTTCATCGTCCTCGTCGTCGTCGTCTTCCTCATCTACCTGGTCTTCCATTTCCGGATCGAGAACTTCATCGTCATGGTTCTGGTTGGTCAGCATTTCAGTGGGATTCCTATCTTGCATTCAAGATCCCTTGGTTGGTTGTAGCATTGAGCGATCGGCAGGGATGGGGATCGAAAGGAAATTTAACGGCATCAATGGCGGAGCTTATCCCCGCTGGCCAGACCTTTTAACCCCTGTGAGGCCTTGGGACTTCCCGTCCGAACGGCCCTGAACTTTCCTAGCAGAAAACCCCATATTGGATTTTCACGGTTCCCAGTCTGCAAACCCAGTGGGCGAGAAAGGAACCTGAATTTTTATCGGCAAGCTTCAATGGCAACTATAGCCATTTGTCATAACGCGAAGCAACGAAAAGCGTTTAATTCCGGGTTATGCAGCACAATCAAAGCGTAGTGGTAAGATCAAATATACTTAAATACGGCCGATATTCAACATAAACCCGGAAGTCCTGCGATTTCAACGGGGATTATAGTTGTTCATGGTGACCATGATAAGCGCCAGGCAGGTCATGACTACGCTTCCGGTTATGATTTGTTGGCGATGGTTGAAATCATGCTTTACGACCTGCACCGAATCGGCTCGGGATTTGGAAAGCAACGCGGCTCGGCTGGTCGTCGAATCTTTGGAACCTTGGGTTGTTTTCAAGGTATCCCTGGGCGATACGGGTGACGAGGCCGCGGGTTGGGAGGGCGCGGATGGATTGGGACTTGGAAGGTTGCCTTGCGCCTTGGCCGACCTCGGCAGCAGTCCCGCTCCCAGCCATAGCCCGAGTAACAGGACTGTGAGCCGGTTCAGGACCGGACTGGGCATCGCTTATGCTTCCAGATGCTTTTTGAGGAGTTCGTTGACCTGATCGGGACTGGCCTTGCCCTGGCTGAGCTTCATCACCTGTCCGACGAAGAAACCGAGCAGCTTCACCTTGCCGCCCTTGAAGGCCGCCACGGAGTCGGGATTCTTTTCCATGACTTCGCGGACCAGCTTTTCGATGGCGCCGGAATCGCTGATGACGACCAGGTTCTTGTCCTTGACGATTTGACCCGGAGCCTTGCCCTCGGCCAGCATGTCCTCGAAGACGGTCTTGGCGATCTTGCCGGAGATGGTGCCGTTATTGATGAGATTGATCAACTCGCCCAGATGCTCGGCCGTGAACTTGAGATCGCGCACGCCGATGTTTTGGTCTTTGACCACGCGCAGTACGTCGCCCATGACCCAGTTGGAGGCCGCCTTCTTGTCCGCGGTGATGGCGCAGACGCGCTCGAAGAATTCGGAGACGGGCTTATCCTGGGTCAGGACCGCGGCGTCATAGGGCGGGATTCCGTATTCGCCCACATAGCGGCGGCGGCGGGCTTCCGGGAGCTCCGGCAGGACCTTCTTGATGGCCGCGATGTTTTCCTCGGTGACATTGATGCGCACCAAATCCGGCTCGGGGAAATACCGGTAGTCATGGGCGTCTTCCTTGATGCGGGTGGGCACGGTAACACCGCGGTTAACATCCCAGCGCTTGGTCTGCTGCAGGATATGCTCTCCCCTGTCGAGCATTTCGGTCTGCAATTCGATTTCCGCTTCCAGCGCCTTCTCGATATTGTGGAAGGAATTCATGTTCTTCAGCTCGACGCGGTTGCCGAAGGGCGCGTTCTCGTCCAGGCGGAGGGAAACGTTGGCATCGCAGCGCAGGTTGCCGCGTTCCATATTGGCGTCGCAAATCTCCAGATACTCGAGGATTTGCTTGAGCTTCTCCAGGTAGAGATAGGCTTCGCGCGGCGAGCGGAGATCGGGATTGGTGACGATTTCGATAAGCGGGGTGCCGCAGCGGTTGGCGTCGAAAAGGGAATCGGCGACGGTGAGATCGTGGATGAGCTTGCCGGCATCCTCTTCCATATGGATGCGCTTGAGGCCGATATGCTTGCGCGATCCGTCATCCATGTCGACCTCGAGGAAACCCTCGGTGCAGATGGGACGATCGTACATCGGCACTTCGCCCTGCTGGGTGATCTGGTAACCCTTGGGAAGATCCGGGTAGAAATAGTTCTTGCGGGTCCACATCGCCTTGGGGTCGATTTTGGAGCTGCAGGCGAGGCCCATCTTGATGGCGTATTCGACGGCCTTGGCATTGGGCACCGGCAAGGTGCCGGGCATGCCGAGGCAGACGGGGCAAATCAAGGTATTGGGTTCGGCGCCGAACTCGACCTTGCAGCCGCAGAACATCTTGGTGCGCGTGGACAACTGCGCGTGGACTTCCAGACCGATGACGATGCTATAGGGCTTATGGGCCATGATGGGCATAATCTAAAAAAGAAGCAGGGGGATGTCAGGGCGCGGAGGCCCGATTGACGCCGTGCCGGATGAAAATCGGCCCGTCCTTTTGCATCTTTCCAGGCTCGCTCCGATCCACCATAGCGTACCGAGGATTTCCATGCCCCTGCCGTCCGGTCTCTCATCCTATGAATTCCTCCGCAGCCTGGAGCCCTCCAAGGAACATCCCCGTTACTACCATCTCCGCATCCGCAAAGAGACGGGCGGCCTGCCCATGTTGGCTCCGGAGGGCAAGCCGGAGTTCACGCCCATTTCCATTCCGGATTTCTTCGGCGCTCCGGCGCCCATCGAAATAGAGATCGGCTGCGGCAAGGGCGGGTTCCTGGTCCAGTACTGCGAAAGGCATCCGGAGATCCCCTTCATCGGTCTGGAGTGGGAAGCGGAAATCGCCCACCTGGTCGCCAAAAGGTTGGACAAGCGGCCGCAACTCACCCATACTCGGGTCCTGCTCGGAGACGCCTTCTACTTCTTCCGCGATTACCTGCCGGATGCCTGCGTGGGGACCTTTCACATGTATTTCCCCGATCCCTGGCCCAAGAAAAGGCACCATAAGAATCGGCTCATGTCCCTGGCATTTCTGGAGCTGGTCCGCCGCAAAGCCATCCCCGGAGCCTTGTTCCATTGGGGCACGGACCATGCGGAATACAATGCGGAGGCCCGGGCGCTTTTCGCCTCCTTGGAATGGTTGACCTTGGAAAAGGACGATGCCGAACCAACGGAAGGCATCATGACCAATTTCGAGAAGAAGTACCGACAGCAGGGCAAGCCCATCTATCGCTGCATCCTGCGCATCCGCAAGGATCTCTGAATCCCGTTCATCTCCCGGAACGGCGCATGCGGCGCAAGGCGAGGGGCAGGCCGTCCCGGTGCCATACTCGCCAGACCTCATAATGCTCGTATTCGCGTTCCCGTCGGCGGAAATCCGGGCCATGGACTATCCGGCGTCCGTTCCTATGCTCGGGTGGGATGGCGATATGCAGGCATTCATGATACATCACCCCGTCCAGGATCTGGGGGGTAACTTCCGGGTTATCATAGCCCCGGCTGATGGTGATCAGGTGGTAGGGCTTCCCTTCCCCATCCTGCGCCATGGTATGGGTGGAGAGCCCGCCCAGCCGCGCGGACCAGGTCACGGTGGCCTGTAGGCGGCCCTCGAAATACCTGGCATTGACCCGGGCGAAGGATAGGTTCAAATCATGGTGGCTGCCTTGGGGGGCCATCCGCTCCAGACGCCTGCGGTTGCGCGCCCGCATCCGTGAATGCGCGGAACCGGCTTCGGAATTGCCCGTGGGCGATCGGAGGAACCCGCGAATCAAGGTCTCCAATCGGACGCGTTCCATGCGCAGCTCGGTTTTTTGCTTCACGCCTCGCCGCGATACCAGCACGGCCCATTGCAACAGTGCCTGTTTGATCTCGAGAGGCGCGGAATCCAGCAGGGACGGGACTTCCACGCGCAAAGCTTCCTTGCGCCGGGTCCAGAAGACCCGCCAGTTTTCCCACATCCTGGGCTTGACCAGGACTTCCACATGGGCATAGGAACCCTGGCATAAATCCCGGAAGCCCGATGAGGAAACCGAGGTTGAAGCAACCGGATCCGCGGTTGAAGCAACCGGATTTTTCGGCTCAGACTGAGGTTGGAACTTGGTGGTGTCCGAGGGAGGCAAGGCCTCTTCGGCTTGGTCGAATAGTGAAAGCTGCCGGAAGAGGAAAGCCAGTTTGGGGAGGATGGTCTTCCGGACCATTCCGCCCCCTACCCTTCCCTTCATCGACCGCGTGAAGAGTCGGCCCGGATGGGCATGGCGGGTTGGCCACGGATAGGCATGGCGGGCTGGCTCTTCCCTGCCGGCTTTCCTTGCGGCATGGAATCGGATTTCGGATCCGGTTTGGGTTCCGCCTTCGGAAGTAATTTCGGGTCGGGTTTGGCAGGAGCCGCATCCTTCGGAGCCGGTTCCGCGCCTTCCTTGAGCTTGGCCGCATTTTTGGCCGCGCCCTCCATGGAACTTTTGATGAAGTCCGAATTCTTGAGGAAACCGGAGCGGCGGTCCAAGGATTCGAATTCCTCTTCCAGGCTGACGCTCTGGGCTTCCGGATTCAGGATATGGGGCGTCACATAGATGACCAGCTCGGTGGTTTGCGTATGCGCGTTCCGCCAGGAGAAGAGGTAACCCAGGATGGGGATGCTGCCGAGGATGGGGATGAATTCCCGGCTGTTTTCCTCCTTGGAATTGATGAGTCCGCCCAAGGCGATGGTTTCCCCATCCATCAAGGTGACATTGGTATTGATGGAACGGTTGGTGACGGGAGGCGGCGCATCGCCGGCGGCCTGTTCCGAGGTCTTGATGCTGGGGCTAATCGTAACGTTGACTTCTCCGTGCTTGGTTATCCAGGGCGTGAGTTCGATGGTGATGCCGTCCTCGATGGTGCGGAAATCGGCATTCTGGAATCCATCCTTGGTCACGGAGCGGACGGGATAGTAGGAGGTCTTACTCACGCGCAAATCGGCCTTATTACCATTTAAAGTGGTGATCTTGGGCATGGACAGGATCTTGGCCTTGTTCTTTGATTCCAAGGCCTTGAGGCTCAGATCGAACTTGGGCGGCAGGATCCCGATCACGCCCTGGAACGAGCCCTTGGTAAAGGTCTGCCGGATGCCGCTCATGTTCCCGGTGATGTCCACATTGGGACCGGGATAGTTTTGCGTACCCGGGGCCAAGCCGAAATCCGAACTTTTGTTGCGGTTGTATTCCACCACCACCACTTCCATCAAGACCTGGGGCGTGGGCACGTCCACCTGATCCAGGAAGGTCTTGACCTGGGCGATATCGTCCCCGGTGCCGGAAATGAGCACGGCGTTCTGCTCCTTGATGACCTTGATATTGTCCGCAGAGAGGGACTTGGGGATGATCTTCTCGATGTTCTCGGCCTTGATGTATTTCAGGTAGACGAGTTCCGCGCCGGAGAGGGCCTGGCCGGAAGGCGTATTGGGATTCCGATCCCCGACGAGCAAGGTGCCGTTCTTGCGGATAAAGGCATAACGGGTTCCCTGGAGCAGCGCCGACAACGCCTCGTCCACGGTGATGCCTTTCAATTGCGCATTGACGTTCCCGGTGACATCGCCGATGATGGTGAAGTTCAGGCCGGCCTGTTCCGCGATCACGCGGATGGCATCGCCGAGGGAAGCATTGTTGAGGGACAAGGTCACGCGACCCTCATGGACATCCACATCCGCGCTTCCCGAACCCGCTCCCGGATAGCCCTGGTTATGGCGG
>DAINDC010000093.1:0-438 GCA_036732085.1 Fibrobacterota bacterium | reverse complement strand
CGCCCGGTTCACCCCGCGAGGAAGAGTCCCCATTCTCGACCAGGTAGACCCCGTTCTTGAGCCTCACTTCGTAATTATTCGCCTCCATCAGGGCCTTGAACCCGTCAATCGGTTCCACGTCCTTGAGGTGGCCGGTCACCAGGCCGCGCAGGTCCTGGCCCGGGACGATATTGATGCGGGTCTTTTCCACGAACTCCCTCAGGAAGTCCTTGACCGGACGGTTCTGGACGTCCAGGTTCATGCGCTTGTTATGGACTTCGATCAGGCTGAAGGCCGTTTCCTTGGTCTTGCGCACGCGATAGACATTTCCATCCGCGACCATCTCCAGGCCATGGGATTTGCAGAGCTTATCCAGCCCCTCCAATACCGGGATGTTCTCCAGGTGGATGGTAACCTTGACGTCACCCAGATCATTGTCCGGGATGATGCTAAGCTTGA
>DAINDC010000092.1:11820-15595 GCA_036732085.1 Fibrobacterota bacterium | reverse complement strand
CGGTGTTCCTATTCGTCTTGGGAGCCGCCTTGGGTCGCTGCCCGCTCGGCACGGTCGGCGAAGGCCTGCTCTTCATGGCCTGGATTCTGGGCGCCATCCATTTCCTGTCCGAGACCTTGGCCGATACGCGCCGACTGGGGCTGTTCACCTTGCTGCCCACCACTTTGTGCGTCCTGGCCGCCGTCTTCCTCCTGAAACCGGACTATGCCTTGCCACCGCAACTGCATGGCTCCATGCTCGTCTTCCATATCGTGGCCAGCCTGGCCTCCTATGCCTGCTTCAGCATGGCTTCCATCCTGGCTTCGCTGTACCTGCTGCTGCACCGCCGTCTCAAGAGCAAGAATTTCGACGTGGCCTTCCGGAAGCTGCCTCCTTTGGACAAGCTGGACAAGCTCTCCGCCAACTGGTCCTTCCTGGGAAGCACCACCATGGTGATGAGTTCCATCATCGGGATCTGGTGGGTCCGCAAGGATGGGCTCGCCGGGATGACGCTGAGGGAATTCGCCATCTACCTGGTGCTCGCCGTCTTCCTGAGCGCGGGCCTGGCGCGGCGGCTGTACGGGATGCGGGGGCGCTTGCATGCGATTTTCCTGCTGGTGGGATTCGTCGTCCTGCTCCTGACCAACCTGATAGGCGCGCATGGGTTCCGGAGCTGAAATGGGCGCGTCCGCACAGCCGACCGGATCCGGCAAGCCCCAGCCCCAAACCTTGGTCCTGGGCGCGAACCACCTGACCGCTTCGGTGGGCTTGCGGGACAAGCTGCTCTTCTCCGAAACTGAACTGCCGGAATTCAGCCGCGCGCTGCTCGCGGTCCCGGGCATGGTCGAAGTCGTCGTCCTGTCGACCTGCAACCGCTCCGAGATCTACGCCATCTCCGAACAGCCGACCCAGAGCCGCGCCCTGATCGAAAAGCTTTGGGGTGCGAGCAAGGGCGTGAGCGAGGATGAGATCCGCAACCACGGATACTTCCATACGCAAGGCGATGCCATCCGCCATCTTTTCCGCGTCATCGGGTCCTTGGACAGCATGATCTTGGGCGAGATGCAGATCTTCGGACAGATCAAGGAAGCCTACCGCATCGCTACCGATCAGCGGCATGCCGACTTCTACCTCAACCATATCTTCCAGACCGGCATCCGCGTGGGCAAGCGCATCCGCACCGAGACCGCCATCCACGAGGGCGCCGTCAGCATCAGCTATGCCGCCGTGGAACTGGCCAAGAAGGTCCTGGGCGATCTCCGCGGCAAGACCGTGGGCGTGGTGGGCGCGGGCGAAATGGGCGAGCTGGCCGCCCAGCACCTGCACAAGGCCGGGGCGGCCAAGTTCATCTTCTTCAACCGCACCCTGTCCACGGCGGAGAAGCTGGCGGCCGAATTCGGCGGCGAGCTATGCCAACTGTCCGAATTGGATAAGCGCCTCCCGCATTGCGATATCGTGGTCTCGGCCACGGGCGCGCCCGGCCTCGTCATCACCAAGGCCCAGGTCCAGGAGGCCGTGCGCCTGCGCCATGGCAAGCCCCTTTTCCTCATCGACATCGCCGCGCCGCGCGACATCGATCCCGCCGCGGGCCAGGTCTCGAACGCCTTCTTGTTCACCATCGACGATCTCAAGAACGTGGTCAACGAAAACGTCTCGCTGCGCAAGGGCGCCTCGCAGAAGGCGATGGACATCATCGAGGACGAGGCGGTCAAGGTGGAAGGCTGGTTCCAGAGCCTGGATATCGTCCCCACCATCCGCATCCTGCGCGACAAGTACAATTCGATTGCGGAGAGGGAAATCGCCAAGTGGGCCGCCGGCCAGCCGGAAGTGACCCGTAAACAGCTGGAATCCCTGGGCCGCAGCCTGTTGAATAAATTCCTGCACGAACCCACCACCAAGCTCAAGCTACTGGGGGAGCAGGGGGACGGGAAACGCGCGCGCTACTTCGTGGAACTCCTCTTCGCCCTGGCCGAGAAGGAAAAGGAACAAGGTTGACTGCCGGAACAGGACTGCCTGCCATTTCGTCCGGGCTGATTGTCATTTCGACTCCGCCACTCCGGCGCTCCGGAGGCTTCAGAGGCAAAGGCCCGCTGGGCCGGGCGGGAACGTCCAAAGACGGAACTGCAAAAGCCCGGTCGATTTTTTAAGTTTAAAGCCGTGGAACCCAATAAAAAGTCCGAGCCCAAAGTGAATAAAAAACCCTCGCCGGACAAGTCGAAACCGGTCGACCAGAAGCCGGAGCCCGCGCAAAAATCCGTGGCCGGCGCCAAGCCCGAAAAGCAGACCTTGGTGATGGGCACGCGGGGCAGCACCCTGGCCCTGACCCAATCCAATATGATGGCGGAAGCCCTGCGCAAAGCCCATAAGGGCCTGGAAGTGCGCGTCGAGATCATCAAGACCGTCGGCGACGCGGATCAGAAGACCAAGCTGCATGCCTTCCCGGGCATGGGCGTCTTCGTCAAGGAACTCCAGACCGCCTTGCTGGACGGCACCGTCGACTTCGCCGTGCATTCGCTGAAGGACGTGCCGGAAGACGAACCCGAGGGACTGATGTTCGGGGCCTTCCCGGAGCGCGAAGATCCCAGGGACGTCTTCATTTCCAAGGGCAAGTCCTTCCGCGAACTGCCCAAGGGCGCCAAGGTCGGCACCGGATCGCCGCGGCGGATCCTGCAACTCAAGGCCCTGCGCCCGGATCTCGAATACGTGGCCGTGCGCGGCAATGTGGATACCCGTATCGCCAAGGTTACCAGCGGCGAATTGCAGGGACTGGTCCTGGCGGCCGCCGGACTCAAGCGCCTGGGGCGCGCCTCGGACATCACCCACCACTTCTCCTTCCAGGAGATGATCCCGGCCATCGGCCAGGCCGCGCTGGGCTTGGAATGCCGCGCTTCGGATACGCGCACCCGCAAGCTCCTCTCCGCCGTCCATGACGAGATTACGGGGGTGGCCGTGAGCCTGGAAAGGCTGTTCATGAAGCGCATCGGCGGGGGCTGCAAGGTTCCCATGGCCGCGCATGTCTATCCGCATGGGGACGGCTTGCGCATGCTGGCCGTGCTCGGCAATCCCGTCGACGGCAAGATGGCGCGCGTGGAGCAGTCCATGGGTGCGGACGAAGCGGAGGATCTGCTGGAGGAAGTGGCCGCGCGCATGGAAGATGAATGCCGGGACAAGGGCATTCCCCTGCCCCATGATCTCCCCGAGCACTTTCTTTTGAATGGCGATCCCCTCGCCGGAGCGAACGACTGAAGCATGGCCAGGGTGTTGAATACCCGGCCATCCGGGCAGAATCAGGAACTGAGCCGGATGCTGACCGAGGCCGGCTTCGAGCCCGTGGAAATCCCCCTTGTCGACATCGTCCCTTTGGAAGACGGGCTCCGTAAGGTCCTCCGCCTGCAACCCTCCGGATATACCGGCATCTTCCTTTCCAGCCCGAACGGAATCCGGCAGATGCATGCCGGCCTCGACGAGGATTTCGAAACCTGGGTGCAAAAACCATTTTTCCTGGTCGGAGGTAAGACCAAGCCCCTGGTCGAGAGCCTGGGCGGCCGCGTGGCCTTCTTCCCGAGCGAGGCCTCGGTGGAAGGGTTCCTGAACGAATACCAGTTCGAATCGGCCGGCACTTCCGGCCCTCCCGGCATGGTCTTCGCGCAACGATGGTTGCATCCCTGCTCCATTTCCACGCGCCTCAATCCCGCCGCCTTCCGGGAGCGCGGCGTGGAGCTGGACAACGTGCCGGTCTATCGTCCCGGCATGCCCGTCGACGTGGCGGAGCGCCTCAAGGCCGAATGCAAAGACG
>DAINDC010000092.1:0-11810 GCA_036732085.1 Fibrobacterota bacterium | reverse complement strand
GACGTATCCGCGGCGCTATTCTGCTCGGGTTCCGCGGTGGAACATTTTTTCAAGGCGGTCCCGGAAATCGCGGCCGAACTGGGAACGCCGAAAGGCATGCTCGCCATCTCCATCGGCCCATCCACCTCGGCGGCCTTGCGCGAACGCGGCGTGGAGAACCTGCACCAGGCCCTCGACGCCAATAGTTCCGGATTGGTCGAAGCCTTGAAGGCCTCTTTCGGGGCCATTGAAACCAAGATCCTGAAAAAGATTCCGGAAGGAAACCCATGAGCGCCCCCATCCCCGGTTCCCGCAACGCCCACGAGGCCCGATTCGCGCGCGCGCGCGCCATCATCCCCGGCGGAGTCAACTCTCCGGTACGGGCCTTCCAATCCGTGGGCGGCACTCCGATCTTCTTCCGCTCAGCCCACGGCCCCTATATCGAGGATGCCGACGGCCGCACCTTCATCGACTTCGTCTGCTCCTGGGGCCCGATGATCCTAGGGCATGCCTACCCCACGGTCATCGAGGCCGTGGTCAAAGCCGCCGCCCACGGCACCAGCTTCGGGGCCTGCACCGAAGCCGAGACCGAGCTGGCGGAAACCATCCGTGCTTGCGTCCCCTCGGCCCAAAAGGTCCGCCTCGTCTGCTCCGGCACGGAAGCCACCATGAGCGCGGTCCGGCTCGCGCGCGGCTTCACCGGCCGCGAGAAAATCGTGAAGTTCCGCGGATGTTACCATGGGCACGGGGACAGCTTCCTCATCCAGGCCGGATCCGGAGCCATGACCTACGGCAATCCTTCCAGCCCGGGCGTCACCAAGGGTAGCGCGCAGGATACCCTACTCGCGGAATACAATGATCTGGAATCGGTCCAGACCGTGTTCAAGGAATGCGGCAACGAGATCGCCGCCATCATCGTCGAAGCGGTGGCCGGCAATATGGGCGTCATCGCCCCGGAACCGGGTTTCCTCCAAGGCCTGCGCGACCTCTGCGACGGGCACCGCACCTTGCTCATTTTCGACGAGGTGATCACGGGTTTCCGCCTCGGTCTGGCCGGGGCGCAGGGCTTTTACGGCGTCACCCCCGATCTCACCACCATGGGGAAAATCCTGGGCGGCGGACTGCCCTTGGCGGCCTATGGCGGCCGCGCGGATATCATGGACCAGTTGAGCCCGGAAGGGCCCGTCTACCAGGCTGGGACGCTCTCAGGTAACCCGCTCGCTACGGCCGCGGGGCTGGCGGTCCTGAAGGAGCTTCGGAAACCGGGCTTCTACGAGGCGCTCAACAAACGCGCGGAAGCCTGGGAAGCGGATATGCGCTCCGCTCTGGCTGGAGCGCCATTCCCCTGGTGCATCAACCGTGTCGGTTCTTTGCTTACCCTCTTCTTTGCTGCGGGTCCGGTGCGCGATTACAATTCGGCGATCAAGTCGGATACCCAGGCTTATGGCCGGTACTTTCATGCCATGTTGGATCAGGGCGTGTATCTGGCGCCTTCGCAATTCGAAGCGGCGTTTCTGTCCGCGGCGCATGGGGCGGAAATCCTGGAAAAATCCGGGAAGGCCATGCGGGCGGCATTGGCTGGCCTTAGACCTTAGCCCTTCCTTCCTCGCAAATACCACCTGATAAGAAGAAAAAGAAAAGGCCTCCCGTCGGGAGGCCTTTTTATAAGTGTTTGGCCGCATGGCCTGCACCCTCCTCAATTTTCGGGAAGGGGAAGCATGGATTGCGGCATCGGCGGGGGCGCGGTTGACGGGGAAGTGAGAAGCGGCTCGGTAAGAACGGGCGTCGTCCCGATAGTACAACAGATACCCGGGCAGCATTTGATGATGATAGCTGGCTTGTAGTTGGCTGTATACGTCACATTACTGGTGATTGGATTTGTCGTAATGGAAGTAGTGGTCGCGAACGACGCCCCATCCTTCGCCCAGTTCACGAAAGGCCGGGTATCCAAGCTATCAGCCGTGGTAATGTTGAAGCTGGATCCGTAATTCACCGTCAGGGAATCCGTATCCGGCCCCGATCCCGCAAGACAAAGCTTGATCAAGCAAAGCCCGGGATCCGTGCAGGTCACCACTTGGCGAACGCATAGGAAATGGCCGTTTATCTTCAAGGTAAAGGTCTTGATCGCAAATGTCGCGGTTAGATTGTGGTCCGCTGAGATGTTGGAGACTGTGTAGTTGAAGCTCCCCGAGGAATCTGGAACCGGAATCGGTACGCCGCCTGTCCCGTCGCTTAGCTCGGTCAGGGTGTATGCGGCGCTTACAGCCTTGAATTGGAAGGTGTAGCTTCCCCCTGCATCCACCGTAACAGGTGCGGCCGGGTTGACGACCGAACCGTTCGCGGATGAGGCTGCTGACATTGTGAAATAGGGCATAAAGGTCGCTTCCAGGTTATGGATTCCTGAGACATTCTTCAGCGTATAACGCCAAACGCCCAACTTGGATCCAAGCGCAATTGCCCCTTCGCCATTGTCCTTGAACGTGAGGATGCGGTATCCGGTCAATGGGGAAATGGTGATGGTGACGCTGTCTCCATGCTTGACGATGGCGGAAGGCGGATTGAAAATGCCCCCTGCTCCAGCCAAGGTGGTGATGGTGTAAATATTGATGGCAAAGGCCGCATTGGCCCGTACCGTGGCCGCCTGGAGGGTGAGCATGGTCGAATCCGCGGCGGAATCGGAAACCGCGGCTGTACCTTCCGTGATACCCCACTTCGAAAAATGGTAGCCGGTGGTATCCGCTGAATTGATCTTAACCGTGCTTCCCAGCGGAGCCTCGATGGAATCGGTCTGAGTGGCAGCCAGATCCCCGAGCTTCCGGGAAAGGATGAGCTTGGCGCGGCGGACCACCTTGACCGTATAGGTGGCCTTGGTCTTGCCGTCCTGGGCCGTCACCAGAACCTGCATCAGGTTGTCGCCCACCTTCAAGGGCAGCGGATTGGAAACGGTTCCGGAGGGCAAGGTCGAATCGTTCACGCTCACCTTGGCGCCGACATTGCTCACCGTGGGCTTCAGGGTGATCGAGGCCAAAGCATTGGCGACCGTATCCGCATAGGCCAGGATCGAGGAGGAGAAATCGGGCTTGAGGGTGATGCCGGTGGCCTCCAACTTGCTCAACTGCGCTTCCGCGCTGGGCGCCCGCGTGACCGAGATGGCATAGACCTTCTGGGTTCCGTCCTGCGCCGTGACCACCAATTGGAAGACGTTCACGGCGGTGCCCACCGCGATGCTGACCGGATCCGATGCGGCTCCGGAGGCGACGGGCTTGCCGTTGATGGCGAGCTTGGCGCCGGTATCGGCCGTGGTGGCTTTCACCGTGACCTGGCTGTCCGCATAGGCGACGCCCAAGGAGTAGAAGGCCGTGACGGCCTTGAAGGACGGCGTGAGCGTGCCGGCCGAGGCGCCGAGATCCGCAAGGTCGGCATTGGATTTGGAGGGCGTGCTGACGGTGACGATCAGAGTGTCCATGGCGCTATTGCCATCGTTGTCGGTAACCCGGACTACGATCGGGAACTTGCCGGAATCCACGGGGGGGCGGACGGCCGTGTCCTGTTTGGAGAGCGCGATGAAGGCGCCGCCGGCGATTTTTATTTCACGCGTGACGATGGGACCGAACTTGTCCGTACCCTTGGCATGGCCCTGGACCAAGGTCCCCGCCATGACCGTGGTGTCATTGCCCGCATCGGCCACGGGAGGATCCAGGACCACCTTGATCTTGACCGTATCCATGCGCGTCTTTCCGGATTCGTCCCGGACGCGCAGGATGGCGTTGAAGCTGCCCACATCCTTATAGGTATGGCCGAAGACGAGATCCACCACCGAATCCTTGACGGCGAGGGAATCGTCGAACTTGCCGTCGCCATCATAATCCCAGGCCCCGCTGGCCACGGTGCCTTCGTAGTCCTTGACCTTGGCGAACAGGCGGATGGAATCCTTGATGGAGATGAGGGTATCGGCGCTGATGGCCAGGATTTCCGGGGGCTGGTTCCCGATTTCCACGTTGACATGGATTACGGCCTCATTGCCTTCGCTGTCGCGGACCAGGAAGCCGATCGAATAGTTGCCTTCCTTGGAATATTTCCCGGTCTTCTCGGGCAGGTCCACGGTCTTCCCCGTCCAATCGCCTTCGAGCGAATCGTCCCAGTTGCCGTCCCCGTCCAGATCCCATTTGAACATCACGGTGGATCCGAATTGCTGGGTCACGGCGGGCGCGAAGATAATCGGCACGTTCACGGCCGCTCCCGCGCGGGAAGCCACGGTCAGTACGGGCAAATCGCGCTTGACCGTCACCACGGCATAGGCGGAAACGCCCAAGGCCTTGGACTTGGCCACGATATGGGTCGTGCCTTCCCCGATGCCCTTCACATTGCCAAGGGAATCGACCTCCGCAATCTTCTTGTCATCCGAAGACCATTCCACGGCTTGGCTGGATCCTTCCGGCAGCACCTTGGCCTGCAGGAAATCCCCCGGGCCCCCGAAGAAGAGATTCAAGGAATCCGCGGACAGGGAGACATGGCTCCCCGAGGCCGTCTGGACGGTGAGCACAAGCTCATCGAACTTGCTGGTATCCTTGGTCGAACGTGCGCGGATGGTAACGACTCCGTTCAGCAACGGCTTCACCTTGATCTTGCCCGAAGCGGGACCGTTCGGGAATTCCAGGGTCGCGATCTTATTGTCGCTTAGGGTCCACTGGTAGGATTGTTCGGCGTAAGCGGGCTTGATGGACGCGGTCACGGGAGCGGAGGCGTCATCCGAGGAAAGGGTCAGCGCATGGGGCTGCACGGTCAGCGACAGGATCTTGGTTTCCGGGGCCAGGACGGTATCGACCGTGACCTTGCCGGCCGTACCATCGAAGCTACGGGTCTCATCGAAGCAGGAGCCGCCGGACTTCCGTCCCTGAATCTTGAACTTGGCATTGCCGCCCGTATATTTGTCGGCGGGCAGAGCCTTGAGTTGATCGAGCGACTTCAGCGGGGCATTGTACAAGGTATCCAGGGTCTTGCCGGAATCGTCCAGCAAAATCACCGTGACGGTATCGCAAGCGGTCCAGGTGGAATCCCCCTGGATGTCGAACTTGTCCTGGGAATCCACGGTATGGCAGGCCCAGAGGAGGAAGAAGGTGAAGCCGAGAATGGCCGCGAGGGCCCCGGCCCTGGAGAGGCTGCCGATTCGATGGACGATGGAAAGCTTGGACATAAGTTGCGACCTTTGCATGGACGATTAATTCGCGGCGGTAGTCTTGGAGGGGATGGTGATGGTCTTGCCCGCGGCAGGGGCATCATCCGATAGGTAGATGAAGACGGCTGCGGCGCCCGCAAGGGCGACGCCGGTTCCGCTGGCGATCCAGAAGGCATTGCGCTTCCAGAAAGGCTCGCTCGCGGCCTGGTAGTCCGCCGAATGCGAAGGCTGGGCCTTGGAAGGCGTCGGCGTTGCGGATGCGGTTTGCGTGGAAGCGGCGGCCGAACCCGTGGTCGCCTTCTCCGGGGTGGAGATCTGCGCGCTGTCCACTCCGAATCCTTTCTGGCGGGCCAGGAATTCCTTCCTGACCTTGTCGAAGATGCGATCGATCTCATCGCTGACGAACATATCCACGAGCTCGGCGGAGGGCATCATCTCCAGGAGCCGGTACATGTAGTATCTCCCTTTTTCCCGGGACTGCGGATTGGCCGAATAGACCACGGCCAGGTGCTTGGCGATGAAAATGCTGTCGGCGCGGCTATAGGTTTTGTTCGCCTTGCTGAAAGCATCGATAAGGGCTGTCACTTTGTCGAAGTCGCCTTCGTTATAGGCGCTATGGATATCCTTCTGGTTCAGCGCCGTGGACGGCGCGACGGTGGCGGCCGGGGCCGTCGAAGCAGCGGGATGCGGCGAGGCCGCTTGGACGCGCTGCGCGGATAGCGCAAAGGCGAAGGCCAGGAGTGAAGTCTTGAAGGTTGCGGAGATGGAAATCGGCATGGGTTTACCCACTCTCGAAAAGGTGACCGGAAGTTCGCAAAATCTAATTAATCTGGACGTAACCCCTAGCCCCAACGCGCCGGAACCGTTGAGTGAAAGTCCGAGATCGGCCTCGGTACCAAGCCCAAATTTCAAAATTACCTAAACAGCCCAAGCAGGCACGGAGACACCGGACCCGACATTGGATTGGAGTGGGACTCCAGGCCGATGCGTAACCGGCATCGCAAAAAAGATTGGCTAAGAATCGGAAATTAATTGCCCGGTGGAGAAGCCGGATTGGCGGGCTTGGCCAGCGAGTCGCCGGGGATGGGCAAGACCCGGACCCTCAAGGTATCCAAGGTGGATAGGCTGTCCGAATCCGTGACCCGGAGGATGCAGAGGAGATCGCCGGCCAGGAGCGGCGCCAGAATGGACGTCTCCTGTTGCAATACGGGCTTGAAAGGCTCATCCCCGATTTGCCAGGATCGGGAAACGATGGGCCCGTAGCCATCCCAGCCGCGCGCATGCAGGAAAATACAGGTTCCCGCCACCACCTCGGTATCCTTGCCGGCGTCGGCGAAAGGCATGTCGAGATCCACCTTGATGGCCGAGGTATGCCGGACCTGCCGGCCGCCCTTGTCCCAGACCGTAAGGACGCAGGCATATTGCCCGGGATTGGAGATCCGGATGCCGTAAGGGATCTTCTGACGGTAACCCGCCAATGACCCCGTATCGTCGGCGATACCTCCCCCATCGCAATGCCAGGCGAAACGCGCCAGATCCCCGTCCGGATCGTACGCCTCCGAGGCCAGGGAAACCGAATCGCGGATGGAAACCGAGGTATCCCCCGGGTAGCCGGTGAAGGATGGAGCATGGGTGACGGTGCCCGGAGCCAGGGTGGTATCCGGCGGCTTCACCGCGATCAGGATCGGCCCGTCATCCTTGGAGACGGTCAAAGTCAGGACGCGCTGGGTGCGGCCGTCATAGACCCGGGTCTCGCTATAGGCCAGGATGCCTTGCCGGTAGCCCTTGATGGTGATTTCGGCCTTGCCGCCCTGGTATCCTTTGGCCGGAAGGCTGCCCAGCGCCGCGAGCGAAGGCAGGCTGTCGTCGTATAGGGTATCCGGCATGTTACCCATGGAATCGCCGAGCACGACGGTCACCCGGCCATATGTAAGCAACTGCGGGCTGGCTTCCAGCCTGAGGAAGGTCCCTCCCGCGGAGGAATCGTTCAGGCTGCAAGCGCCCAGGAGCAGGAAGGCCGCCGCGGGCATAGCGCGCCATACGGTCATGGGCATGTGCGGGCCGCAGGAACCGGGGGGGCGGCCTTTTCGGGCGCCCGGGCTTGAAGCCTGGGGTTCAACGGGATGCGGTAGCCGGAACCACATAGGTCTTGGTCGGCGACTCCTTGGGGGAGCCGGCGAAATAAAGGGTGATGGCGACCAGGGCCAAAGCGGCGCCTCCGCCTATCCAGGGGCCGGAGTCCTTCCACGAAGTCTCGGAACCGGTATCCTGCTGGGCTTGGATCAGATCGGCGCGCGCCAGAGCCAGGCGATCTTGGCTCTCACGGTCTTGGATCCCACGGTCAGGGATGGGCTGGGCGGCGATGGGAACGGCGACAGGGGCCGGGCGGGGAGATGGCTGTAGGGCTGGTTTGGCGGTAACGGCGACGGTACGGGGGGCGGGAACTGCGGAGGCGGACTTGCCCAGGGAATGTTCCTTGCGGACCTTGTCGAAGACCCCGTCCACCTCCTCGCCCACGAACATGTCGATGAGATCGGCGGAGGGAAAGATGTCCAGGAGCTTGTGCATATGGTAGCGGCCCAGTTCGCGCGTGGCGGGATTGGCGGCATAGACCACGGCCAGGTACTTCTCCAGGAACAGGCTGTCGCTATGCAGACACTTGCGACCGGACTTCTGGAAGCCTTCGAGCTCGCGAATCACCTTGTCGAAATCCCCGTCCTTATAATAGCCATGGATGCGATCCGCATCGAACCCATGTAGAGTCGCCGCCCTTGCGACGCCCATCCCGGCCATCAGCAAAACGGCAATCGCCAAGGCTCCCAGAGGCTTGGATCTTCCGCACGTCCCGGATGCGGGCAAGCGGAAAATTCTACGGGCCGCAGGGGCCATGTCTCACTCCAATCCGGGTTCAGGTCGGCCGCAACGCATTCGGCTTCCCGGCAATCATAACGATGGGATGGGGCGCGATGCAAGCGGCGCGACGGCCGCCCGGAGAGAGGTAATGCGGAAGTTACAGTGGAACTTGAAGTGGCCTGCGCGGTTGGCCGCGCATCGGCGGCCGAACCTTTTTATCGGACAATCACTCCTCGGCCGAAAAGCCTGGCCCGGACCGCGCCATCCGTACCCGGGCGCTAAGTCAGGATTGGGAAGGGATATTCGGGAGATTATTCGGCGCCGACGCCGGCGTAACTGCGAAGTTTCTGGCCTGGGAATTTCTCCTGGGCCGTCGGTTCCTTGCCGATCAACGAAAAGGCTACGGCGGCCAGCACGCCTCCGGCCATGGAAAACAGGCCGGGATTCTTGAGCGGGAAGATCGCCGTGGGATGCTTGAGGATATCCACCCAAACCGTCGGGCTCAGTATGATCAGGACGACCGACAGGATCAATCCGGTCAGGATGCCGGCCACGGCGCCGCGGGTGGTGAAGCGCTTCCAATAGATGGCGAAGAGGAGTGAAGGGAAGTTGGCGCTCGCGGCGATGGCGAAGGCGAGGCCCACCATGAATGCGACGTTCTGGCCCTTGCACAAGATGCCGAGCAGGATGGCCACCAGCCCCAGGCCCACGGTGGCGCCCTTGGCGACTTTGACCTCGTCCTTTTCAGTGGAAGCGCCTCGCTTCAGCACGCCCGCATAGATGTCATGGGAAAGCGCCGATGCGCCCGCGAGCGTGAGTCCGGCGACCACGGCGAGGATGGTCGCGAAGGCCACGGCCGCGAGGAAACCGAGGAAGACATGGCCACCCAGGACTTCGGCCAGAAGCGGGGCCGCCATATTGCCGCCCTTGTCGATGCCCTTGATGACGTCCGAACCCACCAGCACCGCGGCTCCGAAGCCGATGGTGAAGGTCAGGATATAGAAGTAGCCGATGAATCCGGTGGCATAGAAGACGGATTTGCGCGCCTCCTTGGCATTGGGAACCGTATAGAAACGCATCAGGATATGCGGGAGCCCGGCCGCGCCGAACATGAGGGCGAGCCCCAAGGAGATGGCGTCGACGGGACTGCTGACCAGCCCGCCCGGTTGCAGGAAGCCGTCGCCGTATTTCTCCTGCGCCGCGCCGAAGAGGGCCGCATAGCTGAAATGGAATTTCGACAAGGTCAGGATCACGAGCAAGGTGGCCCCGCCGAGCAGGAGCATGGCCTTGATGATCTGCACCCAGGTGGTGGCGAGCATCCCGCCGAACAGGACATAGGCGATCATGAGGGCGCCCACCACGGCCACGGCCAATTCGTAAGGCAGGCCGAACATGAGCTTGACCAAGGTCCCGGCGCCCACCATCTGGGCGACGAGATAGACCAGCACGGTGACTATGGCTCCCAGGGAGGCCGCCGTGCGCACGGGGCGGGCCCGTAACCGGTAGGCTACTACGTCCCCGAAGGTGTATTTCCCGAGGTTGCGCAGGGGTTCGGCGATGAGGAAGAGGATGATGGGCCAGCCCACGAGCCAGCCCACGGAATAGATCAGGCCGTCGTATCCCTTTAGCGAGACCAGGCCGGCGATGCCGAGGAAGGAGGCGGCGCTCATATAGTCCCCGGCGAGGGCGAGGCCGTTCTGGAAACCGGTGACGCTGCGGCCGGCGGCGTAGAATTCCTTGGTGGTCCTGGTGCGCTGGGCGGCCCAATAGGTGATGGCCAAGGTCAAGGCCACGAAGGAGAGGAAGAAGGCGATGGCGACCGGATTCGCCTGCCCGATGAGGGTCTGCATCACTTGATCCATTTCCGGCGGAAGGCTTCCACCATCTTGTCGCCGCTGCGGTTGGCCCAGAACACGTAGATGCCGGTCAGCAGCCAGGAAGCCAGAATGACGCCGATGCCCAGAGGTATCCCCCAGGTTACGTGAGGCGAAAGCTTGGCCCCCACCAGATCCTTGCGGAAGGCGATCAGGAAGAGGAAGCCGAAATAGATAGCCATCACGGCCAGGGTCAAAGTCACGGAAAAGAGATCCTTGCGCGCGGCCAGGGCCCGGAACTCCTCCGTCTGGGCGGGACTTTCCAGATCGGCACGCGTTTGCATGGGAGCTTCAATCATGGCCATCCTCCTTTGGACCGGCGCAGTGCCGGCCTCGGTGCGGCAAAACGTAACAATCAGGACACGGGCGTAACAATCAAGGTTCGATCAAGGTCAGGGAATCGCAAGGGCCGGCGATTTCAAGATGAATTTGCCAAAATCCGGCCATGCCGAAAAAAACACCCCGCTCCGATGGGAGCAGGGCGAAGCGGATCCGTTAAATACGGATCCGATCAATACTCGAACTTCACTTGGTAGAGGCCATTGCCCAACGAAACCGGGATGGAAACGTTGGCGGCGGATTTGGCGGAGCCCTGGAAATGCCAGATCCCCTTTCCCTGCAGGTCATACAGGCGGAAGCCGCGGGCGCCCAAGGGCAGGCTTACGATACGCTGCGAAGCGTCGCCGAGGTTGAGCAGCATGCCCACCTTCCCGGAAGCCGCATTGGCGCGGGCATCGGCCTGATCCTGGATCGACGCGGCGGCGACGCATGCCGGTCCGGAATACTCATAACGTGAAAGCTGAGTCTTTCCGGTTGAACCAGCGCCCGGCTCGGTTCCGCCAGCGCTGGTGAAATTGTAGAAAGTCCCGTATTCCAGGACATATAACATCCCGTCCGGGCCGATGGTAACCTGCAGGGGACCCTCCAGCCCGCCCAGGAAATTAGCCGTCGCGGTGACATTGGTCCCCGCATCATCCAGGCTGGCGACATGGAACCAGCCCGCCTTGAAATCGGAAATGAACCACTTGCCGTCGAAATGCGGCGGCAGCTTTTTCGGCGAGGTCTGATTCGAAGAGTAACGATAGATGGAACCGGTGATGGCGGCGCTTTGATTGTATCCGATGGTCGCGCCGACGGCAGGAGGCAAGGCTTGCACGCCGGTATTGTTCGGCGACAGGTTCATTGGCGTGGCCGCGTTCTTGTTTAAACGATAGAAGTAATGGGGATTGCCTTCCGCGCCGGCGAAATAAGGCCATCCTTCGAAGCCCGGCTTGCTGACGGAATTCAATTCTTCCGTCGCCCAACCTTCGTCCGGTCCCACATCGCCCCAGGTCAAAAGGTTCTTGAGGGTGTCCACGGAAATGGTGTAGGGATTGCGATGGCCCACGGTATAGATTTCCGGCTTGACCTTGGCTTGATCGGCGGCGCTCCACATGGAAGCGAAATATTCCTTGAAGTTCCCGGCGGGCACGGTATAGGAGCCTTCCGGGGTGGGATGGATGCGCAGGATCTTTCCGCGATAGTCGTTGGTATTGGCCGCATGGGATTGATCATCCGTGATGGCATCGGCCTCGTTCACATAGGTGTCGTTGATATTGAGATTGTCGCCGACGGATATGAACAGGTTTCCCTTATTGTCGAATTGCATGCCGCCGCCAGTATGGCAGCAGTAGTCCTTCTGCATCGGAAAGGAGAGCAGGACTTTCTCCGAGGTCATGTCCAGAACGTCGCCGTTGAGGGTGAAGCGGGAAATATTCATGACATCGGGGTTGGCGGGTTCGTAGTCGACATAGATGAAATGATTGGTGGCGAAGTTCGGATCCAAAGCCAAGCCTGTCAGGCCCAATTCATTGTTCTTATTGCCGACGATATTTTTTTTGGTTCTACCGGCATTTGTGTGGTCGCATATTCAGGCCCCCGCAATGGAA
>DAINDC010000091.1:6585-15634 GCA_036732085.1 Fibrobacterota bacterium | reverse complement strand
GCTCCGGCTTTTCCGTCCCAGCCAGAGCCCATTGAAAAGGAAGGCGAGCAGGGGCAGGGCCAGGATGGCGAAGGAGCCGTATCGATAAGCGTCGGGAAGGCCGGTTCCCGACATCAAAGTCTCATCCATGCAATCCTTCCAAACCTTGGATATCCAGATTCTGCTTGCGGCGATACCAGGTGATGACGATGGCCAAAGCGAGCGCCACCTCACCCGCAGTCGCGGCGATGATGAACAGGCCAAAAATGGATCCGGCCTTGGCATCGGTGGCGGCGAACCGGGCGATGGCCAGGAAGTTGACGAGCGCGGCGTTCACCAAGACCTCCAGGGAAACCAGGACGGCGATCAGATTCCTGCGGGTGAACAGGCCATAGAGGCCCGTGGCGAACAGCAGACTGGTCAAGGTGAGACAGCTTTGCAGGTTCATTCCGAAACCTCGAGGTTACCCTGCTTCGGCAAGGCCCTAGAGCGGGTCAGCGCGATGGCTCCCACGGCGGCGCCCAGCAATAGGACGGAAATCAATTCGAAGGGGAGCAGGAAGCCCTCCGGCCCGGGATCCAAAAGACGCATGCCGATGGAGCCGAGGTCGGCGATGGGTGCAAAGGCCACCGTCGGTGGGGCCTCCCTCGTCGAGACCAAGGCTGCCGCGACCGGGAGCGGCAAGGCCCAGATTGCCAGGATCAAAAGCGTGGCCAAGCTCGCGCATCCAACCAAGGCAGCAATTCTCTGGGCCCCCGAGCACGGCACCGTCTTGCCGCCCAACTCGCTGGTCAGGAGGACGCCATACAGCAGGAAAATCATCACGCCGCCTATATAAACCATGACTTGCACCAAGGCCACGGTCTCGGCCTCGAGGACGAGGAAAAGCACGGCCGTAAACAAGAGCAGGCCCAGAAAGGCCATGACGGTCTTGAACAGATCCCGGAGGGTGACGGCCGCCAGACCGCAGGAAAGCATTCCCGCCGCGGAGAGATAGAAACCCACGTCGCGCCCGCTCATCGGCCTTCCTTCTTATTCAGGATCATGTCCAGCTCCTCGCGGGAGAATCCGGCTGATTCAATCCCATCGCCCATGCGAATGGCGTCGAACGGGCAGGCTTCCACGCAAAAGTTGCATAAGGTGCACTGGGAGTAACGGTAGACGAATTGGCCCAAAACTTTTTTGGAAGCCAGGTTGCGGGTGGTGAAAATGGAGATGGTTCCATTGGGGCAGGCCTTCTCGCACAGGGTGCAGGCCGTGCAATTATGCTCGCCCTCGGCATCATGGGGCATCACCACCTGGCCGCGGAAGCGCTCCGGAAACTTGAGGGAATCCCGGTTTTCCGGGTATTGCCGGGTGACTACGCGGCCCGGATGGAGGAGATATCCCATGGTAACGGCCATGCCACGTAACACAGCCAATACGTCGGCGGAAAGGCGGGACAGGGATATCATGGCAGCAACCAACCCGCGGCGATGAGGCCGGCCGCCAAGAGCAGATTGACCATGGAGGCGGGCAGCAGGAATTTCCATTCCAAGGCAAGGAGCTGATCGATGCGGATGCGCGGAAGCGACCAGCGCGTCCACATGAAGAGGAATACCAGGGCATAGGCCTTGAGGATGAACCAGGCCCAGCCGGGGACCCACATCAAGGCCGCATCCACGGGCGCGTATCCCAGATTGGGCGGCAGGAAACCGCCCAGGAAAAAGGTCGTCGCGAGTCCGGCGGAGGCGAAAAGGTTCACGTATTCGGCCATGAAGAACAGGGAGAAGGTGATCCCGGTATACTCGGTATGAAAGCCGCCGGCGAGCTCCGATTCCGCTTCGGAAAGATCGAAGGGACCCCGATTGAGCTCCGCAGTGGAAGACACGAGGAAAAGCAGGAAGGCCAGGAATCCGGCGAAGGGCAGCTTGAATATCCACCAATCGAGTATGGTGCCCTGCTGGGAAAGCACTATCCCCCGCAAGGAAGCTGTGCCGCTGGCCATGACCACCAAGAGCAATCCCATCACGATGCTGAGTTCGTAGGAAAGCATTTGCGCTCCCGATCGCATCGCGCCCAGAAGCGAGTACTTGCTATTCGATCCCCATCCGCCCACCAGGATTCCGAAAATCCCGATCCCGGATACGGCGGCGATATAGAGCATGCCGGCATCCAGGTCCACGGCCTGCAATTGCGGTCCGAAGGGAAGCACGGCCAGGATGAGGAAGGAACCGATGAGCGGCAGCATGGGCGCCAGGTAGTAGGCGAAGCTGTCCGCGCTACGCGGCTTGATGCTTTCCTTGAGGAATAACTTGATGCCATCGGCGATTGGTTGCAGGATGCCATGGGGACCCACCCGCATGGGGCCGAGCCGGGCCTGGAAATGCGCGCAAACCTTACGCTCCAGCCATACCAGTACCACGGCGGATACGGCCAGCACCAAGGCCAAGGATATCAGGGCCACTACGGCATTGGCTCCCGCAGCCCAAACGGGAGGAAGCTCTTGGCGCAGCCAATCGCCCAAGGGATGTTGGATTGAAGTCGTTTCCATCATCGGTCGATATCCGGTAGGATGAGGTCCATGGTTCCCAGCACCGTCACGATGTCCGCGATCTTGCAGCCCGCCAGTATTTCATTGACGGCGGAAAGATTCGAAAAATTGGGCGAACGATTCTTGATCCGGTAGGGCTTGAAGGAATTTTCGGAGACGAGATAGATCCCGAACAGGCCCCGCGCCGTTTCCACCGCCGAGTAGAAATTGCCTGCGGGCAGCTTGTATCCCGGTTTTTCCTTGGATCGGAAATCGCCTTCGGGAATTTCCCGGATCGCCTGCTCCAGGATGCGGAGGGATTCCTCCATCTCCCGAATGCGGACCTGATAGCGGGCTTGGCAATCCCCGGCCGTCGCCACCGCCACCTTGAAGTCGAACCGTTCGTAAATCGAATAGGGCTGATGTTTGCGCACATCGAAATCGACCCCGGAAGCCCGTGCCACCGGCCCCGAACAGCCATGGCCCAAGGCGCCGGCCTTGCTGAGCACGCCTACTCCCTGGGTCCGGATACGGAAGACGGGATTGTGCGTCAGGAATCGATCCATTTCCGCCAAGGTCCCTTTCATGCTTTCCACTATTTCCTTCACCCGCGGCATGAAACCCGTCGGCAAATCCGCATTGGAACCGCCGGGTCGGAAATAATTCATGGTCAGGCGGGCGCCGCAAAGCTCTTCGAAAAGCGCCGTGATTTTTTCCCGCTCCTTGAACCCGTAGAGGAAGGCCGTGATCGCACCCAAGTCCATGCCCATGGCTCCCCACCAGAGCAGGTGGGACTGGATCCGCTGCAATTCCGAAACCATCACCCGAATATATTCGCCGCGTTCCGGCACGCCGATATTCATGGCCTTCTCGATGGTGAGGCAGACGCATAGGTTGTTCATATGGCTGCTCAGGTAATCCAATCGATCGGTCAAGTGGATATACTGTAGGCAGGTCTGATTCTCCCCCATCTTCTCGATCCCGCGATGAATATAGCCGAGATGGGGAACGGCCTCGAGAACGGTTTCACCGTCGAGCCGCAGGACCAGCCGCAAGACTCCATGCGTGCTGGGATGCTGCGGGCCCATATTGAGATAGAATTCCTGGGAGCCCTCCTTGGGCTTCCGCTCCAAGGTGAAACCGTAAGGGAGCGGCTCATTGATTTGGCTCGACTCATCCAGGTAGTTGGCGAGGCCTTCGATTGCTTGCGGGTTTGCTTTGTCCAATGCCATGTTCCGCCTCAGTAAGGCCTTTTCAAGACGCGGGTGGGGTCTTCAAAATCCTTGCGCAAAGGATGCCCCGGAAAATCATCTTCCAGGAAAAGCCTGCGCAGGTCCGGATGCCCGGTAAAGGCGATTCCGAAAAAATCGTATACCTCCCGTTCATGCCAATTCGCCCCTGGAAATATATGGGACAAGGTTCTTATCTCCGGATGCTCTCCATGGGGTACCGCGCATCGGAAAGTCACCTGATGGCCATGGGCGGTCGCAAGCAGGTGGACGACGACGTCAAAATGATCCTTCCAATCCACCGCGGTGAGGTATACCGGGAAATCCATCGCCAGATCCCCATCCTCCTTCAGGAAGGATGCGAGCGGGCAATATTCGTCCGGGGTAACCTGCAGGTTAAGGATATAATCGCCATTTTCATGGGCCAGGGAATCCGGCGTGGCTTCCGGTTTTCCGAATACGGTGACTCCTGGAAAACGGGATTGGACGCGGCGGAGGATTTCCCCCGGGGCCAGGCCCTTAATGGGAGAGGGCGTGCGAGTCAATTCCGGATACTTAACGGGAGTCGCCCTTTTGATCACCACACCCTTGAAGTCCGGATTATCCAGCTTGAATTTTTCCTGGGCCTCCTTCATTCCCGCTTGCTTGGCTTTCTCCTTTTCCTCCCAGTCCTTGGCCGAAGCTGAAAAGTTATCCACCATCGGACTATTATTCACCGGACGCGTGCCGCCATGAGCCTTGCCGGAGCGGATGAGTTTTTGAAGCTGCAATACTCCGAACAACAAGGCCTCGGGCCTGGGCGGACATCCGGGGATGAAGACATCGACGGGAATGATCCGATCGGCCCCCTTGATGACGGAATAGCTGTCGTAGACGAAGGGCCCGCCGGATACGGTGCAAGCGCCCATGGCGATGACATATTTGGGCTCGGGCATCTGATCGTAAAGCGTAATCAACCGCGAAGCCATTTTTTCCACTATGGTGCCGGCCAGGATAATCAGATCGGCCTGACGCGGGGAAGCTCGGGCCACCTCCAGACCGAAGCGGGCCCAGTCATTGTCCGATGCGCCCGTGGCCATCATTTCGATGGCGCAGCAGGAGGTCCCGAATACCAGAGGCCAAAGGGAATTGGCCCGTGCCCAATTGGCAACCCAATCCGCCGCATGGATGAGGCTTCCGCCGCCGTTTTGCGATTGGAAGCGCACCTTGTCCGTCACTCCCATTCCAGCACCTTTTCCCGCCAGGCATGGATCAGAACGGAACCGAGTATGATTATGAATACCAAAAGCTCCAGCCATACCATCAGGCCCGGGAGGCCGCCGCCTTTGACCGCTTGTTTGAATCCGGCCAGGACGGGGAAAAGGAAAATCGCCTCGACGTCGAAAACCAGGAACATGAGCGCATAGAGGTAATACCCGATGCGAAATTGGATGCGTGCGGATCCGAATGGCTTTTCTCCCGATTCATAGGCAGCGCGCTTATTCCCTTTATCGGGAGCGACGGGAGCGAGCAGCCGGGACAGGATCATGGCCCCGGCCCCGAAGAGCAGGCCCAGCAGGGCGAACAGACCAATGGAGACATAAACCGGCATCCGTGAATCCCGTATGCGCCGACCTTGGCGCCTTTCCTTCGCAGTAGGTCATGCAAGATCCATGCCCTTGAAAATTCGTCCTCAGTATCCTTCGTTCACCATTTAAATAATGGAGGGATTGGGCATGGGGACACCTCCGCGTTACCCATTCGGATGAAATCAAATCTTCCGGATCTATTCTTGTCACAAATAGGCTTGGGAAAGCCTTTTCCGTTTGCCATCCTGGCATCAGGACCGGCATGCGGACAGGAAGAGTTTGGCATATTCATTGCGATAATCCTTGAGGTCCTTAATCACAATTATGGAAGGAGATTTTCCCATGCCATTCCATTCCTCGAATCCACCGGAACGTTTGAATTGCCCCATCCGCGGGAAAATTATTTCCAGCATGATCTGCCATACCTGCCCCAACCATATCAAGGTCATGTTTAAGAGCGAACTCTCCCCGGAACTTCAATGTTCACGGTGGAATTGGGGCGACCTAGAAAAAGACTGTGAATTCGATCGGGATACCCTCTGAAATAATCCGCGCAGCCTTCGGCCCACTCACTCCGAAGGTTGTGATCCGGTTTTCCTGATATTCGCCGAGACCCACGGCAAAGGCTCGATTCCCGGTATGGCCGGCGCGGGATCGGCGGCCAGTTTCTTATACACGTCCCATCGGCTCTTCAGGGATTCCTTGGTAGCCGTGAGAAGTTTTTCCGCGATCTTGGGATTTTCCTTTTTCAAAGATTTGAAACGGCCCTCGGAATAGAGATAATCTTCCAAGGGTATCTTGCCTTCTTTTGAATCCAACTGCAGCGGATTTTTGCCTTCCGCTTTCAAGGCGGGATTATAACGATAGAGAATCCACTGGCCGGAATCCACCGCCAGCTTCTGTTGCTTCAGTCCCGCATCTATCTCATAACCGTGGGCGATGCAATGGCTGTAAGCGATTATCAAGGAAGGGCCGGGATGACTTTCCGCTTCGGCGATGGCCTTCAAGGTCTGTTGATCGTTGGCGCCCATGGCCACGGCAGCCACATAGACATTTCCATAACTCATCGCCATCAAACCGAGATCCTTTTTGCCCGCCCGGTTCCTAACCGCCCGATTCCCGCCTGCAGCCAATTTCGCGACCGCGCCGAAAGGCGTCGACTTGGAAGACTGGCCGCCGGTATTGGAATAGACTTCCGTATCCAGTACCATGATCCGCACCCGCGCCCCGCTCGCCAGCACATGATCAAGGCCACCGAAACCGATATCGTAGGCCCAGCCATCGCCCCCGACAATCCAGACGCATTTTTCCACCAGATTATCCGCCAAGGCATGGAGGTCCTCCAGTTTCGGATCCTCGGAATCCTTGATAAGCTCTTTCAACAGGCGAACCCGCTGGCGCTGCTCACGTATGCCCTCCGGCGTGCCTTGGTTGCCCAGCAGGAGACCTTCAGCGAGTTCCGGTCCCAACATTTCCCGATGGAATACGATCAGTCTGCGGGCATAATCGGTTTGCCTGTCCACGCCGAGTCGCATGCCCAGGCCGAATTCGGCATTGTCCTCGAAGAGGGAATTGCTCCAGGCCGGTCCGCGCCCTTCCCCATCCTTGCACCAGGGCGTGGTGGGGAGATTTCCGCCATAAATGCTGGAGCAGCCGGTGGCATTGGCCACCAGCATGCGATCCCCATAGAGCTGCGAAAGGAGTTTCAGATAAGGCGTTTCCCCGCAACCGGAACAGGCGCCGGAAAATTCGAAGAGCGGACGCAACAACTGCACGTCCTTGACCTGGGTGAATTTGAGCTGATCATAGCCGAATCGGGTAACATCCGGAATCTGGAGGAAAAAATCCCAATACGATTTTCGGGATTCCGGCAGCGAGCTCTTGGCCACCATATTGAGCGCCTTCTTGGCGGGATTGGCTTTGTCGGTGACCGGGCAGACTTCATAGCATAAAGTGCAGCCGGTGCAATCGGCATCGGAAACCTGCAAGGTATAATCGGAGCCTTTCAGCGCGGCCCATTTCGCCGGAACGCTGATGAATCCCGCCGGGGCCGCGTTCATGGTGCCAGATGGGAAAATCTTGGCGCGGATGGCGGAATGAGGGCAGACCATGACGCACTTGCCGCATTGGATGCACATATCCTGTTCCCATACCGGAACCTCGGTGGCGATATCGCGTTTTTCCCATTGCGAGGTGGCGGAGGGATAGGTCCCATCCGTGGGCATGGCGCTCACCGGCAGATCGTCCCCGTGGCCGCTCAGCATATAGGAAGTCACCTTGCGGAAGAAGTTGGTTGGCCTCGCATTTCCGGAACGGAGCGGCGGTTTCCCGCGACCGGCCTTGCGCCAATCCTCCACCGAGTCGGGAATGGCCACCATGAACAGCCTTTCACGGGCCGCGTCCACGGCACGCAGGTTCTGGGCGATTATCTTATCACCCCGGCTGGCATAGGTTTTTTCGATGGCCTGCTTGATTTTCAATAGGGCCTGATCGGCGGGTATCACCTTCACGGTCAGGAAAAAACAGGCCTGCATGATGGTATTGATGCGCTGATCGAGCCCCAAGGATGAAGCGAGGCCGTTGGCATCGATCGCGAAAACGTGCAACTTTTTCTCTACGCATTCGCTCCGCACCTTTGGCGGCAAGTGGGACCAGACCTCCTCCTTGGCGAATGGGCAGTTGAGGAGAAGCGTGCCCCCCGGTTTGAGATTGTCCAGTACGGAATATTTTTCCAGGAAGGGGAAATGGTGTACGGCCGTAAAATTCGCCTCGGTGATGAGATAGGGCATGTTGATCGGATCCGGTCCAAAGCGCAGATGCGAAACCGTGACGCTGCCGGATTTTTTGGAATCATAGACGAAGTAAGCTTGGACTTGTTTGTCGGTTCCCTCGGAAATGATTTTCGCCGAGTTCTTGTTGGCGCTCACCGTGCCATCGGATCCCAAGCCCCAGAAGGTGGCGCGGACCACGTCCGGTCTTTCGAGGGAAAACAAGGGATCATAATAAAGGCTGGTAAAACCCACATCATCGTCGATGCCGATGGTGATGGTTTTCCTGGGCGCGGGCATTTCCAATTCCCGGAATACGTAGCAGACCATCGCCGGCGTGAATTCCTTCGAACCCAATCCATATCGTCCCCCTACCAGTTTGGGGAAAACCGGGAGCGCCAGTTTACCTTGGCTCAAGGCGATGGCCAGGGCCGTGGCCACATCCTGGAAAAGCGGCTCGCCCAAGGCGCCCGGCTCCTTGGTCCTATCCAATATCGCAATCGCCCTGGTCGTCGCGGGAAGGGCTTTCAGAAAGGCCTCGGCAGCGAACGGCCGATACAGCCTGACTTTTACCACGCCCACTTTTTCACCGAGCTTGAGGCTTTCCAGCACCGTCTCTTCCACGGTCTGAGCGCCGGATCCCATGATCACTATGACGCGCTCCGCATCCTCGGCTCCCACATAGTCGAATAGGCGGTAGCTCCGCCCCGTCCTCTCTGCCAACTTGTCCATCTCCTTTTGGACAAGATGCGCGGCGCCGGCATAGAAGGGATTCACCGCTTCCCTGGATTGGAAATAGACATCCGGATTTTGCGAGGTGCCGCGGATAAAAGGCCGGTCCGGCGACAGGCCGCGTAACCGATGCTCCCGCACCAAGTCCGCGTCGATCATGGCCAGGATATCCTCGTTGTCGATGGGAGTGATGGTATTCAACTCATGGGAGGTGCGGAATCCATCGAAGGCATGGATGAAGGGAATACGGCTTCGCAAGGT
>DAINDC010000091.1:0-6575 GCA_036732085.1 Fibrobacterota bacterium | reverse complement strand
GCCATCACGTCGCTATGGTCCCCGAAGATGGACAAGCCATGAGTAGCCAAAGCCCGGGCCGCGACATGGAATACCGTGCTGGTCAGCTCCCCGGCAATCTTATACATATTCGGGATCATCAACAGCAGGCCTTGGCTGGCCGTGAAGGTGGTGGATAAGGAGCCGGCCTGCAAGGCGCCATGGACCGCACCCGCCGCACCGCCTTCGGATTGCATTTCCTGGACCACGGGAATGGTATCCCAGATATTGCGGATCCGTTTATCCGACCAGGCATCGGAAAGCTCGCCCATGGTGGTGGAGGGCGTGATGGGATAAACGGCGATAACCTCGCTGGCCCGATAGGCGACAAAAGCAGCCGCCTCATTTCCGTCGATAAGGATCTGGCTCTGCTTTTTCATCCCTTGGAAAAACAGCAATTCTTATACCACGGAATACAGGCCTTTACCTACTCTCGGCTAAGTCAGACCGATGGTTTATACTTCTTCAAACCCTTGATATACAGGGCCCGTTCGTAGATGGAGGGATCTTCGCATTTTTTGAGGCTGACGCAGCCGCGCATTTGCGCAACCGATTCATATTCCAATTTCTCCATCAGATCCCGGAGCCCATGTTCAATCTTGTGGATTCTACCGATGCCGTGTTTTAGCAGCACCGAGCACAACATGGTGACATCCGCGCCCGCCATGATCATTTTCACCACGTCTTGCGATTCATGGATCCCGCCCGAAGCCGCCAGACTCGCGTGAATCCGCCCATGGAGAATCGCGATCCACCGTAAAGGCAAGCGCATGGCTTGGGGAGTGGAAAGAATGATATGCGGTCGGACCTCGAAAGTCTCAATTTCCAAATCGGGTTGATAGAAGCGATTAAAAAGCGTCAGCCCATCCGCTCCATTTTCAACCACGCTTTTGACGAAATTGCCGAGACTGGTAAAGTGCGGGCCGATTTTAACCGCCAAGGGAATGCGGATTTCGCTTTTGACCGATCGGACGATATCCAGATACCGGCTTTCCAACTGCACGCTGGTGGTATTCAAATCGGTGGGGATATCATAGATATTCAATTCCAAGGCATCGGCACCGGCCTGCTCAATCGCTTTGGAATAGTGGGTCCAATGGCCGGGATGCGTCCCATTCAAGCTGGCGAATATGGGGATGGAAACGGCGGCCTTGGCTTTTTGGATCCGCTCCAAATAATTTTCCGGTCCGGAAGGAAAAGCCATTTCCGGAAAGTAGCTCAAAGCCTCCGAAAAGCTTTCCGTCCCCTCCGCCAAGGATCGATGCAGGTCCGCCTCTTCGCTTTCGAGTTGCTCGGCGAAAAGGGAATCCAGAACGATGGCGGAAGCGCCTGCGTCTTCCATGCGCCTTAAATTGTCCACGTCCACGCTCAGGGGCGAAGCGGAAACGACCAAGGGCGTGCGAAGTCGAAGTCCTAGGAAGGATGTCTCAAGATTCATTCTGGTTTCCCGGTTGCAGGTCCTTGGCTTTTCTCGGTTACGATGGGCGCATCAACCTTGGCTTGGGCGGTCTGGGTGGCTTGGAAGGCCTCCGGCCCCACGGCCCCTTGCGAGGCCAGGAATTCATAATACTTCCAGCGGCGATCGACATCCTCTTGCGCTTCCATCTGCAGCCTCTTGGCCTGCTCCGGCTGGGTGAGGTTAAGCAGCTTGAAGCGATTTTCCATATCCATGAACTCCTTGACCTTCTTGGTCGGGGCTTTGGAGTCCAGTTGGAACGGATTTTTTCCTTCGGCGGACAGGGCCGGATTGTATCGATAAAGCAACCACTGGCCGGAAGCGACGGCCATCCTCTGGTTCTGGTTGGCGGTGGACATATTGATGCCATGGGCGATGCAATGGCTATAGGCGATAATCAGGGAGACACCCGGATGCCTTTCGGCCTCTATCAGTGCCTTGACCGTATGCTCGTCGCGAGCGCCCAAGGCCACCCTGGCCACGTAGACATTCCCATAACTCATGGCTATCAGGCCCAAGTCCTTTTTGCCCTGTTGTTTTCCGCCTTCGGCGAATTTCGCCACGGCACCCCGCGGGGTCGCTTTGGACATCTGCCCGCCGGTATTGGAATAGACTTCCGTATCCAGTACCATGATGGTTACGTTGCGGCCCGATGCGAAAACATGATCCAATCCGCCGAAACCGATATCATAGGCCCAACCATCGCCGCCGATAATCCAGACGGATTTCTTGACGAGGTAGTCAGCCACGGAAAGCAGCATCCGGGCATCCTGCGAGACATCATTGCGGATTTTCTCCTTCAGGATCGCGACCCGTTCCCGCTGTTCGTAAATTCCCTTTTCATCGGACTGATCGGCCGCAAGGAGGGCGCTGACCAGTTCCTCACCCAACTGTGAGCCGAAGCGCGGCACCAATTCCCGGGCAAATTCCGTTTGCTTGTCGATGGATAGGCGATAGCCCAAACCGAATTCGGCATTGTCCTCGAAAAGCGAATTGCTCCAGGCGGGTCCTCTCCCCTCCTTATTGGTCGCATAAGGCGTGGTCGGCAGATTGCCGCCATAGATGGACGAGCAGCCGGTGGCATTGGCAATCACCATGCGATCGCCGAACAACTGCGTGGCCAGCTTGATATAGGGCGTTTCCCCGCAGCCGGAACAGGCTCCCGAAAACTCAAACAAGGGTTGCAGCACCTGCTGTTGGCGGATATTGCCAGGATTGACCGTGCGGCGATCCTTTTCGGGAATGCATAGGAAGTAGTCCCAATTGGCGGACTCCTGTTCGCGGAGAGGCGCTTGCGGGGTCATATTGATGGCGCGCAAACGGGACTCCTGCTTATTGCGGGCCGGACAGATGTCCACGCAGATCCCGCAGCCGGTGCAATCTTCCGGGGCGACCTGGATGGTGTATTTCAACCCCTTCCAATCCTTCTCCTTGGCATCCATCGACTTGAAGGACGGGGCCGCATCTTCGAGTACCGAAGGCTCATAGACCTTGATGCGGATGGCGGCATGCGGGCAGACCAAGGCGCATTTATTGCATTGGATGCAGGAAGGCGGATCCCATACCGGTATCTCCAAGGCGATATTGCGTTTCTCCCATTGGGCGGTCCCGGTCGGGTAGGTGCCGTCCACGGGCATCGCGCTTACGGGCAATTCATGGCCTTGGCCGGAGATCATCTTGGCCAGCACATTCTGCATGAAGGCCGGGGCCTTGAGGCTGACTACCGGCGGCATTTCCCTGCGACTGCTAATGACAGCGGGCAAAGCGATTTGGTACAGGTTTCCTAGGGTCTGATCCACCGCCTGGATATTCTTCTGGACGATTTCCTCGCCCTTGCGGCTGTAGGACTTGCGAATGCTTTTCTTGATGGCTTCGATCGCCTGCTCCTTGGGCAGGACTCCCGAAATGGCGAAAAAGCAAACCTGCATGACCGTATTGATACGATTGCCCATGCCGCTTTCCTTCGCGACCTTGACGGCATCGATCACATAGAACCGCGCCTTCTTTTCGATCAGCTTCTCCTGCACGGTTCGGGGAAGCGAATCCCAAACTTCTTCCTTCGAATAAGGGGAGTTCAGCAGGAAGACGCCGCCTTCAACCAAGGCCCCCACCAGGTCGAAGCGATCGAGAAAGGCAGGCTGATGGCAGGCGACGAAATTGGCCGAGGTGATGAGATAGGTGCTGCGGATGGGACGGGGTCCGAATCGCAGATGGGAAATCGTGCTGGACCCGGATTTTTTGGAATCGTAAACGAAGTAGCCTTGCGCGAAATTATCCGTGTTCTCGCCGATGATCTTGATGGAGTTCTTATTGGCTCCCACGGTTCCATCGGACCCCAGCCCGTAGAACAAGGCGCGGATGACATCCTTGGGTTCGATGGAGAAATCGGGATCAAAATCCAAAGAGGCATGGGTGACATCATCGTGGATGCCCACCATGAAGTGGTTCTTGAAGGTCTCGGCTTCGCTATTCGCATAGACGGCCTTGACCATGGCCGGGGTGAATTCCTTGGAAGACAGGCCGTAGCGCCCCGTGAGTATGCGGGGAAGGCTCTTGAGGATCCCGGCGGTGAACGCTTCGTAGAGACCGGCGGTGACGTCCAGATACAGGGGATCGCCCCCGGCGCCCGGTTCCTTGGTGCGATCCAGGACGGTCACGGTCTTGACCGAAGCCGGCAAGGCCTGGGCAAAAAGTTTGAACGAGAAGGGGCGGTAGAGCCGGACCATCAACACACCGGTTTTCCCGCCCAAGGCATTCAGATGGTCCACGGTTTCCACCGTGGCTTCCGCACCGGAACCCATTATCACCAGCACATGCTCGGCATCGGGAGCCCCATAGTATTCGTATAGGCGATATTGCCGGCCCGTGATTTTGGCGAGTTGATCCATCTTGGCCTGGACTATTTCCGGGCAGCGATCGTAGTAAGGATTCACCGTTTCGCGGCCTTGGAAATAGACATCCGGATTTTGGGCCGTGCCGCGCAGGACGGGACGGTCCGGAGTGAGGGCCCGGGAACGATGCTCCAGGATCCTTTCCAAGGGCAGCATGCTGCGCATGGTTTCTTCCGAAATCATTTCGACCTTGGAAACTTCATGCGAGGTGCGGAACCCGTCGAAGAAATGCAGGAAGGGAATCCGCGATTCCAAGGTGGCGGCATGGGAAACCAGGGCCAGGTCCATGGCCTCCTGGACGGAATTGGAGCAAAGCATGGCGAAGCCCGTTTGCCGCGCGGCCATGACGTCCTGATGATCCCCGAAAATAGACAGGCCCTGGGCCGCCAAAGACCGGGCCGTCACATGCAGCACGGTGGGCGTCAATTCGCCGGCCATCTTGTACATATTGGGAATCATGAGCAGCAGGCCTTGCGAGGCCGTGAAAGTGGTGGTGAGCGAGCCCGTCTGCATGGCGCCATGCAAGGCCCCTGCGGCTCCGCCTTCGCTCTGCATTTCCATGACCGAGGGAACCGTGCCCCAGATATTCGGTTTGGCCGCGGAGGCCCAGGCATCGGACAATTCACCCATGCCCGAAGACGGGGTGATCGGATAGATGGCGATTACCTCGCTAACTCGGTATGCGATATGGGCAACGGCTTCGTTGCCATCCAGAGTTGAAATCGCCGCATTCGTTTCAGACATGGAATCTCCTCAAGTCCTTGCTTTTATCCGAGCCTTGGCTCACGGTATAAGAATGGATTAATTCGGGCACCTAGACGACTTGTATTTATTGCCGAAATTGCAACCGACACTTTGAATGGACCGATGCGGCAATTGCAGGGAGCGCAAGTATTCTCATGCTCCCTGCATTGCATCCATCAATTAGGCCTCGCCATTAATTGCCTATTATTTCTTGCAATAATGACAACTGGAACAGGGTCCATTAGAGAAAAAGTGGAGCCAAAACCAAGGCCAAAGTGGCAAGCAATTTGATGAGCACATGCAGGGAAGGCCCCGCCGTATCCTTGAACGGATCACCCACGGTATCCCCTACCACCGCGGCGCCATGAGTGGGATTCTTCCGGCGTTTCCCATCATGCCCGATGATATATTTCCCATCATGCTCCCGACATTCGACGGATTTTTTCGCATTGTCCCAGGCTCCGCCGGCATTGTTCAGGAACAAGGCCATGAGGATGCCCGCGATGGTTCCCACCATGAGCATGGCCGCTACGGCCTGCGCGGAAATCAGCGACTCCTCCTTGGTAATGAAGGCCCGGAACAGGACTCCCACCGTCAAGGGAGACAAAACCACCAATAAACCTGGCCAGACCATTTCACGTAATGCGGAACTGGTGACGATATCGACACAAGTACGATAGTCCGGTTCGAAATTATGGGGGAAGTGGATGATTTCATTTTCCCTGGGCAGGTCCGCGAATTGGCGGCGCACCTCGGCGATCACGGATTGCGCGGCCCGGCCTACCGCCCTGAGCGCCAGGGAGGTGAAGAAGAAGACCAAGGTGGCGCCCAGCAGGCCTCCCACGAAGATGACCGGTTTGGAAAGATCCACCGGGAAGGCCGCATCCACGGCTAAGCCCGCGTATTGAATCACCTCGTCGATATAGGCTTGGAAGAGTAGGAAGGCGGCGAGTCCCGCGGATCCGATGGCATAGCCCTTGGTCAGGGCCTTGGTGGTATTGCCCACGGCATCCAGCCGATCGGTTTTGCGACGCACCTCTTCCGGCAAACGCGCCATCTCGACAATGCCGCCGGCATTGTCGGTGATGGGGCCGAAGGTGTCCATGGCCAGGACATAGGCGGCGGAAATGAGCATGCCCATGGTGGCCACGGCCGTGCCGAAGATTCCCCCGTTGGGCAGACCGCTGGTCCTGCCGAGGTAATAGGAGCCCAGCAAGGCGGCCGCCATCACGAGCACGGGCAGGGCGGTGGACTCCAGGCCCACGGCGAGTCCCGATATGACATTGGTGGCCGGTCCCGTTTTGGAGGCGTCCACAACGCTCTTAACCGGGCGATAACGGTCTTCCGTATAGTACTGGGTAATATAGACCAGGGCCAAGGAGGCCAAGGTGCCCAGAATCCCGCTCAGGAAGAAATGCCACCAGGCATTCGGCGCCTGCGGGCTGTTCAATAGGAAGTAAGTGGCG
>DAINDC010000090.1:0-15676 GCA_036732085.1 Fibrobacterota bacterium | reverse complement strand
CAGCAGGGAGAAGAGCGTGGGATTTTTACGCTGCTAGAGCGTGCGACCTAACACTTGGAGCCGTGCCTTCTCCCGTTCTTCATGAAGCCCGTTCTCCTCATCCGTTGCACCAACCATCGGAGCGACCCAGCTTGGATCCGCCCTATATAGGCCCGTATTGAATTTGTAGAACTCGGACACGGATGGATGGCTTAACGGAAGATACGGCGATAGATGGCCTCCCAGCCTTGCTGCGTATCGTTCCTGCCGATACATGAGATCATCGAAGGCTCGGCTTTCGTCCCAAAGGAGATAATCGGTCTTGTCGAAAATGGTTTCCAAATCCTGAAGCTTCTGGTCCCAGCGTCCCGGCTCCGTGACCAACTTGACCACTCTCTTGCCCACCAAGTCCCAACTTTTCAGGTTCCGGCGCACCCACGCCTTTTGATCATCCAAGGTCTGCACCATCGCCCGGGTGTACTGAATCGACATATAGGCATCACGGACCGTATTTCGGACCTTCACATAAGTCAAAGCCAAGGTGGTGACAATGCCGTTTTCCTCCTTGGTGCCAGGCTGGCTGGTTGTCGGCTGAAGCATCTCATCAGCCTTAGCCAAAGTGAAGAGGCATAAAGTTCCGACCAGTAGGATCCTCATCGCTACATCCTCCTTAGAAGCAAATCCACGGGAGTGTCCGGACAGACAAGCCCCGTGGGCCGCTCCTTGCCCTTGGTCCGCTCAAACTGAAACTCCGCTTCCAACGCCCGCTTCTCAGCCATCTCTTTTTCCTTGGCGTCTTCCGTACTTTTGAAACGCACTTCTAACCGCCGATAAAATGCTGCGGCCTTGCTCAGGTTGTCCAAGTTGCAGGTCGGAACCGGCTGGCTAAGAACACGGAGCACTTGCGATCGGGTCAGCTTAAAGAAGGAATCCTCCAGGTCCGGACAGCCCTTCCAGAAATAATCCCCATAGGGGAAATCCACCTTTCGAACGATGGCCATCTGGCCGCTTAAGACACGGTCTTCCTCTACGATAGTTCGGACTTCATAGCCGCCATCCACCGGCACCCGCTCCTGCTTGACCTGTTTCCACCTGGGATCCGTCGGTTCCATTGAAAGCACATCGGGAAGGGTCACATCCAAACCTTCCTTCACCTCAAAGGCCTCTTGTCCGATAATCCGATCCTGGAAAGCCCAACCCGGGCACCGGGTATCCAGATTCTCCAAGAACTCTTTTTCTACATCGCCCCGTGCGAACGGAAGCAGCAAGGCTTTCTGCAAGCCCGTCCAATCATCGAAGGACGCAATGCGGTAGGCATAGGGAGGGTCATGGGAAAATCCCGTCCCGCCCTCTCCTGCCGCCTTTATCTCAAGGCTCACCGACCACACTTGGTCCGGATTCAATGCCGGCCAAAGGAACTGGCCGGAGAAATACACAGACGCGGAATCATCAAGGACGGGATTCAGGTAGGGTTTCAAATCCTGGTTGTCGGGATTATCAATGGCTTGTTGCCGGAAGGATTCTGCCTGCTCTTCCGACAGGCTGATTTCCTTCATCACCCGTCCCGTGGCCGGATGCCGAGGATGCACGACTATTTTCGGGAACAGATGCAAGTTCCAAAAGGACACCGTCGAAGGCCTGGTTTGAAGGGCCGACTCCTCCACCACAAAATGGCATTCGGTATAGGTGTCGTTGCAGGTTTCCGGGAAAGGATCATCTGGAGGAGGATTCGGATCCACGCACCAATGACTTTCGCAAAGATCTTTATCCTCCTTGTCCTGGGCTCTCGCAGGTCTTGAGGCATAACACTCCGGAGGATCAAAAAGCCATTGGTACGAGGCCGCATCCCGCGTGGGAAGAACATTGGCGCCATTTATCGAATAGCGGCTATAACGAAGGGTGCCGGAAAGACGAGCAAGCTCGGCGTCGCAACTGAAAGCCGTATCGGGGAATAGCTGACTGCTCACCCCAAACATATGGCTTGCATGAAGCACATTTTTCCGAAGCTCGATGTTTATCGTATCTATCGCCTCGGTGGTTGATAGGCAGAAGCGGCCCGCAAGATTGGCATACCTAAGATCCGCAGTCCCATCCTGATTGAACCTGGCGACTATGACGGAGGTCGGTCCGAAATCAGAAATCGATCTTACGATGTGGGTTTCTTCCGTGGGTCCATTCACAAAAACCCAGGTCTGCCCGCGCATGGGAAAATCTTGCGTGAATGCGACGGATGGGAACAGCATCCCGAGCCCGAAAAGTAAGGCTGAAAAACCTGGGGCAGAAAGGGACTTTGGCTGCGCGAAATCGTTTGGGTATCCCGTTTTCATAGGCATTCCTACAGGCTGAAATTGAGTCCTACTCCATAACCCTTATTCGAAACAAGGAAGCTCAGACAAAGAACCTGGACCTTGAAGGCGTAGTACAGTGAAAGGTTGGAACGAGTAATTGGCGCGGAGCCCACTTGGGAAATCCGCGTATCCTCCCACACTGTACCGAGCTCAAAGCCAGGGCGAACGATTCCACTTCCGAGAAGAAAGAGATGGCCTCCATAAAGACCCACAAAACTTTGGGTCCTAGGTGAGGCGCTGAAAGTGGTATCACTAGGTCCCCAGGAAGGCATGGCAACCATGCCCCATTCGGAAAAACCCGGCCACGGAGAAAGGCCGGTCGTGAAATAGGACAGGCTGTATATTCCTTTGTTTTGCAAGGCCGTACCGGCATGGGGTTTGGATACGGAAAGTTCGAGACCGGAAAAGGCCTGGGCGGGATGAACAAAAAGCCATCCCGCAAACAGAGCCGATAAATAGAGCGTCTTCATAACAGGAGCGCGATCCAGTTCACGACGATAAGGGTCAGCCCGAGTAGCCCCAATGCCAAATGATAAAGGCTTTGGGAAGGCACATACTTGACCGAGTGAGTCGGGTCCCTGGTACTCAGAATTTCGGAGAGGACGCGAATGGCTCGCTTCATCCGTATCTGATGGAACAGGATGAGACCCAATACCAAACCAAGCCCCAGGTCCGTCAGGAACCAGATGAGAGCGATGTTTGTGCTCAACTGTTTGTTCTCGGTGATACAGCCTTCGAGCGCCCCCTTGGCCGCTTCCATTTCCCCGAGGAGCATCCCGGTTTTGAGCTTCAGGGCCTGATCCATTTTGAGGAAGGTCGCTTCTGTTTTCCGCGCCAGATCCGGACAGGGCAATGCCACCGGATCTGCCTTGGTGGAGAGAACCAAGAACAGCATCACCATGCACAGGGCTTTCACAGGTCCACCTCAAACCCTTCCGTGACCAAGACCGTAAACTCGGTTCCGGCCGGGACGGTAACGGTCACGGGCCGGTCCCGACCCAGGTAGTTCACGGGTTTTAAAATGCCCTGTACACTTTGCTCCACCATCGGAGCAACGAGAACCGCCGTGCCCAAGTCCTTGCTGCTGTTCTGGGATGCGTAGGCCAAGGCCCCAGCCGTGAGCCCGGCACTCGCAAGGCCGGAGGCTATTTGCGCGGTCCAGTGATGGCTGACATCGCCGGCCAGGCCCGGAAGCCCGTTCTTCACCACGGCGGACAGCGTCACTTCCTTGGCTTTCTCACCCTCCTTGGCGGGAAGGACCATTTTCATGATCTGGGCCGTGACCCGTTCATTCCCGAGGTTGTAGGACAGAAGCACCGTAGCCCCGGAAAGTTCGGCAGGGGAAGTCAGGGTGGCCTTGGCCACGGACGGGTAATCGGAATTCACGGACTCGTTCAAGACCGCCGTCAATTCCTGTCCTGCGGAGATGATAACGTGAGTAGTCCCTTTGGCCAAAGCGGCGGGGAGTCCTTTGACGCCGCCCTTCTCCTTCTGGCTATCTCCTCCTCGCTCCCTTGTAAAGACAAGTTGCTCGGAGGACAGATAGGCTAACGCCTTTTGGTAGTCTTCCGTCAGCCTGGCTGCCAGCTCAGGCTTCGGCTTGAACTCAACTGGCTTTTCCACCGGGGGAGCCGAAATCTCGCCAACCACACCATCACCACTTCCGCCATAATCTTTCCCTGAAGAAAGGGACAGCTTGCTCTTGTTGTGACTGAGGACGCCGTGCTTGGAAAAAAGAACGCTTGTCAAATCTTCGTGATGAGGCAGTTTGACGCCCTCCTCGTTCTCGGCCGGAATAACGGGACCAGGATCAGTAGAGGATTTGCTATCCGAACCCATCGCCACGGGTTCGGGCGCAAAAACAGGTGAATCCACGGGAGCAGGATTCTCCCGAATCACCTGGGTCTTTCGGGTCCAATCCTCCTCCATCCCATTTTTGGTTTTGGATTTTTGATCGAACAGCTCCTTTTGCTTACGGATGGATTCCGCCTGGGAAAGCCCGCGGTTGATGGCTGGTATGGCCTTGCTGCCTTTCTCCGGACCTTTATTTCCCATCAGGAAAAAGACAACCGCTAGGAAGAGCATGGCGGCAATGGCGGCAACGACAATCTGGATCTTCCTCTTTTTGGAAAAACCTTTCTCTTCGGCAGGAAGGCCTTCGAGCGCCTGCAGCTTGCGTATCAATTCGGAATTGTCATCGGGGTTCGGCGTATTTTGTTCCATGGCATGCTCCTTTATTCAACCTGGGCCTTGATGTGTGCCGCTTCCTTATACACCCGGAAATGGAAGGTGTATTTATGCCCTTCGGGTGATTTGATGAATGGGGTGGTCTCGTAGATGTAGAGCATGCCGTCCCGGCGCGGGACCGCACGGAATAGTTTTACGGTTTTGGAAATGTCCTTTCCCTCTATGCCGGTCAGGTGGACGACCTGATAGCCCTGCTCCATCGCTGTCGTGAATATGTACACGTATCCATGGCCGCCGCTATTGGCCACGGCTTCCAAAGTGAACTTGGCACCCAACTTTTCCTGAGTGAAGTCATGTCCCTCCAAGTGGAACGGCTCCAGGTTTTCCATGGTCCTTTCGCGGATTGTGGACATGAGGGTTTTTTCCTGCGCGGCCAGGGTCATTTGAACTTGGGTCTGATAAAACGTTCGCGCCGCTTCCACGGCCTTGTCCCGTCCCTTGTCCTCGGGCATGAAGAATTGAACGTTGGCTATTTTCGGGTTTTCCTCGCCGGTCAATTCAAACGTCAAGCTATGACTGACCTTGTCCGGTCCCTCCAATATGAGAACCAGGTTGGTCCGCGCGTTGTCCGGGGCCAGGCGCTTCAATATGCCTCGGTTCTCGCTCCGTTCGGCCTTGAACAGTTTGGAGTCCCCGAGGATCATATCCGACAGCACGTATCCCGTAGGCGGCTCTATGACGGTGCTATACGCATTGCAGACATTGACCTTGTAGATGGTTTCCCAACTGAGCGGGTATTCGTCCTTCGTAGCAAGGACGGTGAAGACTTTCGCGGCCCAAATCGATTCTGAAAAAAGCAGGAAGAAAAGGTAAAGGAGATACATGATACACCTCACTGTATTTGGTTTAGGATGACGTTCAAGGTTTCTTTATCATTCGGACTGATACGCTCGATGTCGGTCAAGTAAAGCCCATCCGGACGGTCCGGGGTGGACTCCAGCATTTTCCACGTCAGGCGTAGATTATGCTCCGACTCCGAGTTTCTTCCATCCGCAAAATGGATGGTCCGCTTCACCTTGCAGAAGGTGCGGTAATTGGGGTGCGCCCTCGTGATGAGGGCCGGTTCAGTGACGAAGGAAAGCTCATAGCGACTCTTCCCCGCTATGGCCTCTTTGATCGGATCTTCTGCGCTGAGTTCATCCTTGAACTTCTGCCGCAGGGCCGGAGACAAGCGCCTGAAGGCGGATAGCCGCGCTTGCTCGATATAGAGATAGTCGAAGTTTAAAAAGTCGGTGGTGAAGGTCTTGGTCGCATAGAGAACCATGTTCTCCAAATGCTTGGTCGTGACCCGTCCCGTCACATAGGTGCGACCCGAACTCGAATCGAAGGCATAGACTTCCTTTCCCTTCCTGAGTTCCCAGAAGAGAATTCCAGACAAGGCCAGGTTGGACAGGAGGAATACTACCAGGGCCATTTTATACGCCTGGTTCTCCTTCAAGAGTCCGGCAAACCAGGGCAGGTCGGTACGGTAGCGGTCTTTCTTCATCATGATTTCTTCCCTCCTGATTTTTTGCTCGGCTTACGTCCCGCCTTGCGCTTACGGGCAAGGGCGTAGCGATACTTGATGGCGATTTCGTTCTCGTCCTTTTTGTCGATGAGCCCCTGCTTTTGAAGGAGGGCGCGCGTCGAGCCTTCCAACGCCTCTTTTGAACTCTGGCCTTTGCGGGAAAGAATGCTCCAATCGGGCGGGATGCGAACCAGCTTCCCTTTCTCCGGTCCCAGAATCCGAATCGACTCCCGCTGGATGGCTTCATGATCGAGGGTGGCTCGAAGACTCGGATCCACGCCTCCCTCTTTACGAAGCAGCCCTATGGTTGCGGTCCGCAATGCGTCTTCCTCACTTTGGCCCCGGCGCGGCTTGAGGCGGAAGTTTTTCGGGATGGTCATGGCGGCGGCTTTCTCCGCGCCCACCAGCTTCGCCGCCATCATCCGCATGCTCTTGTCCAAGTCCTCCACTTTTCGGTTCTTCAAAAAGGAGGCGGCGGTCTTGGCCACGGACTCTTCAAAGGACTGCCCCACCCTTTGGGGAAGCCTCCACCGCTCGGGGAAGGTCATAGCCTGGGCCGCTTCGGCGCCTAGAGTCTTGGCCACGTGCTCCCGCACGGCGGCCTCCTCCTTGCGCCTAGCCTTGACCGGCTCCTGGTCCTTAAAACTCTTCGCAACGGACCTGTCTGCTCTTTGGATGGCAGAAGGAAGCTGCGACATCAAAACCCCGCGTCCCATGTCTCTCATGGAGGAACCGGCCTCGTATACCCCCGAGAGCAGCTTTTCACCCCGGCTCTTACCTTTTCCTTCCTTGGCAAAGCTGCCCCGGTTCCGGATGGCATCGAGAACCCGTTTTCCGGGAGGGAGGCCCGAGTCCGCGGTCGTGCCATAACGATGCAGGACACCGGCCATCCCGGTCCCGCGCTGGAGAATGGAGCCTGCAGCTTCCGTAGCGCCTCCAGCCACGCCCAAGGTGACGGCCGTCGCGGCTCCTCCCAGCATGGACCCGGTCGCCATGGCCTGGGTCATGGAGGAGGAGATGCCCTCCCAGATGGAGTTGGAAAGTCTCGGAATACTGAACATGAGAAGAAGGGTGAGGAGGGAAAAAACCAAAGCCGTGATGTAGCTCGTATTCACCCCGGCGCTGAAGGCCTTGGTGAGCCATTGCGACTTGGCCATGAGCACGAACATGATGCTGCCGACGACGCCCATGAACGAGGCCCCAAGGAGCGATGCAAACCACCGCTCGGCCACGCCCCGGAAGGGCGGGAAGAGATAGAAGGGAAGGAGTATCGGTCCTATTAAATACCAGAAGGTGTAGAGGAGTGCCTGGTACTTGGACATGACCCAATACAAGGCCAGGGCCAAGCCCGCCGCCGCCGTGGAAAGGATATTGGGGATCGACGCTTCCAGAGCGTTCAATGAAAACCACTTTGTTTCCTGGGATTTCTCCGCCCCCACGGCCTTGAGTGACGCGACCACCTGATCCATCAGGCTCGCGTCATAGGCATCAAGTACCGCCGTGGTTAGTCGGTGGAAGAGCGACGGGAAGATCTCGGCAAACCATGTGTAGTTGAGAAGGAAAATGGTGACTAAAACCATTTCGACCGCGATCCCGAAAATAGTGGTCAATGCCGGGATATGGTTCAGCTCATCCAGGTAGGCCTTGACGAACTTGAGAGCGGCCATGAGGACCAACAGGGCCAGGCCAATCGACTGCATGGAGTGAATCATGGCTTGCCATTGATTCACGACCCCGCCCCCGGAGGACACGTATACAAGTTGAAAGGGGTTCCAGATATTCTCGACAGCGGAGAGTTCGGAAACTGCGTCTGTGTATGCGTCCATGGGAGTGTATGCCATACCTGACCCCTTTATCCTTTTATCCTTTGTCCTCGCCACCACTTCGTTTTGAACCCGGAGCGCCAGCCCCTTTAGGTTCTCCACGCAAACTTTGATAGGAGGATTTGGCGCGAGTCGCGACGGCCTGTAGGACTGAAGCGGAGCGACTTACTCCCTCCGCCCCGCCGGCAGCCCCAGCAAGGACACGACTTTCAATTCCGTTCCAGACTTTCATCGAAAGAACCGGAACCGAGACCAAGGTGAGAATGGTTAAAAGGGCGAAGACCATGCAAGTCATGGCATCCATTTCTCCGCCAGCGGCAAAGGTGTGAACCAACCAATTGGAACGAACCAGGATGACATAGAGTAGCGGCCCGGTTATGCTCATGAACGACACGCCAAGGAGCGTGGAGAACCAAATCCGGCAAACGTGACTGAGAGGTGGAAAGACCAAGGTCGGAAGTGCAATGGGACCGAGGAGGTACCAGAACGCGAACAGATAGGCTTGGAGCTTGGCCATGACCCAGATGAGGACCAAAGCTACGGTTGAGAATAACGCTGCCAACAAGTTGAGCACGGTAATGGAAATGGCCTGGGCAGACCAGAAGGGAAAATCGGAAGCCGATTCATTTCCGATCTGCACCAAGGCCCCGGATATCTGGGCGGAAAGTTCCGAAAGAGACGCCTCCAAAATTCCCTGTCCGATGGAGGAAAAGATTTGGGGAAGAAGCCGAATCCAATCGGGATAACTGACAAGGAGCGCGGCGACCAAAGTCACTTCCGCCGCCATTCCGAGGACTCCCTGCCCTTCATCCTCTCCGGAAATCGCACGGGTCAAAAAAACGAGGACCCGAAGCAGAACCATGAGGAGGAGAATCCCTCCACCGATCAACATGATCTTCGGCAAGATGGCCGCGAACACGGCCTGGCCCTCTATGCCTTTCAGGTCAATCACGACAAACGGGTTCCAAAGCCCGGAAACATTGCCCAGTTCGTGTAGAGAGTCTTGGAATGAGTCTTCAATCGCGGCCATCAGAGGACTCCAAATTTCCGTAAAGGACGAGCCACATATCCCCAGACATGCTGGACCGACAACGTCAGGGCGCCGAACAGTCGGTACGAGGACCAGGTGACGGAAAGGAGAAAGGCAATGGTGGTAAAGCTGTATACGAGGGACGGGATCTGCTTTTCCCCGGCCATGGCCAGGTTGGAGAGAATCTCGGAGACGGAAATGGCCGTATAGGCAATGATGCCGAATACGGAAATGAACGCCGTACTGAGGAGGGACAGGAACCACTTCTTAGCGACCACGCGGGTCGGAGACCAGAGGGCGAAGGGAAGCAAAATGGGACCGAGGAGGACAAAGACCGCGATGAAAAGAGACTGCACAAAAGGCAGGACATACAAAAGGGCGATGACCAGATAATAGGCCACGACCGTTAACAATCCCACCGGGGTAAATATTTCGAGGAAGGCCGTAAAAAGGGATACGGGGTTCTGGGTCGAAGCCAGAACCCCCTTCATGAGGTTCTGGATATCCATGTCCATGGCTTCCACATCCGCATTGTGAATGGCCTGGGCCAAGTACGATGCGGTTTCAATCACGAGCCGGATACCGTACCAGTACAGGCCGGGGAGGGTTAGAAAGGATGCGAGTAAGGCGGACCAGATAAAAAATCCCAGCGGGGACGCCGTACCCTGCCCTTCCAAAAAACCCTTCTGGTACTTGATTATTTCGAGGAGGAAGAAAAGCACGAGCAAGCCCGCGGAGAGAGGAAGGAGCTGCTCTAGAAGTCCGCTGAATAGGAAGCCATTGTCTTCCAGGAAACGATACGGCCTCCAAAAGTTTCCTCGAACGCTCATCGCTGCAAGTTCGTTGACGGCTTCAAGAGGAGTCATGGCACCACATCCTTGAGGCCGAACTGCTCCATCAACCAGGCATCGGGATCAAATCCAATTCCAGAAAGCTGTTTGATTTCCCCTGCCACGGCAGCTGTATTCCGCTCCTTCGCTTCCAGCTTTTGCACGGCAAGCTTCCCCCAGAGGATTTCAAGCCTGGCGATTTTATCCTGAACGATGGAGCGGCGAAGGGAGATCTCGTATTGCTTGTTCAGAATGTCTTGTCGAAGACCGACCTGGTCGGTATACCCCGACTTGGGATCGAATAGCGCTTCGCGGATACGGTGGGTGTCGAACTGTTCCTCGCTCAATGTCGGAGCCGACTCCGAAGGAGAAAGCTCCGCCTCCGCCATCTGCTGCACCGAATTCAAAACATCCAGGCATTCATGGATGATGAAGATGGGAACCTTCTCGCTTTCCTAAGGTTGGTCATCGTACTGAAACCCATTGAGTGCGGACTTGCCCAGCTCGGCGGGATAGTCGGGGAAAAGGATCCCTTCCAACCCTTTCAAAAAGTCATCCCTTTGGACTCGGGAAACGAGGAAGTCCCAAATGGACAGGCCAAGCCGCCGGCCATTCTTAATCCGCCATTCCATCTCCTTGGAAAAATTCCGGTCGATATCCCACAGGTCGGACATCTCAAAAGTCTTGGCGAAGTCGTAGGAGTCATCGGCATAACGAAGGGTCTTGCGGGTGTATGAGCGGAGTTTGGGAACCGCCGTCCGCCACTTATCCACCCGCTCCGAGGCCTTCTGGATAACGTCAAAGGTCTTTTGCTGCACCTTCCGGATGAGGCTCATCAACCCAACCTTCGAGTTCTGATACTTCTCGAACTGCTCTAGGACCATGTCCTTGTAGTTCCCCTTCGCTAAAAGCTCCTTTCCCTTTTTCGCATCCTTGGCGGCCTGAGCCCCTGTCTGAACCGTACCGATATTTTCCAGGTTGTCCGGATCAAAGAATTTCCCAAGAGGGGCCGCAGTCTGATCGGTTTCAGCGAATCCCAAATGGATTGCCAAGCAAACAAGGACGAACGGGAACACCTTGGAGCGCGTCGCGATTTTCATTTGAGCCGCTTCCTTTCGAGTTCATCTGAAAGGAGAAGCAAAGGCTGGAGGGTCAGATACGATGCCACTCCCATCCGGTTATAATCGGAAGCCCGGACGAGTAGGATATGGGTATACAGTTCAAGCCTGTCCATATCCTGCCGGGTTTCCATCTGGCCCTCCACGAAATCATTTTCCGAGAGCTGCTGATTCATATCCGTCATCGTCTTCTGATCCGACGATTCCAGCGTGGTCAAGGAGGAACCCAAGGCCGACAAATGCGCGTTGGCATTGTCAGTCATGTAGGCCATCTGATCCTGCCTGGCCCCGGACTTCGCCAGGCTGATGCTGCGAATGTCGAAGGTGGTTTTCCCCCGGGACTGCTGGGGGCGGCTGCCAGGACTCAAGGCCATGAATCCCAAAGACGCACGGAGAGACTTCTGAGCATCACCCGGCGCGGGGTCCTCTCCCCATCCGAGGTTGTTCACCCAATCACGGCGGGCCTTATTGAAACTGAGGGAGCTTTGACGCGCACTCGGGATACGGTTATAAAGAAGACCGTCCGTCTTCTGGAAAAGATTCTCTTCCAGCTTCTCGACCTCGGTAATCGGATTGGCATCCCAGATGTCTGCATGGAGAAGCGCTTCCGTCCGCTTGGCCACGGACTCCCATGCGGCCAGGTTCTGCTCCATGGAGTTCGCGAGGCTGGCGGTAAGCTGCATCTGGCGAACCATGGACTGGGCTGCGTTCCGTGCTTGCTGGTAGCCAGCGAGGAAGTTGCTCCAGATTTTCCGGATGGACTTCTTCGTGTCCACGGTTTCCGTGAGGCTGTAGGAGCCGTTCACGGAAGGGTCCGCGACTAATGGGGCTGGGGTGAGGAGATAGAACCCCACAACTATAGTGGGAAGGATTTTAACCAGGCGGGTGATGGGACGGGAGAGGGATGGAACTTGCTGAAGCATGACGCTGCGCCTTATCGTTATTATTTAAATATTATTTTAATATGGCATAGACCACCATTGTTGAATCTTTTTCAAAGATTATTTTTCAGGGATAATGAGTGAAAAAAATCCAAAAAAGCTCGAGCTTTGAGAGATGGTAAAATTCCACATCCAAATGCTCCTTCCCGAGAGGATTGTCCATTTCCCGGACCAAGGTCCGGTTTTCCTTCACATACAGCCTGGACCACCTGCGGATGATTTCCAGGATCGGACCGGGCGGGCCGAGCGATGCGGAGTCCAATTCATATTGCGATTGCCAATCGGTTGTTCTTCCGGAATGCCCGATTCCCGAAGGGATCCGCATCCTTCCGAACCCCTGCCCGAATCGCGGGACATAGACAATTTGTACTCCGTTGCGAAGCTCCTCTCGGATTTCCGGACGATCCCCGCCGGACATTCCCACCGCGAAAATCCGAATGCCAGGGATCATCGGCAGGCCCGGATGATGCTCGATCAGAGCGCCACTAAGGAGGCAGATCCTCAGAACCGTGTCATTCAGGGGTATGCCCCGCAACCTAGTTCGCAGGGCCGCTTCCGGATCCGTTAAGGTCAAACCCATTGAATGGAGGGAATTGGATTCCGGGCCCTCCGCATCGAGTAGGCTATGAACCTCAACCTCCTGATCCGATACCCGTAGGCGCCTGGACCCCGGAAGCATGGAACGCCCTTTGCCATCAACCAGATTGCCCGCGAGCATGGCCGTAGGGCCTTTTCGGCCCAGCGCTTCCAAGGTCTTGCGTCCCATCAAGAAATCATGGCCCGTGACCCGTTCCGCCGCCACGCCGGCCTCTTCCAGGATTTCCTCCATGGCCACCCCGTAGCTGTACCGGGATAAGGCACCGGGAAAATAGGTATGGACGCAATCCAATAAGAGGGCCCCGTTCAGGGGCGTCTCCTCCCGTATCCTGGCCCAACGATGGAGGATGGCCGAAGTATCCAGAAAATCGTCGGCAGAGTCCGGTACCACCAAGGGCAACTGCCCGCGGCTGTCCCATGTGAATAGGATTTCCAAAGGGGAAGACCGCGGAATCGCTACGAGCGCCAGCAGGTATTGGAAAAGAAACCGACCCAATCCATTCATGGTTTCTTGGCGTGAGGCAAGGAGCCGCCGGAGGTATGGGCGGAATCGGAAATCAGCGAGGCCTTGCGTTTCTCCCGGGATTCCGACTGACAGAACAGCTCATCCTTGAGGACACCCCAGGCATACCGCTCCTTTTCGTATTGGGCGCGTAGAGCATTCAATTCCTCGGTCCGGCGATTGGTTTCCGTCGACCAGGCTTCCTTTCCCTTCCTCAAGGATGATTCGAGAATCGAATTTCGTTTCCGGAGGGAATCCAGTTGGGCTCGGTGCTCGGCATTATTCCTGGACGGAATCGAACTGGTCTTGGAAACCATCTACAGTATCCGCGAGGGAATCCTCCGGGCCCGTTATTCTATTTTCGGACTCCCGCTGGTAGGCCTTGCATACCGCCCGTTCCGCGTCGAACCGTTTATGCTCCTTTTCCAAAGAGGCATTCAACCGGACAATGTCCTTTTCCGCCCTCCGGTGGGAGGCCAGGGCTTCCCTACTATCGTGATTTCCGGCGCACCCCACTAGGAAGAATACCATGCAAGGCAGAAATAGAGGGGTACCCGAGCATTTTTTCAGGAGATGAGGAGCAGGGTTTTCAATTGGTACCATAGCGGCCCTTTAGAGCGTAATTGCGGGGACCATGAAAGGGTACTAGTAAATAGTATTAACCTGTTTTTGATTCTACTTGCCCTCCGGGCGTGGAAAACCTTTTTTCCGTGGGACTGCGATTCTCGTTGTGTAACGGGACCGGATACGGCAGCGCCTGTCAGCATCGATTTCAGGTTCCCATGGCCCAGATTTTCAAATCGTCGGCGAATACCTGGGTCAGAACGGTGCTTATCGGCCTGCCCTTGCTGGCTTTGGTCTTCATATGCGCGGGGAATGCCTTGACCTGGTCCGGATACAGGACGGATATCGGAAAGCCTCCGGACCAAGCAGTTCCCTTCAGCCATCAGCACCATGTGGGAGAAGTGGGACTCGATTGCCGATATTGCCATGCCGCCGTCGAAAGCTCCTCTTTCGCCGATCTGCCTCCCACGCATACCTGCATGACCTGCCATTCGCAGATCCTCAGCCAGGCTCCCATGCTGGCGCCCGTGCGGGAAAGCTTCCGGACCGGGGAACCGATCCATTGGACGCGGGTGAACGATCTTCCCGACTTCGTCTATTTCGATCATAGCATCCATGTGGCCAAAGGCGTCGGCTGCGTCGAATGCCATGGCCGGGTCGATGAAATGCCCTTGACCTGGAAATCCCATTCCCTATACATGAAATGGTGCCTCGATTGCCATGCCAATCCGGCCCCCAGATTACGCCCTCGCGAAGCGGTTTTCGAAATGGACTGGCGTCCCGCCGGCGACCCCTTGCACCAAGGACTGGAACTGATGAAGCGCTACCATATCCCTTCCGCCCATGCCCTCACGGACTGCATCGTATGTCATCGCTGAAAACCGGCGGCAAAGGCCATGGACCTCTTGACGGCACGGGAGCCGGATCTTCGCCTGAATTCCCGCCCGGAGCGTCCCGATGGCCCGATACCCTGAGTCGACGCGGATTCCTGGAACTGATGGGCGCCTCGCTCGCCCTGGTGGGCGTGGAGGGATGCTCGACGCGTCAACCAGCGGAAGCCATCCTGCCCTATGCCAATGCTCCGGAGCGATTGCTCCCGGGAAAGCCGCAATATTATGCAACCTCCATGGACATGGCGGGCACTTCCATCGGCTTGCTGGTAAAGAGCGACATGGGCAGACCGATTAAGATCGAAGGGAATCCCGATCATCCTTCCAGTCTCGGGGCCACGGATGCCTTCGCCCAAGCATCCTTGCTCGGCTTGTATGATCCGCAAAGGTCGCGGACGGTTTTGCAGGAGGGTGGGATATCAGATTGGGAGAGCTTCACCGCAGCGCTGGAAACGAGCCGCCGGGGATGGAAGGAAAAAAAAGGAGAAGGCCTGCGCATTCTCACCGGGAAAATCTCGTCGCCGACCTTGCTGGCTTCGTTAGGCGACTTGCTTTCCGAATATCCAAGCGCCCGCTGGCATGAATCGGAACCGATGGATTCCGATCAGGTGGGACAAGGAACAGAATTGTTCTTCGGCCGGCGGCTGAGGATGATCCCCCGCTTCGATCGGGCTGAGGTGATTGTGAGCCTGGATGCGGACTTCCTGGATTGGGCGCCCGGACGAATACGCTTCATGCATGATTTCGCCCTGGGACGAGACCCGGAAGGGGCTTCTCCCATGAGCCGCCTCTACATGGTGGAAACCGCGCATTCGCTGACAGGGGCGAATGCCGATCATCGTCTCGCCTTGCCACCCCGGGCGCTTCTGGCTTGGGCGCGTATGCTCGCCCGAGAGCTGGACATAGCCATGCCGGACCCTGCCGGGGACGATGCGGTTGATGATCCGGCTTTGAGCCGACGTATGGAAACCTGGGCCAAGCAGGTGGCGAAGGATTTGTCGGCGCATCGTGGCAAGTGTTTGGTGCTGGCGGGCGAGCCGCAACCTCCCTGGATGCATGCCTTGGCTCATGCCTTGAACCATAAGCTGGGTAACTTGGGTAATACCCTGGCCTTTACCTCCCAAGCGGACGATCCGGAAATCCCCCGTCCGCAATCCCTCGCGCCACTCGTCGCGGACATGCTTTCCGGAAAGGTGGAAACCCTTCTCATCCTGGGCGGCAATCCCGCCTATGCTTCACCCGCGGACCTGGAATTCCCGAAAGCCCTGGCGCATGTGCCGAATGCGATCCATTACGGCTC
>DAINDC010000089.1:10084-15859 GCA_036732085.1 Fibrobacterota bacterium | reverse complement strand
GGTCATACCTTGTTCGGAACGGGGATACTCGCCATCGGCGCTTTCGCCTTGAACCAGGCCATCGAAAAAGACTTTGATAAATTGATGGCGCGTACTCGGGAGCGGCCGCTGCCCACCGATCGGGTAGGCAAAAAATCCGCGATCGCCTTCGGATTGATCTGCTTCGTCGCAGGCACGGGATACCTTTGGGTTTCCGCCAACCCCTTGACCGGAATCCTGGGCGGACTGACCTTGATCCTCTATGCCGCCGTCTACACGCCTCTTAAACGCTTGTCCAGCCTCAATACCTTGGTTGGCGCCATTCCCGGCGCCATCCCGCCGCTGATGGGTTGGACGGCCGTCCAGAATAACTTCGGTGTAGGTGGGCTCGTATTGGCCGCCATCCTCTTCTTCTGGCAACTCCCGCATTTCCTGGCCTTGGCCCTCATGTATAAGGATGATTATCGGCTGGGCGGGTTCAAGATGTTGAGCGTAACCGATCCCAGCGGCGAGGCCTGTTTTCGCCATATCATCGTCCAAACCTTGATACTGGTGCTTGTCTCCCTATTTCCTTTCCTATTCCGACTGTCCGGAGCTTGGTACCTGGCTTGCGCATTGATTGGCGGCGGATATTTCCTCCTGTCCGCGATTTCCCTTTCCCGGCGTCGCACTCGGGAAGCGGCTCGCGCCCTGTTTTTCACTTCGCTGATTTATCTCCCGGTAATTTTGCTGGTGATGGCTTGGGATAAAACCATCCTCTTCGTTTAACGGTTCCCTAACCGCGCGGAATAAATGCGGGTCGGTTTACGACGTCGTCGAATTGTAAAGCCCTCCGGCACCGCGATATTTTTTTTCCGCTATTCCGTATCGACATTCGCCTTGTGCCTGCTAAAGGCTTATCATTGCTTCCTTTAGAAGCGTGCTCGCGGCCAATGGAATCCGGCTTCCGGCGACAACTGGATTGTCCTTCCGATAGTCATGAAGTGAAAAATTTTCATTCACGATTCGGAACTCGGAGGTCGCAGGCGTGTTTCCCTTGCGATCGAGTTTGGAAATACGGTATGCTCGCGGCATGATTCGTATGAAAAATTCGATTAGCCGCATTGCATTTCAATTTTCCTCATGCTATCTTTTCGCGCCACTAATGATGGTCTCGGATCAAATTAATTTTTATGTCGCTCCAATTTTTCGACGGAGAGCTGCTTAATGGTATTCCCTAAGTGGACCAACAAGATACCGGCGATCGCAGCCGTATCGTCCTTCGGACTTTTGTGCATCACGATTTTCGTGTTCTGGTATTGGTTCTCGCCGAAGCACCTGAACGTGGGCTATATGCCGGAACAACCCGTCCACTACAGCCACAAGCTGCATGCGGGCGAGTTGGGCATCGATTGCCGTTACTGCCATTTCAACGTGGAGCGCGGCCAGTTCGCGGGCGTGCCTCCCACGGAAGTGTGCATGAACTGCCATTCCATGATCAAGACCACCTCGCCCGAGATCATCAAGGTGCGCGAGGCGTTCTCCAGCGGCCGTCCCATTCCTTGGGTCCGTATCCATAAGCTCCCCGAGTTCGCCTACTTCAACCATAGCGCGCATGTGAACAAAGGCGTGAGTTGCGTATCCTGCCATGGACGCATCGATCAGATGGATGTCGTTCACGAGGAAAAACCCCTAAGCATGTCCTGGTGCCTGGATTGCCATAACAATCCTGCACCTAACATTCGTGACCGCAAACTGATCACCAATTTGGCCTGGCATCCCGATGGGGATCCGGTGGAGAATGGGCGCAAGTTCATGGAAATGTACCACGTCAATACCAGAACGGATTGCAATACATGTCACCGATAAACCTGGACCCCAAGAATACCGGCAAGCAGTATTGGAAGAGCCTGGATGAACTGGGTGAAGCTCCAGAGTTTCATGAATTCCTAACCCGGGAATTCCCCGAGGGCGCTTCGGAAATGGGCAACGGCGTCTCGCGCCGGAAGTTCCTCCAGGTCATGGGTGCAGGCATGGCCTTGGCCGGCGTTTCGGGATGCAAGGTCATCCGTCGTCCGGAACAGAATATCCTTCCCTATAATAAGATGCCGGAGAGCCTCATTCCCGGCGTAGCCCAATTTTATGCGACCTCCATGTCCGTGGGCGGCGAAACGGTGGGTCTCCTCGTCGAGAGTCATGACGGCAGGCCGACCAAGGTGGAAGGCAACCCCAAGCATCCCGGCAGCCTTGGCAGCACCAGCAAATATAATCAGGCCTCGGTTCTCGGATTGTATGATCCCGATCGCAGCCAGACTCCCCTAAAACGAGGCGTCTCCTCGGATTGGAGTTCCTTCTGGACCGATATGGATGCGGTTTTTGCGTCCTACAAGACTAACGGCGGCCAAGGCCTCCGCTTCCTGAGCGGCTTCATCGGCTCGCCTTCGCTGGCGGATACCAAGGCTTCCGTGCTCAAGGCCTTCCCCAAGGCCCAGTGGACCACCTACGAGTCGGTCAACCGTGAAAATCAGGCCCAGGGTATCATGGCCGTTACGGGTGCGAACCTGGATCCGAATTACAATTTCGCGATCGTGAAGCGCGTCCTTTCAATCGACTCCGACTTCCTCGAATCCGAGGCCAATCACCTCGCCAATTCCAAGGCCTTCACCAAGACCCGCAATCCCGACCTCGGCACCGAGGCCATGAGCCGTCTGTACATGGTGGAGTCCCAGTTCTCGCCGACCGGCGGAACCGCCGATCATCGTCTGCGTGTCAAGCCCAGCCAGATCGTTCCCGTGCTCATCCTGGTCGCCAAGGAAATTCAGTCCCAGGGCGTTTCCCTTGGAGAGTGGGGGGCGGACGTATCCGCGCTTTCCGCCGATGCCGTCTCTGCCGGGGTCAAGCCCGCCTGGATCACGGAAGTCGCCAAGGACTTAATCGCCAATAAGGGGGCATCCCTCGTATTGGCCGGCAAGTATCAACCGCCCCTGGCCCATGCCCTCGCGCATGTCCTCAATGTCGCTCTGGGTAACGTAGGTGCTACCGTAGAGTACCGCGCCTCCGCCGCCAAGGCCTTGAACGGCGATTCCGCCGGATCCTATGCCTCCATCGCCGAACTGGCGGCCGCCATGGAAGCCGGCCAGGTCGAAACCTTGGTCATCCTCGATGCGAATCCTGCATTCGGTACACCCGCGGATCTCGGCTTCGCGGCCAAGCTCTCGAAGGTAAAGCATGTCATCCACCTGGGATCCGAAGCCGACGAGACCGCGGCCCTGGCGGAATGGCATTTGCCCATGAGCCATTTCATGGAAGAATGGGGCGACGGACTCGCTTATGACGGCACGGCCTCAATCGCCCAGCCGCTGATCGCCCCCATGTATGCAACCCAAGGAGCCACCGAGCTCTTGGCCGGATTGGCCGGCCTCTCACAGCGCAAGAGCCATGACATCGTCAAGGAATATTGGCGCAAGCAGGCTGGGGGAGTGGACTTCGAACATAATTGGCGTCGTTGGCTCCATGATGGAATCATTGAGAAGTCCGCCTATAGCGCGGTTCAACCCGGAACCGTCAAGGATGGCATCTCCAAGGCGGCCGTTTCTTATCTCGAATCGGCCAAGGCCATCAAGGCCGGCAGCGTGGAAATCCAGTTCCGCGCCCATCCCAACCTTTACGACGGACGCTTCGCCAACAATGCCTGGCTCCAGGAATTGCCGGATCCGATCACCAAACTGACCTGGGACAATGCCGTATTCCTAAGCCCGAAACTGGCCGAGAAGATCGGCGTTGCCAAGGCCCTTTTAAACGGTGACGAAACCGGTACGAACATGAAGGAGTATCGCTATCGTCCCATGGTCAAGGTGACCGTGGGCGGGCGTAGCCTGGAAGCCGTTGCCTGGATCCTTCCCGGCCTTTCCGATGAAACCGTGCTCCTGCATTTCGGCTATGGCCGCAGGGTGACCGGCAAGGTCGGTACTGAAACTGGTTTCGATGCCTACACCCTGATGAACAGCAAGTCGCCTTTCCTCTCCGGCGACGTCAAGGTGGAGGCCACCGGCAACTCATACCCAGTCGCTTGCACTCAGGATCATTGGTCCTTGGAAGGCCGCCCCATCGTGCGCGAGTCCAGCGTGGAAGGCTACGTGGAGAACAAGGAAGAGGCCTTCTCCGAAGAAAAATGGAACGAACATCCGGTCGATGAAAAAACCAAGCTGGAAAAATCACTTTGGACCGAAGGTCCTGCCAATACCGGTGGGGATCGCGGCACCTTTGATTTCACAAAGGGCATGCAATGGGGCATGGTCATCGATCTCAATAGCTGCACCGGCTGCAATACCTGCCTAATCGCCTGCACCTCCGAGAACAATGTTCCCGTGGTCGGCAAGGAGCAGGTGATGCGTGGCCGCGAGATGCATTGGATCAGGCTCGACCGTTATTTCTCGGGCAATATCGAGAACCCCGAATTGGTCTTCCAGATCATGACCTGTCAGCAATGCGAGAACGCGCCTTGTGAGGAAGTTTGCCCTGTCGCCGCAACTTCGCATTCGCACGAGGGTCTGAATGATATGGTCTACAACCGTTGCGTCGGCACGCGGTATTGCTCCAATAACTGCCCTTACAAGGTCCGTCGGTTCAACTTCTTCAACTATACCAACCAGTGGAAGAACTCTCCCTTGGCCATGCAGAAAAATCCCGACGTTACCGTCCGGTTCCGCGGTGTGATGGAAAAGTGCACCTACTGCGTGCAACGCATCAATCGCGCTCGGGTCCAGTTCAAGAATAAGGGCCAGGAAACTATTCCTGACGGGGTTGTCACCCCAGCCTGCGCCCAGGCATGTCCGACCGATGCCATCGTCTTCGGCAATATCAACGATCCGGAAAGCCGCGTCGCCAAGCTCAAGTCTCATCCCCGCAATTATGGCGTTTTGCGGGACCTGAATACCAAACCCAGGACGACGTATCTGGGACGGGTCAGGAATCCCAACAAGGCCATTGAGAAAATCCAGGCATAAGGACCCGGTCAAGGGAAATAGGCAAGGAAACCCATGAATTTATATCGAGACGACGACCCCACACGTAGACCCATCCTGGTTGAAACCGAAGATTTCCATGAGGTCACGGATATCATCAGTTCCCCGGCGGAGACCAAGCCGAACGGGATCTGGGTAATCATGTTGCTCATGAGCCTCTCCCTCCTATCCATGATGGTTGGCCTTATCGGCTATTTGTTCTGGGAGGGAACCGGTGTTTGGGGCGTAAATATTCCCGTGGGTTGGGGCTGGGCCATCGTCAACTTCGTGTGGTGGATCGGTATCGGCCATGCTGGCACCTTGATCTCCGCTATTCTTTTCCTCTTCCGGCAAAAATGGCGGACCGCAATCAACCGCTTCTCCGAGGCCATGACGATTTTCGCGGTGATGTGCGCCGGCATCTTCCCGGCCATCCACGTCGGACGCATCTGGGTCATCTACTACGTCTTTCCGATCCCGAACCAGATGGCTGTCTGGCCGAACTTCCGCAGTCCCCTGCTATGGGACGTGTTCGCAGTCAGCACCTACTTCACGGTTTCGGTCCTGTTCTGGTACATGGGTCTAATCCCGGATCTCGCGACCTTCCGCGACCGTGCAACGACCAAGGTCCGTGGACTCGTCCTCGGCATCTTCGCTCTCGGTTGGCGCGGGTCCGCACGTCACTGGCAGAATTATGAACGGGCCTACCTTATTTTGGCCGCCATTTCGACTCCCCTTGTTCTTTCCGTGCACTCCATCGTGTCCTTTGACTTCGCCGTGTCCAAGGTACCGGGTTGGCATACGACCATTTTCC
>DAINDC010000089.1:4847-10074 GCA_036732085.1 Fibrobacterota bacterium | reverse complement strand
ACTTCGTTGCCGGTGCGGTGTTTTCCGGCTTCGCCTTGGTTTCCAATTTGCTCATTATCGCCCGTGAGGTTTTCGGCCTGAAAAAGGTCGTGCGGATGCATCACATCGACAATATGTGCAAGTTCATGCTTCTGACAGGCTCGATGGTGGGCTATGCATATGGCATGGAATTGTTCATCGCATGGTATAGCGGTGACATTTACGAACGATTCGCCTTTTGGGATCGCGCCTTGGGCGATTACTGGTGGGCTTATGGGCTAGCCATTTCCTGCAACGTGATAATACCGCAGTTGTTCTGGTTCAAGAAGTTCCGTTCCAATCTTATCATTGTTTTCATCATGTGCATATTCATCAATATCGGCATGTGGGGTGAACGCTTCATGATTGTCATCAGCCTGCATTCCGATTTCCTCCCGTCGTCTTGGGGAAATTACAAGCCGACCTGGGTGGATATCTGGACCTTTATTGGAACGTTCGGATTGTTCGGAACCTTCTTCCTACTATTCCTAAAATTCCTGCCGCAGTTGGCCATAGCAGAAGTGAAGGGTGTGATGCCTGTAGCAAATCCCCATCATGGGCATGATCAAGAACTCGCTTCCGCTGAAAAAACCAGAGGACATTGAGAAATGGAAAAGACCACCCTCCTCAAATCCAAAGTCTTCGGGATTCTCGCAGAATTCCAGAGCCCGGCCGATGTCTACCATGCCGCCGAAAAGGTGCGGGATAAAGGTTATAAGAAATGGGACGTGCATTCCCCGTATCCTATCCATGGCATCGACGGGGCTATGGGTTTAGGTGATTCCCGAATGGGCTGGATTGCCTTGTTCGGCGCGATGGCCGGCGTCTTCGGCGGCTTTGGATTGCAGTATTGGATCAATGTTTATGCCCAGCCCGTCCTTATCGGCGGCAAGGCGATGAATCCTTATCCTGCCTTCGTACCGGTAACTTTTGAACCCGGTATCCTCTGCACCGCCTTTGGTTGCTTGCTTGGAATGCTGGCTCTCAACGGCTTGCCGCGACTTTACCATGCCACTTTCAAGAGCAAGAATTTCCACCGTTTTTCCGACAATAGCTTTTTCATCAGCATAGAAGCAAAGGATCCCCGGTTCAACTTGAACGAAACGCGCAGGTTGCTCGAGGAAATCGGCGGACGCAATATCGAAGTCTTGGAGGATTGAAGCCTTGAAATCCCAATTCAGAACCGCACTGGCTATCTCCGCGTTCGGCATGCTGTCCGCGCTTATGGGCTGCCGTGGGCAGACAACGCAGAACACGCCCATTTGGATCAAGCATGGCATGGAGTTCCAGCCCAAATGGCTTGCTTACGGGCAGAACACTTTCGAGTCGGATAGCCGAAACCTGCAGCATCCTCCCGAGGGAACCGTGGCTGTTGGCCTGCTCAAGGAAGATGACGACTTCTACCGCGGCGGCGCGGATACAGCGCATTATGTGACTACGAATCCCCTTAAGATTAATGCCCAGTTGATGGAACGCGGGCACGAACGCTTCACCATCTATTGCACGCCTTGCCATGGTCAAACCGGCATGGGCAATGGCATGGTCGTCCAACGCGGCTTTCTGACGCCGCCGAATTTCCATGATGATCGTATCGTGAATATGGCGGATGGCCAGGTCTTCCATACCATCACCTTCGGCATCCGAAACATGCCCTCTTATGGCAAGCAGATTCCGGAAGAGGATCGGTGGGCCATCGTGGCCTATTTACGGGCATTGCAGCGTTCCCAGCGCGCCACCATCAGCGACGTTCCCGAGAGCGAACGCGCAAACCTGAAGTAGCAAGGAATAGGGATGTCACAGGATAACTACCGATTGAACTTGAAACTGAAGGGCGGACCCATATTCTTGGGTCTCGGTATCCTCGGTGCCGTCGGCTGCGCTGTAAGCTATATGCAGAACCGCCGGGACTTTTTCGGCTCCTATCTGACCGCCGTGTCTTTTTTCCTGGCGCTTTCCCTGGGAAGCCTGTTCTTCGTAATGGTCCAGCACTTGGCACGGGCCGGCTGGAGCACCACCTTCCGTCGCTTGTCCGAAACCGTGGCCGCGAATCTGATGTGGATGCCGGTCTTTTTCATACCGTTGGCCTTCGGCCTGCATGAGATGTATGCGTGGATGAACCCTGACATCCGGGCCCATGATCTTCTCATCCAGAAGAAGGCGGCCTATTTGAATATTTCCTTCTTCACCGTCCGCCAAATCTTCTACTTCGCCACCTGGTGGGTGCTGAGCTGGTGGTTTCTGAAGACTTCAACCAAACAGGACGGAACCGGGGATGCCAGGCTGACTCCGCTGATGGGCAAGGTAGCCGCAGGCGGCTTGGTCCTCTTCGCCTTAACCGAAACTTTCTGGGCCTTCGATTGGCTTATGTCCTTGGAACCGCATTGGTTCTCGACCATGTTCGGCGTGTATTTCTTCGCCGGCGCCGTGGTCGCCCAGTATTGCGTCCTCATCCTTTTCGCGACCATCGCTCGCAAAGTAAGCGGTCGTACGGATGTCTATTCCATTGAACATTATCACGATGCGGGCAAGCTGCTCTTCGGGCATAATGTGTTCTGGACCTATATCGGTTTTGGCCAGTTCTTCCTCATCTGGTATGCCAACCTACCGGAAGAAACGGCATTCTTCGCCCATCGCGCCGTAACGTCCTGGAAGACCATCAGTCTTTTATTGCCTTGGTGTCATTTCGCCATCCCATTCCTGTATTTGATGTCATGGCATGTCAAGCGTAACGTTTATGCCATTAGTGTCGGCGCCGCCTGGCTTCTGGCCATGTGCTATGTCGATGTTTACTGGCTCATCCAGCCCAACTTCCATCAAGAAGGCGCTCGCTTTGGCTTAAGTGATATCAGTTCCATCCTTATGGTGGGCGGGTTCTTTGTCTTCCTGATCATCAACCGCTTCAAGAGCTACAACTTCATTCCCGCCGGGGATCCGCGCTTGAAGGAATGCCTCACTTATGACAACGGGATTATAACGCATGAGCAGCACTGACGATCGCACCGTTGATCCGGTCAAGCCGCATTATGCTCCGAATATGGGGCATGAGATGTCGGATTTCAGCTGGACCACGGTACTGTGGATTCTTCCCATCTCGGTGGTCATCCTGGTCGGATTCACCTTGGTCTGCATGTTCTGGTTCCGGGGCTTCAAGGACAGCGAGATGGCTGCGAAGGCCGCCGAGTTCCCAACGACGCAGCTGAATGAGCTGAGGGCCAAGGAGAATGAAGCCCTGTCCCAGTACAAAATGCTCGATCCGAGCAAGGGACGGATTCAGATTCCTATCGATCGCGCGATGGAATTGGTGGTCCAAGAGCATCAAAATACGCCCGGCCGTGAGTGGAAGCCAATCACGGATATCTATTTGGAAGGCGCGGCTTTCGCCGCCAAAGGCCCCGCGGTAGCAGCCCAGGCGCCTTCGAGTGGAATCTCCATCGAGTCCATTCCCGAGACTCCAAAGGCTGAAACCAAAAAGACCGGCACCAAGAAGACCAAGGAAAACCACGGTGCCAATACCAAGGTTCCCAAGCCCGCCGAATCCAAAGAAAAAAAATAGCCCTGATCGGTAATCGGAAATGAACTCCACCTCGCAAACTTCCTCTCGGTACCTGGGGCTCTTCCTGTCCCTGGTTCTGGCCTGGTCTATCCAGGATGTGAAGGCATTTGGCGGAAGCTATAATGCCTTCCGAGGTTCGGTCGAGGCCAAGGACGGACAGACACTTCCGGATGCTCTGGTCGATGTGGGAATCGAAGAGCATTTGGGAGCACAGATTCCCCTGGATGCCGTCTTCCTGGATGAGACCGGGAAGGAAGTGACGCTCGGCTCCTATTTCCAGGCCGGCCGTCCGGTGCTGCTCAACTTCGCCTACTATCAGTGTCCGATGCTCTGCAATATGGTGTTGAACGGGATGCTGGATGGCATGAAGAAGATGGCTTGGATTCCCGGCAAGGAATTCGAAGTCGTCACCATTGGAATCGATCCCAAGGAAGGCCCGGATTTGGCAGCAGCCAAAAAAGCGACCCATATCCAGGAGCTGGGCATTCCGGAAGCCGCCCAGGGTTGGCATTTCCTGACGGGCAAGGAAGTGAATATCCGCAAGGTTGCGGACGTGGTGGGATTCAAGTACACCTATATGCCGGTCAGCAAGGAATTCGCGCATGCAGCCGGCGTGTTCACCATTTCACCGCAAGGCAAGATTTCCCGTTACCTCTATGGGGTGGAGTATCGTTCCAAAGATTTGAAGCTGGCCCTCCTGGATGCTTCCGAGGGGAAGTCGCTTTCCTTCGGCGATAAGATCGCTATGTTTTGCTATCGCTATGATCCGAATGCTAAGGGCTACGTGCTTTTCGCGCGGAACTTCATGAAGGGCGGGGGAGTGGTCATTATCCTGGGCTTGTTCCTTCTCCTGGGCAGCCTCTGGCGCAAGGAGTTCAAACGTAGGGATACCGGCCGTCCCGTGGCCGCGAGTACGGAAGCCTGAGGCATATGATTTCTTGGCCTAGAACAGAATCAACCCATCTAAAATACCGGGTGTAAGAGAAGAATATGGACAATAGCAAAACTTTCTGGCTTCCTGAAAAGGCCTCCACCTTCGTCGATACGGTGGATCCAGGCTTCATGCTTTTTTATTGGATCTCCATTTTTTTCTTCGTCCTGATTTGCGCCCTGATCATCGCCTTTACCATCAAGTATCTGCGCCGCCGCCCGGAACAACTCGCCACGGCCCAGATCACCCACAACCTCACCATCGAACTGGCCTGGACCATAATTCCGTTGATCATCGTGATCGGACTTTTCTTTATGGGTATGAAGGGTTACCTGCATATGCGCATCGCGCCGGCGGGATATATGCAAGTGAATATCCGCGGCCAAAAGTGGAGCTGGAGCTTCGAGTATCCCTCGGGCGCGGTCAATGATACCTTGGTAGTCCCGGTCAATACGCCCGTGAAACTGGTCATGACCTCGCGCGACGTCCTGCACAGCTTTTATGTACCGGCCTTCCGCACCAAGGCCGATCTGGTGCCCAACCGCTATACCAGCCAATGGTTCCAAGCCACCCGTACTGGAACGTTCCAGGTCGAATGCACCCAGTATTGCGGCACTAACCATTCTTATATGCTGACCGCCGTCAAGGTCCTGGAGCCGGATGCCTATCAGGATTGGCTGTCCACCGCCTCGGACCCCGGAAAAGGCAAGACTCCGGAACAATAT
>DAINDC010000089.1:3496-4837 GCA_036732085.1 Fibrobacterota bacterium | reverse complement strand
GCGCTGTACTTTATCAGAAGCGCGGTTGCAATGCCTGCCACTCCATTGACGGCAGCCGACTGGTAGGTCCCTCTTGGAAGGGGATTTATGGGAAGATGGAGGCGATGTCCGCCGGAGCCGCCACCAAGATTGATGACGACTATCTCCGTGAATCGATGATGGATCCGGCCGCAAAAGTGGTGATGGGCTTTCAGCCGGTCATGCCCACTTTCAAGGGCGTCCTGACCGATAGGGAAGTAATGGCCCTGATTGCGTATATCAAATCCTTGAAGTGAGAAACAAGTAAAAGGTTTAAAACCCGGACGGATTCAAATGACTGCCCATGCACATCCTGAGAATATCAATTACCTGAAAGCCACCCGGGGTTTCATGTCCTGGTTGGTCACAGTGGACCACAAGCGTATCGGTATCATGTACCTGGCGTCCATCCTCTGCTTTTTCATCACGGGCGGAACCTTCGCGTTCCTCTTCCGCCTTGAGCTTTGGAGCCCGTTGAAGGAGTTCCTGACTCCCGATCAATACAATCAGTTCTTCACCTTGCATGGCGTCATCATGGTGTTCCTGGTCGTGGTTCCCGGCATTCCCGGTGCGCTCGGCAATTTCATCCTGCCCCTGCAAATCGGCGCCAAAGATTTGGCCTTCCCCAAACTCAACCTGACCAGCCTATACCTTTATTGGTTGGGCGCCGCCATCGCCCTTTACAGCATCGTCGCGGGCCATGCCGACCAAGGCTGGACCATGTATGCCCCCTACTCCCTTTCCCGTAATCCCGCTGTCTTGTGGATGATGGTGGCGGCTTTCGTTCTGGGATTCTCTTCCATCCTGACCGGTCTCAATTTCCTCGTGACCATGCACAATATGCGCGCGCCGGGCATGACCTGGTATCGCATGCCCTTGTTCCTATGGTCCTTGTATGCCACGGCCATCATGCAGATTTTCGCGACGCCGGTTTTGGCCATCACCTTGATCCTGCTCCTCGTGGAAAACTTCACGGGCATCGGGATTTTCGATCCGGCTTTGGGCGGTGACCCGCTCCTCATGCAGCATTTCTTCTGGTTCTATTCGCATCCGGCCGTTTATATCATCATCGTCCCAGGCTTCGGGATCACCTCCGAGCTCATAACCGCCTTCGCCAAGAAGGATATCTTCGGATACCGCTTCGTGGCTTACTCCTCCATCGCCATCGCCATCATCGGATTCATCGTCTGGGGACATCATATGTTCGTCTCCGGCCAGAGCGAGTTGGCCGATTTCATCTTCTCCTTCCTGACCTTCTTTACCGCCGTGCCATCGGCCATCAAGGTCTTCAACTGGACCGCCACCTTATACAAGGGTTCCATC
>DAINDC010000089.1:3162-3486 GCA_036732085.1 Fibrobacterota bacterium | reverse complement strand
CCCCGATGCTTTATGCCCTCCAGTTCCTCTTCAACTTCACCATCGGCGGCTTGACCGGCATCATCCTGGCCATCCTTTCGGTGGATGTCCATCTGCATGACACCTACTTCATCGTTTCGCATTTCCATTATGTGGCCATGGGAAGCACCATGATCGCCTTCATCGGCGGAATTCACTACTGGTGGCCGAAGATGACGGGCAAGATGTACAACGAGTTCTGGGGCCGGTTCGGCGCCATCCTGGTCTTCGTCGGCTTCAATGTCACCTTCTTCGTCCAGTTGATCATGGGTTCGCAGGGCAGCCCGCGGCGCTACTATCATTACC
>DAINDC010000089.1:1081-3152 GCA_036732085.1 Fibrobacterota bacterium | reverse complement strand
CCAATTCCAGATTTACCATCAGATTTCCACGGTGGGAGTTTTCATACTCGCCACCGGCCTGTTCATGGCACTGATCAACCTGTTGGTCTCGCTGAAGACGGGCGCTACGGCTCCCGCCAATCCCTGGGGCGCGAAATCCCTTGAGTGGCAGACGGCTTCCCCGCCGCCGCTCTACAACTTCCTCGAGACGCCGGTCGTCACCCACGGTCCCTACGCATTTGAGACGGAGAAAGCCTAATGGCCACCGCACATAACGGATTGCAAGAACACGAAGTAGCCCATCACTTCGATTCCTTGGAGCAGGAGTTCGACTCCGCCAAGACGGGGATGTGGCTGTTCCTGGCCTCGGAAATCATGATGTTCGGCGCGCTTTTCGTGGGCGCCCTGATTTTCCATACCTTGCATCCGGCAGCCTTCACCGAGGGGTCCCGCCATCTTCAATGGGGCATGGGCGCCATCAACACCTTCTTCCTGCTGACCAGCGGGCTTACCATGGGCCTGGCCGTCTATGCCGCCCAACAGGCGCAGCAGGGCAAGGTCCGCATGTACCTGGTCTTGAGCCTCCTGTTCGCTTCCGGCTTCCTGGTCGTCAAGTTCATGGAATACCAACTCAAGTTCCATCATGGCACCTTGCCCGGACGCTATTGGCATGGCGAAGGCTTCCACGATCCTTTCGTGCATATCTTCTTCGGGTTCTATTTCGTGATGACCGGCTTGCATGCCCTGCACGTCCTGATCGGCATGGGTTTGATGATCTGGTGCCTCGTTCGCTCGGGCCAGACCAAATTCACGCGCAGCTATTTCACCCCGATTGAGAACGCGGCCATGTATTGGGCTCTCGTCGACTTGGTTTGGGTCTTTCTCTTTCCCCTCCTCTATCTCATCGGATGACAACCATGGAACAGCCCGGACACTCGATTCCCAAGTCCACCATAATCGCCACCTATATCGGATTGCTGATCCTGTCCGCCTTAATGGTGGGCATAGCCCGCATTTCGACGGATGGAATCGCCCTCGATTGGCTTGATCTGCATGCGATCAAGACCTGCGTAATCATGCTGACGGCCTTGATGATGGGGATCGTCATCGCCCTGTTCCTCATGGGTTTGCGGTATGATCATAAGCTCCTGAACGTCACCATCTTCCTATCGAACTTCGTCTTCCTGCTCATCTTCGTGCTCTTCACCTGGGCGGATACCTCCTTCCGCGGCGAAGTCGATCCGACTTTCACCCAGAAGATCAACTTCGTGTCCCCGGTGAAGTCCGAAGCTGCGGCTTCCCATGGCGCCGGTTCCGAAAGCCCCGCCCCCGCCCGCTAAGCGGAGGCCGGTTCCGGGGATCCATCCCTTGCCTCCAAAAATCGTAGTCCGAGAAGGCTGGTCCGACCCAGCCTTCTTCAAGGGCTCATTCCTAATCTTCATAATCTTCCTTCCCTGCTTCCTGCTCATCATCCTTACCCTTTTGCTGGCCATGCAGTATAAACAATTGCGGGCCTTCATTTCGCCGCATCCGATGGAACTCGTAACCATTCCCAAGTCCCCGGAGGCGGAAGCCGCGGTCCTGGCCAAGTTGCATGGATTTTTCACGGTCGGCGGCACCGATACCCTTTCGTTGTCGGTGGAGGAGCTCAACCACCTGATTCGTACGAGCAAGACTTTATCCGCGCTCGATCTCGATTACCATGTGGACTTGCAGGATACCTTGCTGGTGGTCCGGAACAGCCTCCCTGCCACCCATCTGCAAGGCATCCTGGCCTTGCTGGCCAAGGTTCTGCATGTGAAGGGCTATCTCAATTCCGATATGAAGGGCTATGCCACCGTCGATAAGGACCAAGTCAACCTGATCCCGATTTCCGCCACGATGAACGGTGTTGACGCGCCCATGTCGGTCATCAATCGCAAAGGCGGAGTGGATCCGGCGGAGTGGGTGGAGGACAAGGATTTCTACAATCAGGTTTTGAGTCACTTGGCTGCGATCAAGGTCCGCAATGGACACCTCTTGTTGATCAAGCATCCCTAATCGATCGCGTTTGATTCCTTGCCAGCCAAGGCTGGCAGCAGGGCCGGGTTCC
>DAINDC010000089.1:0-1071 GCA_036732085.1 Fibrobacterota bacterium | reverse complement strand
CCGGTTTCCCGGCCGCTGTATTTCCATTAACCTAATCCCACTTACAAAACCATTAAGCCGCTTGGAGTCTGGTGACAGCTTCCGATGCCATGGTAGACGGGATTGGGGCCGAAAGGTTGCGTGTCGTGGCTGTAGGTACCCTTTGGCCCAGAGAGCCTCTGGTCTTGGTTATTATCGGGCGTTTGGGATGGGTATGCAGTTTCGGACGTCCCGGGACGACCTGGTTTCCGACCGCCGGCATCGCCTTCTTAACTGCTTCCACAGCCAAGGCCGGGGCCTGGAAGAAGACTTTCTCCTTGGGTTGCGCCAAGACCTGAAGGTCACGCTTGAAGCGGGTCAGGCGGCGCGTGATGGCCACGCGGGACACGCCCATGCGAACGGCTATCTCACGATGGTTGAGGCCTTGTTCCAGGCTGAGACGCAGGATTTCCTTTAGCTTGCCCCGGACGGCCGGCATCACCTTCTCGAGACGCATACGATGAAGCAGCATCTCTTCCTCGGGCTCGGGGGAAATGCTGGCTTCCTCCTCAAATGCCAGTTGGGCCCGGCGATCGAGCTGCTTCCGGTTCTTCTGCATGCGGCTGAAGCAATCATGCTTGGCGATGGCTCCGATCCAGGTGAGAGGATCGCATTTCCATTCGAAATCGCCCCAGGCCCGAAAGGCCTTGATGAAGACATCATGGGAGGCGTCCTTGGCCTCTTCTCGGTCCTTCAGGAAATAAAGGCAGATACCGAAAACCTTCTGATGGTACCGGTTATAAAGCAGGCTCTGCCAATTCGCGCTATTCTTGAGTTCCTCGTGTCCGGGCATATTTTCCTTCCTTTCGGATCCGGAGTTTCTTGACCGGATCCACAGGCTTCGACGGAAAAAATATCCATGATTGTGGTCACGCTTTCGGAGGCCTCGTTACAAAGCGCTTCAATTTGTGAGCGAGTAGCGGAACGTATCCGGAACGAAATGGATTTGATCAAAGAGGAGGAAAATGCGATGCATCAGCAATCAAAAAAGCGACGCCTCAGCGAACATGCCGCAACGGAATGGCGACTTGCAACCATCACGAAGCCTAGACT
>DAINDC010000088.1:0-16055 GCA_036732085.1 Fibrobacterota bacterium | reverse complement strand
ACGCTATGTTGACTATGTTGATAGAGGCGGGGAGGCTAGGAACTTCGGCCTAAAAATCCTTTTTCGCCAACCGATGGAAGAACAGTCCGGTGGGAAGGATGACCCACAGGCTCATGGCTATCAAGGCCGCCACGATACCATAGGTGGTCCCGAAGAACCGCCGGAAGATGGCTCCCGTATATCCCAGCAGCACGGATGCATCCAATTGCATGAGCACCAATATGCGTTCCAGATCCACCGGGTTCAGGAGTATCGCGCCGATGGTGAAGCGGTCGAGAGGGTAATCGGAAAAATGGGTCAGCAGGAAAAGCAGGCCCCCGTCGTAAAGGAAGACCAGGACCAACCAGAGAATCAGGCTGGCGGAAAAACCCCGCAGACGATCTTCCACGGAGAGCGCGATCAGAAAAGCCAGGGACAGGAAGCAGAGATGGAGCAGGATGCCTCCGCCCAGGAAAAGGGCCAGCATCAGCAAATCCGAGCCGCTGCGGAAACCGGCGGCCAAGGTGGGAATTCCCAATCCCAAGGCGAAGGCCAGGCTCAGGGCGAAGGCCAGGGCCGATCCCTGTCCTGCCAGCAAAGCGTTGCGGCTGACCGGCTGCGCCAGCATCAGTTCCTGGAAGCCGCGGGCCTGATAAAAATACAGGGTGCCGAAAACGATCGCGCACAGGGGCGCCAGAAAAAGAACCAGGCTGAGCAAGGCGCCGAAGCCGGCGGAGCTGGTGGGTGCGTAATACATCAGTCCATATCCGGCCGCGAGATGGAACAGGAAATAAGCGGCGATGAATCGGCTGCGCAGCAGATCCCGCAGGCAGAAAAACAATATCGCTTTCATGCCGCCGCCCTCCCGATGCGAAGCCCCGCCTTGTTTTCCAGATGTTCGGCGACACTGCGTTCGAACAGACCGATATCGGTTCCCTTGCCCGGTATCTCATCGGCGGAAAGGCTATGCACCCGGCCATCGCGAAGGAAAGCCAGGCGGTCCGCCAGCTCCCATAAATCGCCCAAGAGGTGGGTGGAAATAAGGATGGTCCTTCCGTTTTCCCGTTCCTGCTTGAGGAGATCCACCAAGCGCAGCCGCGAGGCCGGGTCCAGGCTGGCCGTGGGTTCGTCCAATACCAGAAGCGACGCATTGAATGCGACGGCCAGCATGGCATTCACCTTCTGCTTCATCCCGCCCGAAAGGATTTTCCATTTCTGATCCAGGAATTCCTGCACGCCCAATTCCCCGCCCCGCTCGAAATCGGGCTTGACCTTGCGCACTTGCGCGACCAGGCTGGCGATTTCCCGCACCGTCAGGTTCTCGGGAAAGCTCGGGGTCTGCGGCATGTATCCGATATGCCGGCGATATTGCGGGCCACGGCGGACATCCTCCCCCATCACCTCGATGCGTCCCTGCTGGAACACATGCAGGCCCAACAGGCAGCGCATGAAGGTGGACTTGCCGCTGCCATTCGATCCCAGAATGGCCGTGACCGTTCCGGGTTTGGCAATCAGCGAGAAGCCCGCCAGCACCTGCTTGCGGCCATAGGCCTTGTGCAGATTATCGACGCGTAGCGGCATAGGATTCTGCGTTGGTTTCTGAATTGGATTCCGCATTGTATTCATAATGCCTTCCGATGGGGCTTGGAGGCCTCGACCACCGGTTCGCGGTCTTCCAGCGTGGCCGGGGACAAGGTCGGGAACAATCTTTCCAAGACGTTGAGCAAGGTGACGAAGTGGCTGCGCAAGAGCACCATGGCTTGCGGATGCTCCTGCATGATGGCCGGGAACAGCTCCACGGGCCGGTGGGGAACGTCGCCTATGCCGTCGTGATCGAGATCCCAACCCTGGTAATGATCCCAGGAATTACCCCGGAAGGTATTGGTATTTTCGGCGCTGGGGTTGATGGCCACGTCGAAGGTATTTCCCTGGAACCGGTTCCGGCAAAATGCGTTCGCATTGCAATCGGAGTTGACGCGCAAAGCCCATCCATTGGCCACGAAGGTGTTCCCGGAAATTTCCATGCGGTCGGTGGCTTCCTCGAAAATGGCGACGGTATTCCTCTGGAAACGGTTCCCTTCGATGCGGCTGTCGGAAATGGAAAGGAGCAGGAGCCCGTAACTGGCGGCGCCCCAATTGTTCTCGAATACGTTTTCGCGCATATCCACCTTGTGGGAGTACATCACCGCCACCCCGGACCCGTTGTTGCGGAAGGTGTTTCCCCGATAGGAATTCCCGTTGGCATACATGAAATGCAGACCGTAGCGGATATTGGCCTCGCAGGTATTGCCGGTAACCACGGTGTTAACCGTGAATTCCAGGTAGATCCCGTCCCGATGCCCGCTTATGACATTTCCCGCGATGGTGATGCTGTCGCATTTCCAGAAGTGCAGCCCGTTGCCATTGGCGATTTCCTTGCCTCCCTGCCCTTGGAGGACGTTGTCCTTGATTAGAGCACGACGGACATGGGCGCCATAGATACCGAAGAAGTCCCGTTCGAAACGGTTGCCCGCGATGACCACATCCGCCGCCTCCGTGATCCAGATGGCGGCATTCTCCTTACGATAACTCACGCCCACATTGCGGAAGACCAGTCCGGTGACTTCGGTTCCGGCCGCCTGGATGTCCAGGATGGTGACGCCTCCCTCGGCATCGAGGACGGGCCAACCTTCCCCTCGGATCGAGACGCGCGTCTTGACGATCAAGCCTTTTTCCGGATAGACGCCGGGGCCCACCCGTACCACATCGCCGTCCCGGCTGGCCGCAAGTGCCGATTCCAAAGTTCGGTAGGGACGTCCAGGGCCGACTCCGAGGGTATCGGCTGCGAAGATGGAATTATGGGCCGGGAGTGCAGGAGTGGGCGTCGTCAAGGTGGCGGTGGAAGCCGCCAAGGTAACGAGGATAAGACGGGGCCAGAAACCCGCTCGGGGCGAGGCGGACATCACAGGCTCGGGAGTCGCTCCCACTCCATGATTTCACCACCGATACGTTCCCGGAAGGCCAAGGCGGAATCCTTGGCCGCGAATCCCGCCAGAGCGCTGCCCATGGGGCTGGAAATGCTTCCGCCCTTGAGGAAGACCGCAGTCTGGGCCGTCAGCATTTCCGCTTCCGGCCTACTCCAGTCGGAGACATAGACCTGTTCATCCGCTCCCAGCGGCCGCGCCTTGATATCCGCCAGCAGGCATTTGATGGAATCGTATTTGTAGATCTTGCTTTTCGCATTGATGCGTTCGGCCGCGAAGCCTTTCTGCACCAAGGTCATCTTGCAGAAATGGCAGGCGTCTTCCCCCCAGGCGATGGGTGCGGGACCGGGTTTGCCGCATCCGGAAAGTCCCAAGCCGAACATGGCGAGCATCGACAACGTGGAGCCGACGAGCGCACGTTTGAACAGCCGTCTTTTACGATTGGAAAACCAACGATTGGAAAACCAGCGATTGGAAAACAAGCCGGCCTTTGCGGCCCAAAGCAGGGCCAGGGAAATCGCGATGAGGATACCGGCCGCAAACAGCAGGTAGCCGCCCAGAGCCGGCCAGGAGATGGACAGGAAATTGAGAAGCTTGGCTTCGCCGATCAGCGGGGGCTGGTAGCTCATGCCTGGAACCTTGATGGCCGCCATGGGATCGAGGTTATGGCCGTAGTCGAATTCCCACTTCCAGAAATCGGCCATCCCTGCCGCGCCCGCGAGGGACAGCCCTCCCAGCAGCAGGGCCGTTGGCAGGATGCCCGGGCTGATCGCGGCCAGCAAGGAAGCGATGCCGAAGAAAATGATCAAGGGCATGATGTACCGGAGTTCCGGAATCGACGCGGGGACGATTTTCTTCATGCCGATATAATGGTTCAGTTCATTGATGATCTCGAGGTCATTCGGGTTCTCGCCCATGATGGTCTTGGGCCAGATGAACATTCCCAGGCCCTCGGGATATTGGGGCGCCTCCAATTTGATATGCCAGATGGGAAAGCAAAGGGAGGTGAAAAAGGAAATTCCCGCCAAGGCCAGGATCAGGGAGCTAACCTTTTGGGCTCCCTTCCTTTTCGGTTCCGGTTTTGGATTGGTGAGAATCATGTCAATCGCCTTCCCTTCGATTCTTTTTGGTTATATCGCGGCTACCGGAGCCTGATCGCCCGTGGAAAAGGAGATCGGCACCTTCTCGCCCACAGGGGAAACCCGCAGGTAACCCTGCATCTCCTGGTGAAGCGCGGAGCAGAAGTCCGTGCAATAGAAGGGGACTACTCCGACCCGGTTTGCGATCACCTTCAAGGTGCGCGTCTGGCCTGGCATGATCAGCAGTTCCGAGGTCTGGGCGCCCATGACCGCGAATCCATGCGGCACGTCCCAGTCCTGTTCCAGGTTGGTGATGTGGTAATAGACGGTATCGCCCAGTTGCACGCCTTCGATATTGTCCGGCACGAAATGGCTGCGGATGACGGAGGCGAAGACATGGACCGTCTTGCCTTTGCGCTCGACGCGCGCTTCCTTTTCGCTATGGATGGCATTGGGATTGTGGTTGTCGTCGAGCTTGTAAAACTTAACGCTATTGGGTTCGATTAAGGTCGCGGGAACGGCCTGGGCATAATGGGGCTCGCCGATGGTCGGGAATTCCAACAGGAGCTTCATCTTTTCCCCCGTGATGTCGAAGAGCTGCGAAGACTGCGTGAGCTCCGGGCCCGTGGGCAGATAGCGGTCCTTGGTGATCTTGTTCAAGGCAATCATATACTTGCCGTAGGGCTTCTTGGTATCGCCGAGCGGGATCATCAGGTGGCCGGGCGCATAGTAGCAGGGGATCCGATCGAGAATTTCCCAGGTCCCGAGCTTCCACTTCACCACTTCGGAGGAGATGAACATGGTGGTGTAGGCATTGCCCTTGCCGTCGAACTCAGTGTGGAGCGGGCCCAGGCCCGGCTTGTTCACTTCCCCGGCGATGACCTGATCGTATTTGAGGACCGGGATTCCGTAAGCTTCGCCGTCGAAAGCCTTGTTCTCGATGGCCTTGATCATCTTGGAGAAGGAGTGCACGGGAATCATGCTGGCGAGCTTGCCGGCCCCGACGATATACTCGCCGGTGGGATCGATATCCACGCCATGGGGCGATTTGGGGGTGGGCAGGTAGTACACCATGTCCGGGCATTCCGCCGGGGTTATCATCCTGACCTTCTTACGGACATCGCTATACGCGGTCTGCGTCTTTTCATCGAGGTAGTTGTCGTAATGGAGGCCGTCCACCTCATGGCCCTTGCCCTGGGCTACGCAAGTCTCGGCGCGTTTCCAATTGATGGCGGCGATGAAATCCTTGTCCCGCTGGGAGGCATTCACTTCCAGCAAGGTATGCGCTTGCTCCACGTTGTAGGTGGTGAAGAAAGCCCAGTCCTTGGAAGGGCCTTTGCCGCAATGCGCCTTGTCGTAGTCGAAGCCGGGAAGCAGGATCTGGAAGGCGACGGCCATGCGGCCGCTGGTCTTGTCCACGGAGACGAAGGACATGGCGCCCTTGAAGTCCTTGGCGAAGTCCTTGATGGGCACGCTGGCCTGGGGGATGGGGACGGAAAAGCGCGTGCCCGCGACCAGGTACTCGGAGTTCTCGGTGGTGAATGGAGAGCTGTGGTTGCCCGCGCTATTGGGAATTTCGATCGTCTCGACCGTCTCGAAGGTGCGCAGGTCGATGCGGGCGATGCGGGGCGTGTTGTTCCCGTTGATGAAAACCCACTTGCCATCCGCTTCGCCATTGGTCTGGGACAGTTCCGGATGATGGGCGTCGTCCCAAGGCACGTATCCGAAGCTGGTATTGAGCAGGGCCTTGGTCTCCTCGGAGTAGCCGTAGCCGTTCTCCGGGTTCTGGGAGAATACGGGAATCACCCTGAGCGTGCGGCCGGACGGCAGGCCCACTATGGATATCTGGCCATTGAAACCGCCCGAGAAAATCCCGTACAACTCATCATGGGTTCCCGGTTTCACGTAAACCCTTTCGGCGGCATTATCGGAAATACCCGAGACGGGCTTCCGGGTCACCTGCTTCTCGCAGGCCATCATCATTGTGGTCGCCATGAGTGCGACCCCCATCGCCAATAGTCGGATGGAGGGTTGGTCGTTCATTTTTTCTCCTTGTGCGTTTTTAACTGCCTGTCCCATTTCAAATGCCATCTTTGCTTCTGAAGTATTCGAGTACCGCGCGCGCATCCTCCTGCGTGGCAATGACCGACATCTGGGTCATATAGGTGCCTAACAGGTCTTTGGCGATCGAATCGTTCGCGGTCATCCCCGTCGGATTCAAGACCATGTTCATGATCCATTCGGGAGTGCGCCGTTTGGTGACCCCCGCCAGGGCCGGTCCCACATAGCGTTGATCGAGTTTATGGCAAGCGGAACAGGTGCCCGAAAAAAGCTTTTCGCCCTTGGCGACCAGCGCCATGTCCAGCGATCCGATTTCAACCGATTGGATGGGGCCGATGCCCTTGTCTGGACCGGAAGGCGCGGTCGCGGCTGCGGGCTTTTCCTGCGCCTTGCCTTGGGTGCCGGTCTCTTCCGATTCTTTTTTTCCGCAGCCGCTCAGAATCAGGCCGAGCGCGAGCAGGGTCGTCGCCCCTATTTTCAGTTTGCTCGGGACTCGTTTGGATTTCTCGTTACGCATGATTTCCCTTTCTCGTCATTGGGATCACAATTTTGGAATCGCGGTCTCTCAATGGATATTTTTATCTATTGATCAGATTGCTGCAATTATGATGCCGTAATTTTCCGGACTGCGCAAAAATTGAAAAGGGCGATATGGACGTATTAGCCGCCCTCTTACTCTCGTATAGGTTTATTTCCAGTAGCCGAAAAGAGCAAGATGGCAAAGCCACACGGCAATTTGGCAAACCGATAGGATTTGAAATCCCTTACTTCCCTCCCCGCCTCCCGAGCGGCGACCAGGGTGGTCGAAAATTCATCCGCCTTCGGGTGAAGCGGCGATTTGGCCCGATGGTCTAGTCATTGCTATGTAAGGAAACATGGTTGCAATGGACTTGACTAAGGCCCCGGAGGGGACTTGGCAGAAGCTTTCCCGGGAGCCCTTCCGGATTCTGTTTCCCATGGGGCTGGGCTTTGGCATACTCGGAATCGGAATATGGATTCCCTATGTCCTGTGGCCGCGACCCTTGCCCTTTCCGGGCCAGGGCCATGCCGTCATCCAGATCCAAGGCTTCCTGCTGTCGTTCATAATGGGAATGCTCTGCACCTTGCTCCCGAAAAAGTTGGGTGCGAAACCCATCGGTCCCGGGCCTTTCGCGCTCTTCCCCATCGGCATCTCCGTCCTGCTGGTCCTGGCCCTGTTCCACGCCACCCTGGAAAGCCAGATCGTGCATCTGATCCTGATCGCCAACTTTCTGATCTTCGGATTTCGACCGGGTTCCCCAAGACCGAAGTTGGCCGCGACCGCCGTCCCCTTCATAGCCTTAGCCCTGGGCGCCGACCTGGTTGGCACCTTGCTGGGAATCGGATCGGCGACCGGTTCATTGGGAGCGGCTTGGGCGAGAGCCGGGGCGCTGCTCCAATTCCAAGCCTTCCCCTTGCTCATGCTCATGGGCTTGGGCGGCATCTTCCTGCCCGGAATATTCGGCACCGAAATTGGATCCGTCGGGACCGGGAAAGGATCAGCGGGGCGGAGATGGGAGTCCGCCGCGGCCATCGGTCTGGGGCTTTTTTTTCTGGCGAGTTATGCGATCGAAGCCTGGGGTAAAACCGCGAGTCACGGTTTCGGGCCCTTGCGGCTGGCTTATGCGATCCGGGCCGGGGTTTGGACCTGGTTCCTGTTCCGGCGGATTCGGATCCACAAGGTAACAGTCAAGCTACCTACCTACCTGAAAGCCATTCGCGGTTCCCTGTTCGCCACCGGGGTGGGAATGACCATGCCCATAACGATCCCCATCCACTTGCTGGCGTGGGAACATATCATATTCATCACCGGATTCCTCTGGTTCACCATCGGCGCCGCAGCCCATCTGATCGTAACCCGCCGGGGACGGATGGACGTCCTCCTCAACCATCCCCTCAAGGCCAAGGCGATGCGGTCACTGCGGTTCCTGGCCATCTTCGCCCGGGTCTCCTCGGACCTGTGGGTCGGACGTTACTGGATGCTGATGGGATTGGCGGCGGCTTCCGCCATTTCCGTCCTGATACTATGGGCGGGCATCTATCTGCCCCTGCTTTTTTGGGCCCCGGAAGGCGCAACCGGCTCCCGGTCCTCCCTCAACCGGGCCAACCGCGCACCAGGATCACGGCCACCGCGACCACAGCCAAGGCAGACAATAAAGTCGTCCTTCCCATCCAAGACGCGATGAGGCGGCCATGCTTGGCCTCGGGGGAATCCGGGGATTTGAGAATCGCGGCAGCGGCGCGCGGTCCCAGGAAAAAGTCATGGGTTATGCTGATGCATAGGATGAAGCCCACCAGGCCCAGCTTCACCGCCAGCGCGTGGCCAAACGGCCCTGCGAATAGGGCGCCGCTGAAAAAATTCGCCCACGTGTACCCGCGAAAGTGCAAATTGAATATGCCGGTCAGGATGAGAGTCAGCAAACTCACCCAGCCGATAGTCCGGAACCTCAAAGCCCCCCGATGCAGGACGGCGGACGAGATCGATTTGTATTCCGGCTGTCGCAAGGTCGGCACCAACACCATGGCCAGTAAGGCCGCCCCGCCTATCCAGACCATGGCCGCGAGTATATGGATCCAAACGGAAATCAGATACAGATAATGCATGGCGGTTCCTATTTCGCAGAGGATGATGGCCTAACATAATACTTCAAGATACATGCCTACCATGACTCCTAATACTTGTATAGTCTTAATTACTTCGTACCCTGAGAGACATCCATGAAAAATAGCCCGTCGAATAAACTCATCCCCTGGTCCTGGGAGGAACTCCAACAGGAGCCCTTCCGCTTGCTCTTTCCATTGGGATTCGTCCTGGCCTCCATCGGAATCGGCGCCTGGATCCCGTATTACTTATGGCCGCAGGCCTTTCCATATCCCGGCCAGGGCCATGCCATCCTCCAGATCCAGGGATTCCTATTGTGTTTCATCCTGGGGTTCCTGACCACCATGCTGCCTAAGATTCTGGGCGTCAGGCCCCTGGGCCGGTTCCAATTCACCCTGTTTCCACTTGGCCTTATTGCCCTCTCCGTTTGCGTCTGGGTCAATGCCCCGCATTCCCAAACGGCCATCCAGGTTGTCCACCTGCTCCTCATCGGAAATTTCCTAGCCTTCATCGTACGTCGCTGGCCGGAACGGAAAGGTTCCCCGCCTTCCACCTTCCTGTTCATCCCCATGGCCATGGCCGCGGATCTGATCGGGACCGTGATGCGCATCCTGGTTAGCACCCAGGTTACGGGGGCCGGCCTGTATCGGGCCTCCACCTTGCTCCAGTACCAAGCCTTCCCCCTTCTGCTTATCCTGGGGATCGGGGGCTTTCTGCTGCCCAAGCTGTTCGGAAACGCCGTGATCAACCCGCAGGCCTTGCGCAATCAGGCCGGCAGCCCCATCCTGATTCCCCTGACCATGGGCGCGGTCCTGCTTGCCAGCTTCGCCCTGGAGGCTGCCGCGCCCGCATTCGGTAACGGCACTCTCGCCCTGAGACTCGCCTACCTGTTGAGAACCGCGGTCTGGGCCTGGTTCACCTTGGGCCAATTGCGGCTGCTGGGGATTACCCGGAAACTTCCGGCCTACCTGGCCGCGGCGCGCATTTCCCTGCTGGCGATGGGAGCGGGGATGCTGATGCCCATTTTCCTTCCCGCCTACCTTATCGCCTGGGAACATCTCGTCTTCATTCCCGGCTTCCTCTGGCTGACGCTTTCCATCGCCGCCCGGGTCATGTCCGCCCATGGCGGCCGGATGGAACTTCTGGATCAACACCGGAAGAAATCCCTCGGTTACGGTGCGCTGATCCTGCTGGCGCTGGCCAGCCGGGTCTCCACCGACATCTGGACGCATGGCCATTGGCTGCATCTGGCGATAGCCTCGGCCTTCGCCCTGGCGGCCCTGGGCATCTGGGCCCGGATCTTCATGCCGATGATCCTGCTGGTCCCGGGGAGATCGTACCGGGCCGGATAAACCCGGCTTCACGAACGGAGGAAAGCGACGGCGATTGAATTTCGGCCGTCGTCGCTTCCACGGATTCACTCATACATCGCAGCAGGTAACGGGGCGGCTACCTCCCGGTTCGGCCTTGCCGGCATCAACAATGGTTCCGATCTTATTCCCGTTCGGACCGGCCAGCCTCAGACGCGCATGCAGGATGTTATTCTCCTTGTGGATATGCTGATGCAGATCTGCTTCCAATTGCTCCAGGCCCTGGAAGAGGGCGAGATAGGAATTGCAGGCGTCATGCGGCGGCTCGAAACCGTGAGTCAGGCTCCGGATGGTCTCGAGAATCCGCCCCAGCTCGACATGCTCCGCTTCCAAACCCTCCACCCCTTCGATCAGGCTTGGGTCAGGCGCGCCCGCAATGGCAGCCTTCTCCCATTTCCTGCAGGCGGGAAAGAAAACCGTCTCTTCCTGCTCCAGGTGCGGTTCCAGTTCCAGAAAGACCCGGTCCACCGCCACGGCCAATTCCTCCAACTCCAGATGACGGGAACCATGCACGCGGGCCACCTTGTGGGCGAGAGCCGTAAGTCTGGGCCGCTCCGCGCGGATGTATTGATGATGAGTCGATTCGATATGATCGATCAAGGCGCCCACCGAGACCTGTTCCCAATCCGTTTCCGGTATCGCCGGAGCCTCGCGCACCACCACGCCCAGGTCCACCCGGAGCGCCGCGGCGTTCAGCCCCAACCGGCCGCAAGCCTCCTCCAAGGTGCGTTTGCCTCCGCAGCAATAGTCGATGCCGCGGCTTTCAAAAACCCGGGCCGATTGCGGATAGCGCGCCACCCATTGACCCACCGTCAAGTCGTTCTCGTTGGTGGTTGCCGTCGTTTTATTCATTTGGTTATGCATGTTAATCTCCTCTGCTTGCTTTGATTTATACCTGCATTGATTCAGGTGTTATGCGTTCCGTATGTCCGATAATTTTCCGCGCTCATTTCAACAGCTTGCGAAGGGCGCCCAAGTACGTCTCCCCCTCCTCCACCAGATCGAACGCGAATCGAGAAAGCCGCCAACGGGTGATGATCAGGCGCATGGAGCCCATGACGATCAAGGCGAGCTGCTCTTTGTCGATATCCTTCCGGATCTCCCCCTTTGCCTGGCCCTCCCCGATCAAGGAGGCGAATTGCTCCCGTCGGTCGTCCATGATGGAATAAACGACCTTGGAAAGCCGCGTGTCGTTCTGGAACATCCCCTCGGCGAAGATGACGGTGACCATGGCGGGCTTGGCACTGAAGTTTTGGAACGACTCCCTCATCATGCTCTCGACGGCCTTGAGCGGGGAAGGTCGCTCCGCGGTTACCCTGGCGTACATGGCCTTCTGGTTTTCCTTGAAGAAGCCCAGGATGGCCAATAGGATGTCCTGTTTGCTCTCGAAATGGCGGTAAAGGGCCGGCTCGGAGAGCTCGAGTTTCGCCGCCAGGTTCTTGATGGTCAACTCCTGGATGCCGCCCTTGGAAATGAGATGGATGGAAGCCTCCACGATTTCCCTCTGTCTCCCGCTCAATTCCTGCATTCGTCCTCCGGCCCGTCGCCAACTGAGCAGCGATGTTAGTGAGCACTCACTAACCTTGATCCTATTTTACAAGATGCGGAGAATTTTGGCAAGCGATGGTTTCCATTAGTGCCGGTCAGATGCCGACGAGCGCGCTTCCGGCCCGGGCCAGCGCCGTTACGGACTGCATCCGTCCCAAGAGCTGTCCGTCTTCGCTTTTTCCGAACACAATATCCACCAAGCGGAAGGCTTCTCCCAGCAGGAACTTCTCTTCCGGCGACAGAATCCGCTCGGCGGCGGTGAAGATAAAGTCGTTCTCCTTCCGGATATGGGCGCGCAACAACCAGACATAGGCATCGCAGGCACGGGCGAAGGACCAGGCCGCGGTCGCGTCCTCATAAAGGCGCGTCAGATTATGTTCCATGGAGTCGATCAGGGTTTTCGCCGTCGCATGCTCGGCCCGCATGGCCATGGTGGCTCCCGCCTGCATGGACCAGTCCTTGGCCTCGAGAAGCAGGAACAGCAGGTTTTCTTCCTTGGCATGATGGCATCCGTCCACGAACTCGCGCAAGAGCCGGAGCAGATCACGGGCTTCTTCGGCGGCAGGCATCCTGTCCATGCGTATCAACTTCCCGATGATTTCCAGCTCGTCCAGGATTTCCTCCACGAGCTTATGTTCCGCTCTCAGAATTTCAATGGGATCCAAGTCAGCCTCCTCCTTGAGAACCGTTGACCGCGAGCGCTCCGGTTCCGAATGCCTCCGGGTGCCGGGCCCGGCAGCGGACCTTCCCTTCTTCCATCCAGAAAAAACCCACGGAAGCGGAATTCAACATATCCGGACGCTTGATGATCCGGAGCCCAGCCGCCGCCCGGCGGACTTCCCCGCTTATCCTATCGTACTCCCCCTTGCCCACGTCCAGGCGCTCGCCGCTCATGGCGCCCCCGCGGCCAAAGGGCAGCATTCTATAGAGGTGCCAGGCATGCAGGTTTCCGAACGTGCTTTGATATCCCGACAGGAGCAGGCTCAAATCGTGGAGTTGGGAGAGATTCTGCCGCGTCACGACGGTGGAAATGGTGGTCGATTTCCCGGCCCGGCCCAGCTGATCCATCCGGCTCCGGATAATGGCATGATGGCCGGCGCCATGACGGCGCAAGGAATTGTGGACCAGGGCGGAGGGAGACTCGAGCGGGATGATGTAACGATCGATGGCGGAAGAGTTTTCATAACCCTCCGGAAGGTCCACGCCGTTCGTCCCGGCTTGCACGAAGAAGCCCATGGATTTGGCGATGGCAGCCAGCTCCATGATTCCATGCTTCCAGAAAAAAGGCTCCCCTCCGCCGAGGATGACGTTCCCGATCCCCGCGGATTGCAGTTTCCGCAAGAGCGCCACGGCCTGGTCCAGGGTCATGGCCGAGAAGCCGTCCTCGGTGATGCAGAACGTGCAGGTCATATTGCATTGGGGCTGCAGGAACAGGACTGCGATCCGATCCGTGGTGGCGGGACTCCCGCAGAAGAAAGGCTGATCGGCGAACTTGTTCATCGGATCTCCTGAGGAGGCGTGCTTCCGCATCAATGCCCGAGGAAGGCGTCTCGCGGCCTTTTCCGCTTGGCCTTCGTACCCTTCCCCAATGCGGATAGGATCCGGGCATGCAGGATATTGTTCTCCTTATGGACATGCAGGTGGATATCCTCTTCCAGCGACTCCAGGCCATCGAAGAGCGTCAAGTAGGCATCGCATCCATCCGATGGCGGAACGAAACCGGAAGTCAACCTGCGGATCGACTCCAGAAGCCTTCTCACCTCGTGGTGGTCGTGCTCCAACCTTTCCAGTTCGAAAGCCAGGGAAGCGACCAAGGAGACATTCATGCCCGACGCCTCCCAGCGCTTGGCGAGCGTGAAGAAGCCCTTCTCCTCCTCGTCCAGGTGCGGAACCAATAAATGGAAAAGCCGGTCCACCGCATCGGCAAGACTGTTCAATTCATAATGGCGGGGACTGTGGACACGCGCCACCTTGCGCGCGAGTTCAGTCAAGCGGGGCCTTTCCGAACGGATAAGCGCATGGTGAGTGTTCACGATATTTTCGATCAAGGAAGTCAGGCTCCGGGATTCCCATTCCGAATCCGGAGCGTCCTCGCGGGAAATCAGGACGGCGGCGATTTCCCTTCGCAAGTGCAAGGCGTCCACGCCTCTGAGGAGGCAGGCCTCTTCCAGGGTTTTTCGTCCCCCGCAAAAATAGTCGATTCCACGATATTCAAAAACCTTCGACGTTCGCGGGAAGCGGGTCACCAATTGCCCGACGGTCAGCAGTTCCCAACCGGAATCCAAGGTTCGCCCCCCAATTGCCAGCTTCATGATTCTTCTCCTAGCCTAAGCAAGGTCAAAGCAAGAACCACGCCCGAGTTGCCGGCTTGGTTGCATAAGGCTTAGATAAGGCTTTGATAAAGCTTCGCATCGGTATTCGCCGATCCATTCCCATGGGGAGGGCGGATCTTGCCAAATGGGCAAGCGGGATGGCAAAAATGGGAAGGCCGGTCCAAACTTTCCCAACCCTGACAAAATGTCGAACAATAACGTTCGAGGAAGCAATTCGAACTGCGTATTATGGAATAAAGGCACACTCACGGAGACCTCCCATGAATCTTCTCGCAGGTAACGCCCATATGACCTCGGGCCAAATCATCCTCTTCTATCACCACCTGGCCGCCCTTTGCGCCGCGGCCCTTTTCCTGACCGTGGGCGCCTTCCTGGGCATCATGGTATTCCCGGGGAAGGGCTCGAATGAAGACGGCCACACCACATCGAAAAGCGTCTGATCATGTCCCCGCAGGAATTCATCCTGGACTGTCTTGCCATCCGGTTGCAACCGGCCGCCATGGCCTGGCTGGAGAAGAGCGCGGCGCAATTGCGGCAGCCCTGCGAAAGTAAATTCGTCTTCGCGGCCTTCAGCTCATCCGTGCGGCATAGCGGGAAAGGCCCGCTGGCGCTGGACGATCGGGAACTCGCGATGGCCAAGGACCTGGTCCCGGGCTGGAATCCCAAGGACTGGACCCTGGACGAAGCGGCCCGCATCCACCTGCTGCTCTGCCTTCCGCCGGTTCCGGAATCCGCGCATCGCATGGATTTGATCTACCAGACTGCGGACCTGGGGGAAGGGCTGGCCTTGATGAAGGCGCTCCCCTTGCTTCCCAATCCGCTTGACCATCTGTCCCGGGCCCGGGAAGGGGCGCGGAGCAATGTCAAATCCCAATTCGAAGCGGTGGCGCTCAGGAATCCCTATCCCGCCGATCATTTCGATGAGATCGCCTGGAACCAATTGATCTCCAAGGCGGTCTTCGTCGACTCGCCGTTGGATGAGATTGTCGGACTGGATCGACGCGCCAATGCCGCGCTCAAGCAAATCCTGGTGGATCTGATCAAGGAAAGGCGCGCCGCCGGCCGAGGCTTCAGCCCGCTGATCTTTCGCTGCATGGGTGCTTTCGCCGGAGAAGCCGAAAACCTTTAATCCATCCTACAGGAGCATACGCGCCATGACCGAGAAGGCCTTGAAGTTGATCGACCCGCATATCCATATGGTTTCCCGCACCACGGCGGATTACCAGGCCATGGCCCAGGCCGGCATCGTCGCGGTCATCGAGCCCTCCTTCTGGGTGGGCCAGCCCCGCACCCAGGCCGGGACCTTCCTGGATTATTTCGCCTCTCTGGTTGGCTGGGAAAGATTCCGTGCTTCCCAATTCGGCATCAGGCATTATTGCACCATCGGCCTCAACTCCAAGGAAGCGAACAATGAGGCGCTGGCGGAGCAGGTCATGGATCTCATTCCCCGTTTTGCCGGAAAAGAAGGCGTCGTCGCCATCGGGGAAATCGGCTACGATGAAATGACTCCGGCCGAGGATAAATATTTCCGGCTGCAACTGGCCCTGGCCGTCGATCTGGACATGCCGGTCATGATCCATACGCCACATCGGAATAAGAAGCAGGGCACCACCCGCAGCATGGACGTCTGCCTCGAGCACGGACTGGCCCCACATCGGGTGGTCGTCGATCACAATAACGAGGAAACGGTCCGGGAGGTCCTGGAGCGGGGCTTCTGGGCGGGGTTCACCATCTACCCGAAGACCAAGATGGACAGCGCCCGCATGGTCGAGATCGTCAAACAATACGGCCCGGAGCGGATCATCGTGGATTCGAGCGCGGACTGGGGCTTGAGCGATCCTTTGGCCGTGCCCAAGACCGCTCGCCTGATGTTGGAATCCGGGATTTCGGAAAGCATAGTGGAAGCCGTATGTTATCACAACGCCCTGGAGGCGTATGGCCAGAGCGGGCAGATGCAGGAATCCGACTGGCTTTCCCCCCAATCCATCGGCAAAGCGGACCTATTCGAAGGGAATGGCGTGGCTCGCGGCCAGCCCCTTGCGCCCTGAGGCCAAGGAGATTATTTCCAAGCAGGAGGCCGAATGAAAATCGAACCCCATGGC
>DAINDC010000087.1:0-16150 GCA_036732085.1 Fibrobacterota bacterium | reverse complement strand
GGTAGCGCCTCCGTTTCGGTTACCACCAAGGTTACGGTGGCCGCGCATCCCTACCCCGCCTGTTCCATCATCGACAGCGGACATCGCCGCCGCATGGATCTCCAGATCGAGATTCCCGATTCGCCGCTGACCGCCGTCATGGCCAACGAGGTCTGGGACGAGGTCTACGCCCGCGTCGAGGCGCTCATCTCCGAGCACAAGACCACCTTGCTCTTCGTGAACACGCGGCGCTTGGCCGAACGCGTGGCCCATCGCCTCAGCCAATCCCTGGGCGAGGACAAGGTGGCCGCCCACCACGGCAGCCTTTCCCGGGACCGCCGGTTCAGCGCCGAACAGCGCCTCAAGTCCGGGGAACTCAAGGCCCTGGTGGCGACCGCCTCGCTGGAGCTCGGCATCGACATCGGTTCCGTGGACCTGGTGATCCAGATCGCCTGCACCAAATCCATCTCCGCCTTCCTGCAGCGCGTGGGCCGCTCGGGCCATGCCGTGGGCGGGCTGCCCAAGGGCCGGCTTTTCCCGCTCACGCGCGACGAGCTCATCGAGGCAGCCTCCATGCTGGATGCGGTGCGGCGCGGGGAATTGGACACCTTGATCATCCCGGCCAAGCCGCTGGACATCCTGGCCCAGCAGATGGTGGCCGAGACCGCCGCGCGCGAATGGCAGGGCGAGGATCTGTTCCGATTGTTCCGCCAGGCCTATCCGTACCGGGACCTCAGCCAGACCGAGTTCCGGGAAATTGCGGAGATGCTTTCCATGGGATTCACCACCCGGCGCGGACGGCGCGGCGCCCATCTCCATATGGACGGCGTCAATGATCGCCTGCGCGCCCGCCCGGGAGCGCGCCTCACCGCCCTGACCAATGGCGGCGCCATCCCGGACACCTTCGACTATGACGTGAAGCTCGAGCCCGGCAATATCCTGCTCGGATCCGTGAACGAGGACTTTGCCATCGACAGCGTCGCGGGGGACATCTTCCAGCTGGGCAACAATTCCTGGCAGATCCTGCGCATCGAAGGCAGCACGGTCCGCGTCGCCGATGCCCACGGCCAGCCGCCCACCATTCCCTTCTGGTTCGGCGAAGCGCCGGGACGCAGCGAGGCCTTCTCCATCGCGGTCTCCAGGCTGCGCGAGGAAATCTCGGCCCGGCTGGGGGAAACCTCCGTGTTACAGGAGCGCGTGGACCTGGAAGGCTCGGCCCCCGGCGCCCCCTGGAAACAGGCCGCCCTGGATTGGCTCACCGGCGAGGTGGGGCTACTGGGAGAAGCCGCCGAGCAGATCGTCGATTACCTGGCGTCCGCGAAGCTGTCCCTGGGCGTGATGCCGAGCCGCGAGACCTTGGTTCTGGAACGGTTCTTCGACCAGGCGGGGGACATGCACATGATCCTGCATTCCCCGTTCGGGAGCCGCATGAACCGCGCCTGGGGCCTCTCGTTGCGCAAACGCTTCTGCCGCAAGTTCAATTTCGAATTGCAGGCCGCGGCCACCGAGGAAGGCATCATCCTGTCTCTGGGCGCGACCCATAGCTTTCCGCTCGAAGAGGTTTTCCAATACCTGCGATCCGGGTCGGTCCGGCATATCCTCATCCAGGCCCTGCTGGACGCGCCCATGTTCGAGGTGCGTTGGCGCTGGAATGCCACGCGGGCCCTGGCGCTGCAACGCAACCGCAACGGCAAGAAGGTCCCGCCCCAACTCCAGCGCATGGCGGCGGAGGATCTCGTCGCCCTCGTCTTCCCGGATCAGAAGGCCTGCTTCGAGAACATCCAAGGCGAACGCGAAGTGCCCGATCATCCCCTGGTGCGCCAGACCATCGAGGACTGCCTGCACGAAGCCATGGATATCGAAGGCCTGGAACGCTTGCTCGCCGATATCGAAGCAGGCCGCCTGCGCCTAGAAGCCCGCGATCTCAAGGAACCCTCTCCCCTGTCCCAGGAAATCATCAGCGCCCGTCCCTATGCCTTCCTGGACGATGCGCCCCTGGAAGAGCGCCGCACCCGGGCCATCCAAAGCCGCCGTTATCTCGACCCCGCCGAGGCCGGCGATCTGGGCCGGCTCGATCCCAAGGCCATCGCCATGGTGCGCGCGGAAGCCTGGCCGCAGGCTCGTAACCCCGACGAACTCCATGACGCCTTGATGCTCACCGGCTTCCTGACCGATCGGGAGATCGCCGCCGGACCCGGCTGGCGCGCCTGCCTCGAAGCCCTGATGGCCGACAATCGCGTCGCCGCTTTGTTCCCGGCCGGCCCGGATGGGAATCCCGAACCCGTCTGGGTCGCCTCCGAACGCCTGGCCCAGGCCCGGACCGCCCTGCCGGAATCCGCGATCGCCTTCCAGCCCGGCCTGCCCGGACTCGCCGGAGCCGCCTTCGGAATCCGGCCCCCCGGGACGCCGGAAGAGGCGCTGGTGGAACTGGTGCGCGGACGGATGGAATCCCTGGGTCCCGTACGTAACCTGCAAGTTTCCGAATCCCTGGCGTTACCTGAGGGAAGGACGGAAGCGGCCCTGCTCGCCCTGGAACAGGAGGGCTTCGTCCTCCGCGGCAGGTTCACTCCCGATTCCGAGGGCATCGAATGGTGCGAACGCCGGCTGCTCGCGCGCATCCATCGCTATACCCTGGCGCGCCTGCGCAGGGAAATCGAACCCGTCTCCGCATCCGACTATTTGCGATTCCTGTTCTCCTGGCAAGGGCTGGATTCCTCATCGGCCACCGGCGCTTCTTCGAGCGCTTCTTCGTCCGATGTTTCACCGTCCGGTGTCGCACCGTCCGGCCCTGAAGCCGTGGAAGTCATACTCGCCCGCCTGGAAGGCTACGAGGCCCCTTGCGCCGCCTGGGAAAGCGAGATCCTGCCGGCCCGCATGTCGGGCTATGAACCGGCCTGGCTCGACTTGCAGGGACTGTCCGGCAATTTCATCTGGGGCCGCGTCCGTCCCGGAGTCCATCCCCAAGGCGTGGAAGGCCGCAAACCGGGACCCGTCAAGGCCACGCCCATCGCCTTCCTGGGAGGGGAAAATCTGGCGCTATGGTTGGAAGGATTCGAGAGTCCCAGCGCGCTTGGTTCGAGAGCGGATCAGGAAAGTTGGGAGGCCATGGAACCGGAAGGGAATGCCCGCAAGGTCCTGGAGCATATCCGCAACCGCGGCGCCTCATTCTGGAGGGAGATCCTGTGGGAAACCGGCCTGTCCGCGACCGAGGCCCGGGAAGCGATCGCCGAACTCGCATCCCTGGGTTGGCTGACCTCGGATGGTTTCCGCGGGCTGCGTGCGCTCCTGCATGCGCAACCTTCCGGGGCCGGCGCCTCCACCTTGGAAAAGTCGGGCCGATGGTCGCTCCTGCGACAATCAAGATCCCCGAGCTCGACCGCCGGAATGCCCGAACCACGGGAACATCCGCGTGGTAATCTTCCCCGACCGCCTGGCATAGGACAATTACAAGGACCGGCCGGCCAAGGGCCGGGCGGCCAAGGGCCGAGACCGGCAGCCGGAAGGGGAACCCGTAATGCGCCGAATGCCTCTTCCATGGAAGCCCTCGCCCGGATCCTCCTCAAGCGATATGGCGTGGTCTTCCGCAAGCTCGCGGATCGGGAAAACCTGATGCCGCCTTGGCGCGATCTGGTGCGGGCCTTCCGCACACTGGAAGCCCGGGGCGAAATCCGCGGCGGCCGATTCGTCGAAGGTTTTTATGGCGAACAATTCGCCCTGCCCGAAGCCTTGGGCCTGCTGCGCCTGATCCGCAAGCGCGATCGATCCGGCGCCCTGATTTCCTTGAGCGCGGCCGATCCCGCCAACTTGCAAGGCATTTTGACGCCTGGCCCCCGCGTTCCCGCGACGCGCAAGAACCGCATCCTGTTCCGGGACGGCGAGCCGGTAGCCGCTTTGGAAGGCGGAGAGTTCCGGATCATGCCGGTTGCTTCAACCGCGGGCGCTCCAACCGAGCATGGGACTATCCAAGCCGCAATCGGTTTGGAAGCCAAGGTCCTCGAATGGGAGCGAGCCATTCGCGGACAGGCCATTCACCCTTCCCCTTCACGCCTGGAAATACCTTATTACGGCAAGACCGGAGCGTGAAGCGCTCCGCACTACGGTTTTTTTTTGAAGGGAAACCTTGCATCGTCGAAATGGCAAGGTATTTTCCCCATTAAGCTGGTCTAAGTCCAGCTATTTTGCGATCTTGTCAGGTCCAAGCCGGAAAGGCCCAAGATTCAGGTCCAACGAACGGCGCTAAGAAAAGTTGATGTAGGTGCATACGATCAACTAAATTTAGCTTTCATCGACAGACTCAAGCCATGGGTCAATTCCTCCTTTCCATTTCGGTAGTGGTTTGACTAAGGAAAGTATTAGCATGTCTCAAATTCCTTCCGACACCGGCGTCACGCAAGAAAGCGCCGTACGCCCGGGTACCAAAATCCTCATCGTCGAAGACAATCCCGCTTTTCGGAAAATGGTGAAAGCCGTCCTAGAGGAAGAAGGCTTCCTGGTGGTTGCCGCCGAGGATCCGAATGAAGCTCCGAATCTGGCGAAAACCCACCAACCCAACCTCATCCTTATGGACGTGGTGTTGGGGGAAACCAGCGGCATCGAGCTTTGCCAAAAGCTGAAAGCGCAGCCGTATACCAGTTCCATCCCCGTCATCCTGCTTTCCGGTGCGCAGACGGATGAGGAATTCCAGCTCCAGGGCTTTGAAGAAGGCGCGGACGATTATATCCTGAAGCCAATTTCCAACGAACTCCTCGTTGCCAAGGTGCGTGCCGTCCTGCGGCGCTATGCCTCCGCCGAGGAACTCGCCGATGTCTTGCAGGCCGAGGGACTCGCGCTCGACGTGAAAGCCAGGAAGGTCATGGTCCAGGGCCAACCCATCGCCCTGACACGCAAGGAATTCGATCTCCTCACCGCCCTGCTCCGCAAGCGCGGCCAAGTAGTCTACACTACCCAGCTCTACCATACCGTTTGGGGATACGGAGCGTCTGCACCCGTGGACTCGCATACCGTCAAGGTCCATGTCTCCTCCTTGCGCAGCAAGCTCGGGCCGGATCTCGGAAAGAAGATTGTAAACGTCCCTGGCCTCGGCTACCGATTCGAGAACTGAGATAAGCTTCCCATGACGGCCCCTCTTCCGCCAAAGGGGTCCATCCGATCCGATTCAAACCGTACGGAATCGAATGCGGATGTGGCGGAGCAGGCTTTGCTGGATGTGGTCGCCATGGCTGCCCGCCTTTGCGGGGCGCCGGCCGCGTGCATCTACACCGGTGAAGGTTCGCAGCTGCATTTGGCGGCCTCCTGGTACTTGGGGAACCGCGCCCTGGGTCCTATTGCCTTCGAGACCGACCTCCCGTATAAAATCGAACTCCCGATAGCCGAACTGTCCGGCCGCGTCCTGGGTAGGCTTTGCCTCTTCGATAAGTCTCCCTGCCGACCGACTCCGGACCAGATGGAAACCTTGGAGATGATGGCAAAGCAGGTCGCGGCCCTCCTGCGGTTGGGCGGAATATCGCATACGGATATCCTGGGCGACGAGGAGGCCTTCCACGAACTGCTGGACCTGATGCCCGATTCGGTTATGGTCTATACTCAGGCGAAGATCCTCTACGCTAATTCCGAGGCCATCAAGCTGATGGGAATGGAATCGCCCGCCGGGGTCCTGGGCCGATCGATATCATCCTTCTTCGCGGCCGAATTCCGGGAAGTGGTGGAGTCACGGTTGCAATCCGCCGAGGCCAGTGGCATTCCCACTTCGCGCAGGGATCTCGAATTCCATCGCATTGACGGCGCCATCTATCATCTGGAAATAGCCTCTCTTCCCCTTTTCGTCGGGGGCAGGCCTTGCCGCCTGGTTGTGTTCAGGAATGCTTCGAATGAGATTCAGACGAGGGAGGACCTCCGTGAAATGGAAGCCCGGTTCCGGGCCTTCATGGACCGGATCCCCATGGCGGCCTTTATCAAGGGCGAAGATCACCGGTATATCTACTCGAACCGGGCCAACTCGGAAAGGTTCGCCTTGGACCCGGTGAATCCGGAATCCTTCGACATCACAACCTACCTCACGACGGAAGAGATCGAATTGGTCCATGCCACGGACGATGCGGTCCTGGCCACGGGAACGCCGGTCGAGATCCAGCATAAACTGGCGGCCCCGGACGGCGAGCTGCGATCCTGGATGGTGGTCAAGTTTCCCATGGAAGGCCGCAATGGCCAGCGGCTCATCGGCGGCATCGCGATGGACATAACCGAGAAGGAACGGGACGAGTCCCGCATCCGCATCTACGCCGACATCTTCCGCAATATCCAGGTGGGGCTCTACATCTGGAAGCTGGGCGAGAGCGGCGATCCGGGCGATTTCCGCCTGGTGGCGACCAATTCAGCGGCGACGGCGATCACGGGCATCCCCATGGAGGAGATCCTGGGCAAGACCGCGCGGGAAATCTTCCCCGCCGCGGTCTTCAGCGGAAGTTTGATCGAGAAATGCCGCCAAGCCCTCCTGACCCAGAAGGCCACGGACCTGGGCGACTTCCAGTACGCGGACGATCGCATCGCCCCCGGCACCTTCACGGCCAAGGCCTTCCCGCTACCGGACGATCGCATGGGCGTGGCTTTCGAGAACATCTCCGTGAACCGCAAGACCCAGGAGATGCTGCGCCAGAGCGTGGAAAGGTTCGAGCTGATCGCCAAGGCGACCAATGACGCGGTCTGGGAATACAAGCCCGCGACCGGACAGACCTGGTGGAACGAACGCGCCTTCCAGCTCTTCGGTTATGACCCCACGCATACCACTCCCAGCCTGGACGCCTGGAGCGAACGGCTGTATCCGGAAGACCGGGAGCGGGTGGTGGACTCCTTCTGGAAGATCTCGAGCGGCGGGGCCGACACCTGGGTGCGGGAATACCGGATCCTGCGTCATGACGGCGGCATCGGCCATATCTACGAACGCGGCTATGTGGTGCGCTGCGACGGCGGGAAGCCCGTACGCATGCTTGCGGCCATGCTGGACATCACCGATCTAAAAAGGACCGAGGATGCCCTGCGGGAGCACGAGACGCGGTTGCACCTGCTCCTGGATCAGATCCCGGCGCTCCTGTGGTCGACGGACGCCGATCTCCGCTTCCTCTCCTCCACCGGGGCGGGGCTCACGACCTTGGGCCTGAAGCCCGAGCAGCTGGTGGGCCAACCCCTGGAAGCGCTTTTCCCGGCCGGCGAATCGCTGGATTCCGCCCGCGCCACGCACGTGCTCGCCCTGACCGGCGTCCCGACCACCTACCACTCCAAATGGGCCGACCGGATCTACGAATGCCATATCGAGCCCCTCCGTAACCGCGAAGGTACCCTCACCGGCGCCCTCGGCTTCGCCCGCGACATCACCGGAAAGCTCCTGGCCGAGACGGCCCTGAAAGAGAGCGAGGAGCGGTACCGGAAGCTGGTGGAGCTCTCGCCCGACGTCATCGCCATCCTCTCCGAGGGCAAGATCGACTTCGTCAACAAGGCGGGCGTGGAATTATTCGGCGCCGAGTCGGCCGATGCATTGCTGGGCCGGCCCGCTCACGACTTCTTCCCCTTCGATTCCCGGGATTCCATGAAGGAGAGGCGGCACCAACTGGAGGCGGGTTCCGCCATCCCGCCCATGGAACTCAAGTTTGTGCGCAAGGACGGAGGGATGTTCGAGGCCGAGTCCCGCGCCATGCCCTTCCAATGGCTGGGCAAGCCGGCCGTCCTGGCCGTCATTCGGGACATCACCGGCCGGAAGCAGGCCGAGAAGGCCCTGCGCCAAAGTGAGGAGCGCTACCGTACCCTGGCGACCCTCTCGCCGGTGGGACTGTATCGCACCGATCCGCAGGGACGCCCCACCTATGTGAACGACTACCTCTGCGGCATACTCGGGAGGGAGCGCGAAGAGTTCGACAAGGCCAGCAGCATAATCGGGCTCCACCCCAAGGATATCGACTGGGTCCGCAAGGCCTGGAAGGAATGCACGGAGAATAATCTCCCGTTCAAAGCGGAATACCGGATGCTCCGGCCCGATGGCCACACGGTTTGGGTGATGGGCAATTCCCAGGCGGACATGGGGGCGGATGGCTCGCTCATCGGTTTCGTAGGAACCATTACGGATATCACGGAAAGGAAGCACGCGGAAATCCTGCTGGCCTGCCAGAAGCGGACCTTGGCCCTGGTCGCCTCCGGTTGGCCGATGCAGGACGTCCTGGACGGCCTGGTGCAGTATGTCGATAAGGAAAGCAGCGGAGCCGTAGGCGGCATCCTGCAGTTCGATAAGGAGACCAAGAGGCTGGTCTGGTCGTCGGCGCCCGGACTTCCCGGGACCTTCCGCATGGCCGCTCCGGCCTTTCCGCCGGACGGTGAAGGCGGGGCGATGGGGCTCTCCGCCGCCTCGCGCGAGAAATCGGTCAGTCCCGATCTATCCGTCGACAAGAATTGGGTCCTGGGCCGCGAAGAGGCCTTGGCCCACGGCCTGCGCGCCTGCGCTTCCCTGCCCATCCTGGGATCGAACGGCCAGGTGCTCGGGGTATTCGCCTTCTTCTATCCCCATGTCGGCGAGCCTTCCGCATTCGATTTCAAGCTGATGGAGACTGCTTCCGGCCTGGCCGGCATCGCCATGGAACGGGTGCGCCAGGAGGAGCTGGGCAGAAAGAACCTGGAACTTTCGGAACAGAACCTGCGCATCCTGGAAGCCAGCCGCATGAAAAGCGAATTCATGGCGAGCATGTCCCATGAGCTGCGCACTCCTCTCAATGCCATCATCGGCTTCTCCCAACTCTTGATCGATCGCAAGGTCGGCGCGTTGAATGAGAAGCAGGCCGAGTACCTCGGCGACATCCTGGACGGAGGCATGCACCTGCTCCGCCTCATCAACGACGTGCTGGATCTCGCCAAGATCGAGGCCGGAAAGATGCAACTCTTCCTGGAACCCATCCACGTGGGCGTGGCCATCCGCGAAGTCTGCGACATCCTCCTGCCCATGGCCATGGGCAAGTCCGTGGTCCTGAGGATCGCGACGGATCCTTCCCTCAAGGTGGCCGCGATCGACGGGCAGAAATTCCGCCAGGTGCTGTACAATCTCGTTTCCAACGCCATCAAGTTCTCGCGGCACGGCGGCGATGTTTTTGTCTCGACCTGGCCGGATCCTCTCGGAGGCCTGCGGCTCACCGTGGTCGACCAGGGCATCGGTATCAGCCACGACGATATCGGCAAGCTCTTCCAGCAATTCCAACAATTGGATTCGGGTTCGGCCCGCCATTACCCGGGCACGGGCCTGGGCCTGGTCATCACCAAGAAACTGGTGGAACTGCATAAGGGAACGGTCGGGGTGACGAGCGAACCCGGCAAAGGGAGTTCCTTCTACGCGGTGTTCCCCAAACCTGCCGTGGAAACCTAGATGGGAAAGCGCATCCTGGTCGTCGACGACAACCTGGTGAATCTCAAGCTCGCCAGCGATCTGATGACTTGCGAAGGCTATGTGGTGGACCGGGCCGAGAACGCCGAAGCCGCCCTGGCGGCCATCGATGCGAACCCGCCCGATCTCATCCTCATGGATCTCGCCTTGCCCGGCATGGACGGCCTCACCCTTACCCGGCTTCTGCGCTCGCAGGTTTCCACCCGCGGCATCCCCGTGGTCGCGCTCACCGCCTTCGCCATGAAAAGGGACGAGGAGAAGGCCATGGAAGCCGGCTGCGATGCCTACGTCGCCAAGCCCTTCGACACGCGCACGTTACCCGGCATCCTGGCCGCCCTCATCAAGTCCTCCGGGCGCGCCTCTCCGGCTCCCTGAAGCCTGCTTCAGTCTCTCTGAAGTCGTCTTCAATACCTGCATAGGGCCGCGATGTCGGCCTTTTCGGGAATCTCCCCCAGTTCCAGGATATGCACCTTGGCGCCGGTCAGCAAGGCGTGGATACAGGCCAGGTTCACCAGATCCTCTTCGCCGGGGCCGGCCCGATCGGAGAAAGAGACCGTCCCGTCCTCGGGATGGAAAGCTCCTTTCTGCCGATAGCCCTTCCGCAGGAAGAGGTATTGGATCCGCCCCTGCTTGGCGGCCGGCAGGACCTCGACGAGTCCCGACACCGACTGCGGCGTGGCCAGCCGTTCCCGGTAGAGGCTCAGTACGCGGGCCTTTTCCAGCGCGCGCGACTCCCGATAGGCCTTCCAGGCCTTGGCATGCAGGCTCTGCTGCTCCAGGGAAACCTCCGGGTTACCCATCACCGCCTGATCGAGAAGGCGGGGAAGGGAGTTCGCCTCCCGATAGATGGGAATCAGGTATTCCACCCCGGCCAGCATAAGGGGCAGCTCGCTTTCGTGCATAAGCTCGCTTAGGCCCCGATCCACCTGACGGAAGAAATCCAGGATATCGCGCTTGCGATCCTTGGCTTCGCCTTTTCCGCCGCCGCCATGCCCATGGATTGCGCCCGCGCCTCCCGGAGCGGCCAAGGGGGAGGAGGAGACATGGTAATGGACATACGCTCCGGAATTATCAGTCTGTATGAAATCCCGTATACTGGTCGGTATCCCACGCAAGTGGACCTCCCTCATCCGATGGCGATCAACCCACCAAAGCTTCACCGAGTTCAGGCTCAAGGTGAGGAGATGGAACCGTCCGTCCTCGAAGAGCAGCGGCAAGAGCGGATCGAGAATGTACCGCCTTCCCGTTTCCACCATCGGAGCAGGGGCCGTGGGCAGGAGAAAGGTGGAGGCATTCTCCCGGGAGGAAAGGATGGCCAGGCCTTCCCCTTGCAGCACGGAGAATTCGGTGTCCTCCAGCAGTTGGTTGACGGGCAGGAGAATGTCGTTGATCTCGTCGGGGCGGCATCCTGCGGCAGCCAGGGCGGATTCGGCCTGCGATCGCATGTCCTTGAGCAGGATGGGCGCCTGCCTGACGTCGCGACCGGTCTTGGAAAGCGGCATGAACAAAGAAAGCCGCTGTCCCTCGCCTTCATCCGCGAGTTTGCGGAGGCTCTCGCGGCTGAAGTTGGTCTTCAAGGCCTGGATGCTTTTTCCGGTTATCATAGTGTCCTCCCCTTCCCTGTAAAATACTTTTCCCAGTCCGCGATCGCGGACCTTGCGTCCGGGCGCCCCAATTGGTTTCTTGAAGATGGGAAAATGAAGATCCTGGTGGCTTATGACGGCTCGGTCTGCGGGGACGGGGCCTTATACGATCTGGCCCGCGCGGGATTGCCCGCCCGGTTGGAAGCGCTTGTGATCTCGATAACCGTACCTGTTTCCCTTCTTCCGGGCCCGCTTCTTCCGGGCCCGGCGCTGGAATCCGGGGCCAAGGGCCGCCGGCATCGGAAAGGCGGAGCGCCCTCGGGCTGGAGCGAGGTGGCCGTGGATCGGGCCCAGGCCAATGCCTTCGTGGCGGTGGAGGAGGCCATGGCTTCGGCGGAACGGGCGCGCCGTTATCTGCTCACCCGTTTCCCGGGATGGCACGTGCACGCGGAAGCGTTCGCCGCGGACCCCGCGCGCGGCATTCTCAATCGCGCCCGCTCCTGGAATCCGGATCTCATCGTGATGGGCGCGCATGGCCGCACGGCGCTCGGTCGGCTTCTGCTCGGCAGCGTGGCCGAAAAAGTGCTCCTGCACGCCAGCCATGACGTGCGGATCGCGCGGGCGCGGATTGGAAGGGGGAGTCAGGCTCCGCGGATACTGGTGGCGTTCGACGGGAGCCCGGCCGCCCTGGCCGCGGTGGATGCGGTGGCCGCCCGGGTCTGGCCAACCGGCGCCGCCGTGCGCATCATCGCGTCCGTGACGGCCGCGGACGCTGTCACCCAGGCCTTGGAGGAATTCGAAGCCGCGGCCGGCCCCAAGGCTTCCCTTTCATCCTGGATCGAGGTCCGGTTGGAGGCTGCCGCGGCCAGGCTCGCCAGGCCGGGCCTTAAGGTAACACCTGAGGTACTCTTGGGGGATCCGCGCGAGATTTTGATCAATGTGGCCAGGACCTGGGCGGCGGACGCCATCTTCGTCGGATCGCTCGGCCGCAATTCCGGGGAGCGCTTCCTGCTCGGCGGCGTCTCCTCGGCCATCGCCGCGCATGCGCCTTGCTCGGTGGAGGTCATCAGGAGGCCGGGTCCGGGAAGGGGGCCGGAGCCGGGCGCCTCCCGGTCACATGCGAAGATCCGGGCAGTCAAGGCCTCGCCCGCCGTTTCCGGAAGCAAGGGCAAGCCGGTCCGGTTGAATGGGGCGGTCCGCTCCAAGCGACCGCGCGCCTCTAGCCGCCTCTAGCCGCCTCTAGCCGCGCCTAGCCCCGGCAAGCGCTCCTTCAGCCGCGCTCAGTCCAACCTGATATCCGCGCGCACCTTGCGGATAATCCCCGCGCCGAAATCGAATTGCATGCGCCAGAGGTAGCGCGACCTTGGCACGGTCCGCCCCGAATCGTCCTTGCCGTCCCAAGTGATGAATCCCTCGACCCCGCGATTCTTATCCCCGTCCCGGCGGCCATAGATGGCGAAGTAGCGATCGAAGGTCCGGATGAATTGCGAGTCCGCCGCCTGGACGCGGACCTGGACATGGTAACAGGCCGGCGAGACCACGGAAACCGATGCTACCGTACCATACGGGATACTGTCGCTATTTACGAATCCGGCGGGCAGGACCTCGGAACATGCGGCGGATGCGTAGGGGAAATCGACCACGTAACTGGAATCGACGACCAGGAGCCCGTCATCCGGAACGATGGGCGAAGTGGCCGCGTCCTCCTTGCATGCATCCAGTCCGGCCACCATGGCTGCGGCCAGCAGCAGGCGGGTAGCCGCACGGGCGATGGCCCGAAAGCGGGCCAGGCTGTTGGAATTCGATTCGGCGTCGGCGTCCATCCGGGGAAATTGTACCTCCCCATCCGGACGCTGGCAACGGCCTCAGCCCTTCGATTTCGCCCGGGTGCGCGCCGCCTTCCGGGCCGATGCCGATCGCGCCGAGGCGGGACGCGCCGCGGAGGCCCGGCCGCCCTTGGCTCCGCCGATCTTCCCGCCCTTTTGATAGGATGTCCGGTTCTCCTTCTGGCCGCGGCCGGAACCGCTGCGTTTGCCTCCGCCCGTCACCTTGTTGACCGTGGCCCAGGCGCGCTTCTCCGCCGTCTCTTCGGGGACGCCGCGTTCCTTGTATCCCTCTTCGATATGCTCGGCCTGTCTTTTCTGTTTGTCCGAATAGGCGGACTTGTCACCTCTTGGCATAGTGCAACCTCCCGGGGCGCGCACGCCTTGGGGCATGCCCCTGGTTTGAAAATATCTTTCTAAGCGACCGTTAAAACTTTGAAATCCTGCGTGGCCTGCACCAGCTCATGCGTCATGCCGGGTTCGGTGGCGGAATGCCCCGCGTCCGCGACGAAACGGATTTCCGATCCGGGCAAGGCCTTATGCAGATCCCAGGCCGATTGCGGCGGGCAGACCACGTCATAGCGGCCATGGATGATGCGGCAGGGAATTCCCTTGAGCTCGCCCGCATTCGCGAGGATATGGTGGTCGGCAGGGAGGAAAAGTCCGTTGCGGCAATAATGGCATTCCAGGCGCGCGAGCGCGAGCGCGGTATCGTCGGCCACGAATTCGCCGATGAACTTCTCGTCGGGGATGAGCTTGGAGATCGAGGATTCCCAACGGCTCCAGGCCTGCGCGGCGCGCAGGCGGGTGGGACGATCGGGCGAGGTCAGCAGGCGATGGTAGGCGGCCATCAAATCCCCCCTTTCCTCCGGAGGAATCAACTCCTGGAATTTTTCGAAGGCATCCGGGAACAGGATGGAGGCGCCTTCCTGGAAAAGCCATTGGACCTCCCAGCTCCGGCCCAGGAAAATGCCGCGCAGGATGAGTCCCCGCACCGCCCGGGGATTGAATATCGCATAGGTCAGCGCGAGCGTGCTGCCCCAGCTTCCGCCGAAGACCAGCCAGGATTCCACCCGCAGCTTGCGGCGCAGCATCTCAATATCGGCAAGCAGGTGCTTGGTGGTGTTCTCCTCGAGCTCGGCATGGGGCAGGCTGCGTCCCGCGCCACGCTGATCGAAAAGGATGATCCGATAATGCATCGGATCGAAAAACCGGCGGTGCTTGGAGTTGATGCCGGCGCCGGGACCGCCATGGAGGAAGAGCACGGGCGTTCCGCCGGGATTGCCGGCCTCCTCGTAATAGAGGCGATGGAGGGACGAGACCTCCAGGAATCCGGTTCGATAGGGCTCAATTTCCGGGAAAAGGGAGCTCATCAAGGGGCGCCTCCAAAAGGCAAACTAGCAACCCTGCTCTCGCGAGACACCCTTCTTTCCGAAAGGGTATTTTTTCTTTCCGAAAGGGTATTTTAAAAGGTAGGCTGGATCGAGGACGGCGATTGTCGCCGCAAGGTCGGCGATTGCCGCCGCGTTCGATCCGGCCCGGGGAGGTTACGATGGATGGCATGAAAGACTGGCTTTTTCCTTCGACCCAAATCGGCGCCCTCATCCGGTTTCGGCCTCTCTCCCTGGATCTTTTTTACCGACGTGGCCTCGATCCCTGGAGCGAGCAGGAGGCTTCCGTATCCGACTTCTGCAGGCTGCACGCGTTGAACGAGAACGGCTTCCTGCGCAACCTGGCGGACCTGCCCCCGGTCGATCCCGGCACGCATTGGGAGGAACAGCCATGTTACCATCTCATCGATTACCTGACCGATGAGCATCGGACCATCATGCATACCGACATCCCCGCCATCCGCTACCTGCTGGACATGGGTTTTCCCGAGGCGGAAGGGACGGGCACGGTCTTTAGGACGCTGACGAAATCGATCGGGGATTTCACCGATCAGCTCCGTGTCCATTTCCGACAGGAGGAGGAGAACATTTTTCCGATCATGCTCGCCAATGATTTCCGGTTTACCTTCCGGCCTCCGTTCGAAGAGCCGCACCCTCCGGCTTGGAGCCTCCATGTCTCCGGGCGCCTGCTCGAGGAGGAGGAGCGGTTAAAGGGAACCTTGGACGCCTTCATGGATTGCGCCGGTCTTTCCGGCGGGAGCCGCGGGGAAACGTCCTCTTCCAAGGCCTATCTGAGCGTGGCCTGGCTGATGAAAACCATGGGTGCCAAACTGCGGGCCCATTCCCGCCTGGAAATGGAAGTGCTCTTTCCCATCGCGTCCCGCGTCGAAAGGGAATTGCTTTCCGTCGTTCCCGCCCGGGCCTGACTCCGCGTCGATAATTCCTTTGGGTCCCGACCTCGCCGAGATTTTATTGAGGAGAAGAGGAGGGATCAATCCTATGATGATGCAGGAATGGTTCTCCGATGGATTTCCCTTGCAAGTTCCCGCCGGCACTTCGATCCTGGACGCCGAAATGCAGGTGCCCTCCGGCGCCGCCGGCCTGATTCTCCTTATCCATGCGGGCAGCCGCCCGCGCTTCACCCAGCGCATCCAAAACATGGCGGATTATTTCGCCAAGGATGGCTTCGGGATCCTGATCATGGATCTCCTCACCGAAGAGGAAACGGAAATCGGGCGGCAGGAGGATGAAGGGATCGGATTCGATGCGGAGCTGCTGGCGGATCGTCTCGACAATTCGCTCGATTGGGTCCGCGATTTGCCGGAAGCCATGGGCCTTCCCATCGGGCTGTTCGGTTCCGGACCGGGCGCGTGGGCCGTATTCACGGCGGCCTCGCGGCGACGCCTGGAAATAGCGTCCGTGGTTGCGGCCGGACTCTGCTCCCCGCCCTGAAGGGCATCAGCGCCCCCACCTTGCTTATCGCCGGGGACGAGAACGGCCCGGAAGCGAGTCTCGCCAAGGAATGCCTGGCGGCCTTGTCGTGCAAGAAGAAAATGGAAACCATCGCCGATGCGGCCAAGCTGGGCGAAGAGGCGCGTCTCACGGAACGGATTTCCCGGGTGGCTTGTCTCTGGTTCGAACAGTACCTGGTCTGAGACCGCATTCGCTACGGGCCGCCAGCCCGCCTCCAATGCGGTTTCCCGCAGCCGGCGGCCCCGTAGCGGGCGGCTCGTGGCGGGCGGCCCGTGGCGGGCGTCAAATGCCGTAGGCGAAATTCAAGCGGAGGCTGCGGCCCTTGTCGATGCCTTGGGTATGTTCAGTGCCATCGACTAGCCCCAAGGTCTCATGGCCCCAAACCAGTTCCTTGTACTTGAGCCGCAGGTAGCAATTCCTGCCCAAGGCATATTGCAGGCCGGTCTCCAAGCCCATGCTATTATCTCGTATGCCGTCTTCTGCTTGAAA
>DAINDC010000086.1:0-16213 GCA_036732085.1 Fibrobacterota bacterium | reverse complement strand
AAAGCGGCACGCGAGCTGGGTTCAGAACGTCGTGAGACAGTTCGGTCCCTATCCGGTATGGGCGTTGGATGTTTGAAGGAAGCTGACCCTAGTACGAGAGGACCGGGTCGGACGAACCACTGGTGTATCCATTGTCCCGCCAGGGGCAGCGTGGAGTAGCCAAGTTCGGACAGGATAAACGCTGAAAGCATCTAAGCGTGAAGCCCCTCCTAAGAATAGACATCCCGTGGGATTTAATCCCCCCAAAGACCCGTTGGAGACTACAACGTTGATAGGTCACAGATGGAAGCGGAGCAATCCGTGGAGTCGAGTGATACTAATAGGTCGGGCGGCTTTTAATACTTGTAAGACTGACAGGAAACGAGACTTCGCAAGAAGGCTCTCCTCCTGCTCTCCATATAAGGATTCGAAAGCTTGACGAAATAATAATGGGCTTGCAGCATTGGAAGCACAGCTTTCAATGCCTCACACTTTATTGCGCTTCCAAATACAATGTTCACCAGCCGCTCCCTCGGGGGGGCGTATAAGCCCCTCGCGACGAGGGGAACGGTGGTTAAGTGAGATTATAGGGGCCTCTCCAAAGAGTTCCCTTGAGGACGCAGCCGTCCCGTGGAGATTGCCAACGGCAATCTCTTAAAGGATTGGCCTTGCCAATCCTCATTGCCTATGAAATTCCCTGGTGCCTATAGTTTGAGGGCCACACCTGTTCCCATCCCGAACACAGAAGTTAAGCCTCAACGCGCCTATGGTACTACGGTCATTTGCCGTGGGAGAGTGGGTCGGTGCCAGGGTATACCTTGCTGCCTCTGTATCACGCAGCCCAAACGGCCACCCCTAAAGGGTGGCCGTTTCTGTTTCTAGGATTTATCCCCATCCCTAAAAACCCGATGCCGGCTTCGACATCGAACCATGCCGCTAACGCTGGAATTCGATTGAAATCGGGATTCACGCACGCGAATTTCCGGGAACGTCATGCAGGGAAGGCGAGGTGTCGATAGGTTACCTCCATGCTACGCCTGAAAGCATTACACCTGGGTCTTTTGGCAGTCGCGTCCGCTTGGCCGCAAAGGCAACCGCAATCAATATCAAGGTAGACGGCACGGTTGTATAGCGACGCCGTTGAAGACGGTCTGGTCCTATTTCGGTTACGACGAGGATAATTACACCACCACGGACGAAGGTCGGGCGCTCCTTAAAGACGTGAGTGAGATGAACGCGACGCCGCCGCATATTCGGACCCATTTTCTGTTGAACACCGGTGACGGCACGCCGTCCTTGAAATGGGGTTCCACCGACGTCTATACCGAAAACGCCCAAGGGTAACCCGTATATGATTGGAAGATCCTGGATGGAATCATGGATGCCATCGCAAACGGGGGCGTGAGAGGCAAGCCGGATATCGACGGGATCGCATGCCGGACGGGAGGCCAGATCGAGAACTTGATCTGGAATTACCATGATGACCTGGTTTTGGCCCCCGATGTCCCGGTGCGGTTGCAGGTCGCCTTGCCGGCCGATTTTCCCGATCGTGTAAAGGTTACCCACTACCGGGTGGACAGTACGCATAGCAATGCCTATGCCCCATGGCTGCTGGCTGGCAGCCCGCAGAAGCCGACGCCGGAGCTCCTGGTGAAACTGAAGGACGCCATGAAGCTGGAGCTTTTTGAGCCCATCAATTCGCTGGCTTCCGTTAACCGGGAGGTTACCCTGGAATTCCCCTTGCCCAGGCACGGGCTTTCCATGATTATCCTGGAGGGCGATGCGGGCACCGGGCTGGGCCGCGCGGAAAGGAAAGCGGGAATTCCGCAATCCGGACTCGGGGAAGCTGCCAAGTATCGCAAGACCTGGACGATTAAGGGAGCCGGTAAGGGCTTGCGCACGATCACGGATGCCGGCGGCCGCAAGCGCCAGACGCGATTAATCGAATCGGATCCGCATCCGTAACACTCCGGTTACTCCGGCCGGCAATTCCAGGCCGGAAGCGGCGGCGCTTCCGGCGCGCTTCCAGGACCACACCCGCGCCCCGCGCAAGTCGAAGAGATCCACGGCGGCGGCACGGACCGGTATTCCAATCTCACGCGCCGCCCCTGATATCGCGAGGATGCGCCAGGATTCCTTGAGTTTGGCGGTTCCCGGGGCCGTGGAGCCGGCAGGAGCGAGCGCATCGACGGGACCGGTGTAATCCAATCGGACCAGGTTGCCATGGCCGGCGTTGGCCGGATAGGCTCCGTTGTCGCCCCAGTCGAGGAAGTAAAAGGCCCCGTCCGGACCGACTTTCAGGTCGATGGGATTGGTCAATGGATTCGCGGCCGATTGATCCCAGAATCGTTTCACCGCCACCACTCCTCCCGCCGCATCGAGCTCGACGGCATGGATGAGGCTGCGGGAGAAATCGAAAATGAAAAGATGCTTGTCATAGTAGGCCGGGATTTTGTTCGGGGACGCGATGGAGGGATCGAAGTTGTAAACCGGTCCCAGCATGGAGGTATTGGCGCTCCCGTTCCCGAACACCGGAAAGGCCGTGCCGGTGGCATTGTAGGGATACCAGACGAGGGCGGGCCGGGCGGCCGGCAGATCCGTGATGCCGGTATTGTTGCTGGAAGTATTGTGGAGGGCGGCGGGATCATAGACCGCACCGCCGGTATTGGTCTGATAATCGTATTCATGGTAGCAGAAATTATTGCCCACGCAATAAGGCCAGCCATAATTGCCGGCGGACTTGGCGAGGTTCACCTCATCGTACCCGCGCGGGCCTTGCTTCGGATCGTCGGCGGTGGCATTGGGGCCGGGTTCGGCCCAGAACAGCCAACCGGTCTTGGGATCCACGGTCAGACGAAAGGGATGGCGCACGCCCATGACATAGATCTCCGGCCGAGTCTTGGGAGTATTGGGAGCGAACAGGTTGCCGTCGGGAATGGTATAGGTGGTGCCGATGCCGATCGCGGGCGTCTCCGTGTCCGGGAAGGGGATGGGTTTGATGCGCAGGATTTTCCCGCGCAGATCGTTGGAGTTGGCGGCCGAGCGCTGCGAGTCGTAGTTGGCGCGTTTGGGATCGCGGGGGGAGTAGCCGATGGTCGAGCCGCTGAAGAAGTTATTGGTATTGTCGGCCAGGGCGATATAGAGATTGCCGTGGGTGTCGAAGGCCAGGCAGCCGGTATTGTGCTCATCGGAACTGGTCAGTGAGTAGGGAATGCTGAGGAGATCCTTCCGGGAGGCTATATCCAAATCGCCCGTGGTCGTGGTCGTGAAGCGGGCCACCACTAGGGCCTGGGCGGGGGTCAGGGTCCCGAATAGCAGGTAGACCCGACGATTGACGGCGAAGTCCGGATCGAGGACGATACTGTGGAGGCCGTCCTCCCGGACATTGGAGACTTTCACGGTGCCGGCGAGATGGTTCGCGGCGGCGCTGCCGGCGGCGGCCTTGGGATCGAAGAGATTGATCTCGCCGCTCTTGGAGAGCACGTAGATGCGGCCGTCCGGCAGGAAGGCGATATGGGTGGGATTGGAGAGGTTGTTCATCAGGACGGTCGTCCGGAACAAGCTGCGTGCCGGTTGCGCGTCCGCTCCCGCGGCCAAGTCCATTGCGGCCAGAATGCCGGCCAAGCCCAGGCGTAACATCCATGATACTTTGGTAAATCTTCGCATCGGCAGGCCCCCCTCGATGGCTCCGAATTCCGGAACCATCGGACGGGATTAATCTATCGGAAACCGTTGGGAAATACTATGTCTATTTCGGCATGGTTGCTGAGGATCTCGGCATGCTTGGGCGGAAATCCCGGTGCGCCGGGCGCGAAATGGGGGCGAAAATCCCGGGGCCGGCGGGAACGGTCCGTCCGTGCTAAGAAAACGGTCCGTCCGGTCTCAGAAAGTCTTGGCGCTCAGCCAGACATTGTCGGGGCCGACGAGGCTGGTCAGCGAATTCGTGAAGGATATCTCGGGGCTGATGCGCAGCTTCTCGCTCACGAAGGAAACGTCCCGGTGACCCTGGCCTTCGAGGTGGAGCACCAATTGGCAGGCGCCTTCGTATTCGGAACAGAGGTCGTGGAGGCGGACCACATTCGGTTCCTGCAGGCCCACGGTCTTCATCTTGACATGGACGCTGCGGGTCAGCTTCTCGCGGGCCTCGGAGAGCGGCAGCACCTTGGTGGCCACCAGCTTGGCGGTATTCATTTCTTCGTTCCGCTTATAGGTGCCGCGGATCAGCACCATGGAATCGAGTTCCACCAAATGCCGGACCTCCTCGAAGGTATCGGACCAGAAGACCACCTCGCATTGTCCCACGAAGTCCTGGAGATCGGCGAAGGCGAAGGTGCGGTTGTCCTTCTGGCCCAGGCGGGTTTTGAGCTTGGTGATCATGCCGCCGAAAACGACATTGGAATCCGGGGCCAGCTGGCGGATGCGTTCGGGATCGAGCGCGCAGGTGACGAAGCCCGCCAACTCGGCGCGGTACGGTTCCAGGGGATGGCCCGATAGGTAGAGGCCCAGGACCTCGCGCTCCTTTTCGAGCATCTCATTGTAAGGCCAGGGATCCACATTGGGCAACTGCGGATCGCCCGAGTCCAAGGTGGCGCCGCCCTCCGAGGAGCCGCCGCCGAAAAGCGAGACCTGTCCCACGGATCGATCCTGCTGGAAGGACTGCGCATACGCCAGCGCCGTTTCCACCGCCGCGAACTGCTGGGCGCGGTTACCGGGGATCTCATCGGGCAAGGCTCCGCCCAGGATGAGCGATTCCAGGGCACGCCGATTCAAGTACTGCGAATCCACGCGCTTGCACAGATCGAAAATGGAGGTGAAGGGCCCATGCGCATCGCGCTCCTGCACGATCTTCTCCACCGCCGAGAGGCCCACGTTCTTGATGCCGCCCAGGCCGTAGACGATCTTGCCGTCCATCACCGTATACTTGGCGAGGCTGACATTGATATTGGGGAAGGTGACGTCCAGGCCCATGCTCTTGCAATCGTTGAGCAGGATCACGAGGCGCGAAGTGTCCTGCATTTCCGAATTCATATTCGCGGCCATGAACTGCGCGGGAAAATTCGCTTTCAGATAGGCGGTCTGGTAGGCGATGGTGGCATAGGCCGCCGAATGGGATTTGTTGAAGGCATAGCTTGAGAAGGGGACCAGCACTTCCCAAATCTTTTCCGCCAGCTTGGGATCGTAGCCGCGTTCCTTGGCGCCGCCGACGAATTTTGGACGAAGCTCGTCCATCTTCTTCAGATCCTTCTTGGCCATGGCGCGTCGCAGGAGATCGGCGCCGCCGAGCGAGAACCCGGACAGGACCTGGGCGATCTGCATCACCTGCTCCTGATAGACGATGACGCCGTAGGTCTCCTTGAGGATGGGCTCGAGATCCTTATGGTAGCAGTCCGTCTCCTCCATACCGTGCTTGCGCGCAATGTATTGACCGATATATTCCATCGGGCCGGGACGATACAGGGCGTTCATGGCGATCATGTCTTCGATGCCATTGGGCTTGAGCTTGCGGAGATAGTCCTGCATGCCGCCGGATTCGAACTGGAACACGCCCACGGTCAGGCCCTTGCCGAGCAGCTGCAAGGTCGGCCCATCCTTCTCGGGCAAGGTGAAGAGATCGAGTTTCTTCCCCGTGGTCTGCTCCACCTGCGCCAGAGCATCCTTGATCACGGAAAGGTTTCGCAGGCCCAGGAAGTCCATCTTGAGCAGGCCGATACTTTCCGAATACGTCATGTCGTATTGGATCATGACCTGATCGGAATCCGGCTGCCTGAACAAAGGCGCGAAATTGACCACCGCACGCGGAGCGATGATGACGGCCGCGGCATGCATGCCCGCCTGGCGCACCACGCCCTCCAGGTTGAGCGCATAGGTCCACATCTGCTTGTAAGGCTCGCCGCCCGCCTCAATGGCCTTCATGACATCGGCGATATCGGTCACATAGGTATTTTCCGGCTTCTTGTCGGACTCGGGACGGACCAGGCCTTTGGACAAGGCGGGGATCAGCTTGTTGAGCTTCTCCACTTCCTTATGATCGATGCCGAGCACGCGGGCCACGTCCTTGAGCGCGGCCTTGGCCTTGAGGCGGCCATAGGTCACGATCTGCGCCACCGAATCCGTGCCGTATTTGTCGACCACGTATTGGATGGCGGCCTGGCGGCCGCTGTCGGAGAAGTCCGTATCGATATCGGGCATGGACACGCGTTCCGGATTCAGGAAGCGTTCGAACAGCAGGTTGTAGCGGATGGGATCCACGTCCGTGATGCCGACGGCGAAGGAAACGAGCGAGCCCACGGCGGATCCGCGGCCCGGGCCCACGGGGATGTCCATGGCGCGCGCTGCATTGATGAAGTCCTGCACGATGAGCATGTAGCCGGCGACCTTCATGTTCTTCATGACCTTGAGCTCGAACTCGAGGCGGTCGCTCAAGGCCGGGGTCACCACCGGATAGCGTTTGGCCAGGCCTTCGCGGGCGAGGTGGGCCAGGAAGGCGTCCCCGTCCGGGAAGCCGTCGGGAATCGGGAATTGCGGATGGTGGAGCTTGCCGAATTCGATGGTGACATTGCACTGCTCGGCGATGGCGACCGTATTGCTTAGGGCGCCGGGATAGTCGCCGAAGAGGGCCGCCATCTCGTCGCCGGAGCGCATATGGAACTGGTCGGAAGGGAACCGCGGATGGTTGGGCTCCTTGATCTTGTGGCCGCCTTCGATGCAGAGCAGGATCTCATGCGCTTCCGCATCGGACCGTTCCAGGTAATGGACGTCGTTGTCGGCGACGAGCTTCCAGCCCTCGCTCTTATGCAGTTCCAGGAAGCGGCGGTTCACGGTCTCCTCGTCCGCCACGCCATGCGATTGCAGGCAGAGGTAGACATTCTCCTTGCCGAAGAATCCGGCATAGGCTTCGAGGATTTCCCGGGCGCGCTTCTCGTTGCCCTTCACGATCCAGTGGCCGACCTCGCCTTGGAAGTTGGAGGTGAGGCAGATGAGCCCCTCGCTGCGGCCGCGCAGGGATTCATGGTCGATGCGCGGCTTCTGATGGTAACCGTCGAGATACCCATCGGAACAGATATGCAGGAGGTTCTTATAGCCGGCGTCGGTGGCGGCCAGGAGGATGAGTTTGTGGTGGACGGCCTGGTTGGGCGCGTAGTTGCGGTTCTGGCGGCGGTCGGGGGCGACGTAGAGGTCGCAACCCAGGACGGCCTTGATGCCGGCCTTTTTGGCGGCATGGTAGAACTCCAGCATGCCGAACATATTGCCGTGGTCGGTCAGCGCCAGGGCCGGCTGCTGCAAGGCGACGGCCTTCTTCACCAACCCGGAGATGCGGGCGGTGGCTTGGAGCATGGAATACTCGGAATGCGTGTGCAGGTGGACGAAGGTATTCTCCATGTCCGCCTACTCCATGATCCTCAGGGCCTTCACATTCTCGAGTACGTATTCGTTGCGGTGTCCGGAATCCAATTCGATGCCGATGAGCTTCACCGGATCGCGGTGCTTGAGCAGCAGCAGGGGACGCAGGGAGATGCGTTTGGGCAGCGGGGCCGGATAGCTGAACTCGATCTTTTTCTCCCCGGCAATGGCCTCTTCCAAGGTCTCGACGAGCTTGGCCATCTCCTGTTCGCGCGTGGCCACGGATTGCTTGTCCTGCGGGAGCGAGGGCGGCGCGCGCATGCTGCCCGGCGACTCACGATAGGCCGGTTGCCCCGGATCGGGAACGGCCAATTCCCAAGCCGTGCCGGTGGACGAGAGGACCACTTTCTCCAGGTTCAAAGTGCGCCGGGCGTCTTCGCCGGGGACGAGTCCGAAGTGCTGCAGCAGTTCCTTGACCATGGGTTTGTTCTGGCGGTTGAGCACGAAGCCGTAGTTGGGTATCACCTCGGTTACTAGCTCCAGGAACTGCGGGATCTCCTGCAGCTCGCGGAACCGAACCGGGTCCGATACTTTCAAAACCAGGGCGTCCATGAACAAGGTGGAGGCATAGGTCGAGGCCCAATCCAGCAAGGTCCGGCGCGCGGGCGCCTCGAAGCCGAGCCAGGTGAGCAGCTCCGTGAATTCCTCCATCGGCAGTCCGGCCTGCAGGCCCTGGATCACGGACTCCTTGGTGAAATGGAAGCGGCCCATGAATTCGTCATTGCTCTTATGCCCGACGAGTTCCAGGCGATGCTGCCAGGCGAAGGGCGAATCCAAAGGGACCAGGCTCTCCAGATTGGGCAGGCTGATGGGCCGGGTGGTGCCGGTATTGTGGGTGGGCGCGGCATGGGACGGGGCTGCGTCGGCGGCCATGCCATTGGCTTCCGTCCCTTCGGGTCCGCCATCCGAGAGGAACAAGGCGAGGGTTTCGGTCGCCGGGCGGATCCAGCCGATGCGGCCCTTGGTCATTCCGAATTCCACGAAACCCAATAGCCACAGCTCCTGGAGGACCTTGGGCAGGTTCTCCCAGGTGAAGGCGTTCTTCTCGTCGAGGTAACCTTTGCGTTGCGGTCCCGAATAGATCCAGTAGAGGTTGGCCCAGGGCGAAATGCGCGAGGCCGATCCGGGCGGATCCACCTGGGCGCCGGACTCCTCTGCGCCGCCTACCGTCACGAGTTTCGCCAGGGCCTTGAGGGTATAGGCCATGCCATGCACGCGCGACCCCGTCCACCATTCGGTCAACTGCCGCCAAGCCCCATTGCGGCTGCCGCGGAGGATGGCCTTGCCCTCGGAGGAGAGATACAGCAGGCCGTCTTCCTGGAGGACGAGCTGGGTGGCGGCCGCGAAGTGGAGGAGCAATTGCACTTCCTCTCCCGGCAAGGCGGTGGAAAGTTTTTCCCCGAAGGAGAATCGGGCCGCGAGTTCCTGTTGATCCTTGCGGTGCATCTCGCCGCTCTGCGTGATCTTGACGGCGCCCAAGGCGACCTGGCAAAGGAAGTGGCAGAGATGCGAAGTCAGGAAATGCCGGTAGGAGATCCAGTTCGCGGATTCCACTCCCGTTCCCGAGACCCATTTTTCCCTGAGGACCGAAGGCAGCACCACATGCGCCATCTCCCGGAAGCCATGGTAGGTCCGCGTCTTGTCGGCATCGCGGGTGAAAATCAGGAGTTCCTGTTCCAGCTTGCCCAATAACATCAGGACCTGGGAAGGCGGGAAGCCATCCAGCGATCCGAGCAATTCGGTTTCCGTGGCGCCGCGATCCTCCGCGACATAGATCAAGGCGAGCAGATGCCGGCCTTGGACATCGGCCTCCTGCAATGCCGCTTCGATGCGCTTTTTCTCCAGCGCCCAATCATAAACCAATTGGATGACCTTGGCGGCCTGCATCAGCCCTACGGCGGGATCTTGCCGCCGATGAAGCTTTATCACATAGGTTTTTGGGGCAGCCGTCAGGAATTCAAGAAGGGAGTGCAAACGACCGTACCTGTTCGATTTAGGGACAAGGGGTGTAAATATAACTCCAAACTGACCGGTCAATAATTGCAGGAGCAAAGCGGGATTTGCTGCCCAGAAATTCAAAACCCATTATATTTTGGGGCGTAGGTAGGATTGCTGAGGCGAATGGCGTAGGGCTGGCCTTGGCCCTGGAATTGCTTGTTTACAGAGCAGGATTATCCCGGTAAATCGCCATGAACCCGTACTCATACCCAAATCGAGCCATATCCTGCCAAAAACGGGGTTTTGCCATTGTTTTCAGTGGCCTATTGGCGGTCCTGTTGATACTGCCCAGCCAGGTCAGCGCGCTGTATCTGACGGAAATGGTAAGCGCCTTCAAAGTACCGGATGGCGGCATCAAGGTGGACGGCAAGCCGGATGCGATTTGGAAGGCCGTTTATGCGGTCGGCGCGTCCTCTCGCATTTCCTTTGACGATTACCGGAGGATAGTCCTCCTCGGCGCCGATAGCCTCCGCAATAATCCGGATCCGTCCAAATACTACCAGGCTCCGAAAACGGGTTCGGTGATGATGTTGGCCGCGTTCGACAATACGGCCTTGTACTTCTTTTTCCTGGTCGCCGAGAACTCGGTCTTCAATCCGTCGAGCCTATGCACGGTGGCCAACCTTTGGGCTGCCGATGCTCCCGATGTATTCGTGGATCCCACCCCTTGGAGCCCGGACAATTACACTGCGTTCTTCAACAAAGATGGAACGGGCCTGGTCTATGGCACCTCGCCGAAGACCGTGCAGTTGGCGATGCCGATTTATTCCAAGGATACGCCGCGCCTCTACTACCGTGATCGCACCACGCCTCCGGATCGATTCCAAATTCCCGCTTCCATACCGAATGGGGTGGTGGCCGTGGCCGCCCAGTCCCCGAAGAGCGCGCTGACCTACGGCGTGGAGATGAAGATCCCGTTCTGGACCGGCAAGGCCTCGGACTTCGCCGCGGGCAAGTCCATGTTCATCTCATGGGGTTACAACCATTATCCCGATAACGTGACGTCCACCTGCGATTCCGTTCCCATCGCCTATCGCTGGGCCAAGCATTTCAAAACCTATGCGGCCGCGGATCCGAAACCGCCGGGATGGAGGGCCGGGGACAGCACCCATTTCGATCCGACGCGGTCCTGGGACGGTTGGGGCCAATTGAATCTGAACTCCCATTTTGTGGACGGCAGCAATTGCAAATTTTCCGATACCGCTTCCTGGGATGTGGGTATCTGGGTGTCCGGTTGTCAGGTTACAACGTCCAATTTCAAGTCGTTCCCCTCCAAGGGGGCCAAGGTTCCTGGGTTTTGGTCAGCACCTGAATCGGACGGGAATCCAATGTCACGTGATATCCGGGGCCGGCTCAGGCAGTCCCAAGCCTGGGTCCCGCTCTTTCCGTGGACCGCCGGAACCGAGCGCTCCGGGCGATCGTTCGCGCCCTGATTCTCTCCGCCTGAATCCTCTCCCTGCCTGAATCGTCTTCGTGCCTGTGTCAAAAAGGAAATAAAAAACCGGCTGCTTGCGGCGCCGGCTTTTCAAATTGTGGAAGGCGATGGGCGTTGATCCGTGAACCAGGAATCTGATCCGCGAATCGCCCGGCGATCACATGGGATTGTCGCGCTTGCCGCTATTGTCGTATTCGATGGCGATGGTTCCGACCGGGCAGCCTTCGGCGGCCTCGACGATTTCATCCTTCAAATCCAACTTCGCGCCGGATTTGATCACCATCTTCTCGGGAACTTCAAACACCTCGGGGCAAGTGGCTTCGCAGGCCCCGCACATGGTGCATTCATTTTCACTCTCGTCCAGCCAGACTTTCGTTACGGCCATTTCCTCAAACTCCTGTGCTGCCCGGGATATTTTACATCTCGGCGGCTTTTCTTTGCTATCCAAACTTAAACTCCCGAAGCGTTTGAAAGCTCCGGACGCCACTCTTTGATGGGGGCGATAATGTCCGCAATTCTGGTGCGGTTCGGTAGTTCAGAAGATACTAGGGCCATGTGAGTTTGGCAAGAGATGCTTGATTCCCCAAATGGCATCCGGACCTACGCAGGCGCTACAAACAAGCGGTTTGGGTGCTACAAACCCGGGGCGGTCCTTGCTATTTTTGATGCAACTATGACAAAAGAAGTGGGAGTGCTGGGAGCCACGGGATTTACCGGCGGCGAATTGGTGGGTTTGCTATTGCGTCATCCCGAGGCACGGATCGCATGGCTCAGTTCCGAGTCCCAGCCGGGCGTTGCCTATGGCAAGGTTTATCCCCAATATCTGGGTTTCCTGCCGCCCCATGCCGAAAAGATGCGAAGCTTCGAAGAGGTCAAGGATACGCGTCCGGACGTCGTCTTTTCCTGCCTGCCCCATGGCGCCTCGGCGGCCTGTGCCGCGCCCTTCGTGGCCAATGGCAAGACCGTCGTCATTGATCTTTCCGCGGATTTCCGTCTCAAGGACACCGCGGCCTTCGCCCAGGCTTACGGCCATGCGCATCCAATGCCCGAACTCTTGCCCGGCAGCCGTTATGGCTTGTGCGAAATCCATGGATCCGCCATCAAGGGCGCGCGCCTGATAGCGAACCCTGGATGTTACCCCACCTCCGTCTTGCTGCCCCTGTTCCCGCTCCTTAGGGACGGATTGATCTTGGCGGACGGGATCATCATCGATTCCAAGTCCGGCGTTTCCGGCGCGGGTAAGAAAGCGACCGAGACCACGCATTACGTGAACGCCAATGAAAGCGTGGCGGCCTATGCCATCGGCGATAAGCATCGCCATCGTTGGGAAATCGAGGAACAGCTTTCCCTGGCCGCGGGGCGCAAGGTGGGAGTCCTGTTCACGCCGCATCTCATGCCCATGGAACGCGGCATCCTCTCCACCATTTATGCCGATCTGGCGCCGGGCGCCGATGAAGCGTCCGTGGTGGCCTGCCTGAAAAAACAATATGCCGATTCCGATTTCGTGCGCATCCGCGAAGACCTGCCCCGCACCGGGGACGTGAAGCATACCAATCTCTGCCATATCAAGGCCTATCAGCCCGCGGACAGCCGCAAGCTGATCCTGGTTTCCGTGATCGACAATATGGTCAAGGGAGCCAGCGGGCAGGCGCTGCAGAACATGAATCTGGTTTTCGGATTGCCCGCCCGTCTGGGATTGGCCTAGCGGCCGGCCAAGGTTTCCTTCGCCGTGCCCGCCCGCCCCGTATCAAGATGAAAAGCATGCCTACTTCCGAAGCCTCCGCCCTTCCCGTCGTCATTAAGATCGGCGGATCCATGATGGACGACGAAGCCGCCTTGGCGGGCCTGTGCGCGGCCTTGGCGGGTCTGCGCAAGGAGGGCCTGTCCCTGGTCCTGGTGCATGGCGGCGGCAAGGATATCAACCGCCATCTCGCCTGGCTGCAGGAGGCGCCCGTCTTCAAGGACGGCCTGCGCGTCACCAGCCTCGCCGCGCTCAAGGTGGTGGAGATGACGCTTTCCGGTTACGTCAACAAGAAGCTCGTGGGCCTCCTCAACGTCCATGGCGGCGCGGCCGCGGGCCTGAGCGGCGTGGACGGGCCGACCTTCCTCTGCGAGCGCATCTCGGAGGAACTGGGACAGGTGGGCCGCATCGTATCGGTCCGGCCGGCCTTGGTGCACGCCTTGCTTGAAGCCGGATTCCTGCCGGTCGTTTCCCCGATTTCCGTGGATGCGGATCAGAACCATTTCAACGTGAACGCGGACGATGCCGCGGCCGCCTTGGCGACGGCCTTGCGGGCCGGCAAGCTGATCTTCGTTTCCGACGTGGAAGGCGTGCGCGGCGCGGACGGGCAGCGCATACTGGAGCTCGATGCCGCGGGTACGGAAGCGCTCCTGCGGGACGGCGTGGCCACGGGTGGCATGATTCCCAAGCTCAACTCCTGCCGCGCGGCGGTGGCCAGCGGCATCGGCCAGGTGCATATCTGCGGCTGGGCGGGAGCGGAAAGATTCGCTGCGCAGGTCCGCGGGGACGGCAATACCGGAACGATCATAGTCCGCTGACCCGCGCAATGGGCGGATCTGGGCCCGGCTCCCGTGTAGCCGACATCCGCGTTATTGCCTTTGTCGCTGAAATATTTAAGGAAGGACGTAACATCCATGGAACAGGGCCGCCTACTGCATAATTACGGGGATCGGAATTTCCTCATCGCGCGCGGCCGCGGGAGCTGGGTCTGGGACGATAAGGGCGATCGCTACCTCGACTGCGTTTCCGGGGTCGCCGTGAACGCCTTCGGGCACTCCTTTCCGCCCGTAGTCGAGGCGATCAAGGGGCAACTCGAACGTTACCTCCATGCCAGCAACCTCTACCTGATGCAGCCCCAATTGGATCTCGCCGAGGCCTTGGCTTCGGCCATGAAGCTGGACAAGGTCTTCTTCTGCAATAGCGGGACCGAGGCGAATGAGGGCGCGGTGAAATTCGCGCGCCGGCATTGGCTGTCCCAGGGCCAGGAGCGGAAGGTGGAAATCCTGACCTTCACCTCCTCCTTCCATGGCCGCACCTACGGTTCCATGGCCGCTACCGGCCAGGATAAGATCCGCAAGGGTTTCGGCCCGTTGCCGGAGGGCTTCCGCATCCTGCCCGTGAACGATGCGGCCGCCTTGCGCGCGGCGGTCGGTCCCGATACGGCGGCCATTCTTTTCGAACCCATCCTGGCGGAAGGCGGCATCATTTCCATCTCGGCGGAAATGGCGGCGGCGATGGCGCAAGCCCAGGCCCAGGGCGTCCTGCTCATCGCGGATGAGATCCAGACCGGTCTCGGCCGCACCGGGGACATGCTGGCCTCCTGGAGCTTGGGATTGAAACCCGATTTGGTGACCCTGGCGAAACCCCTAGGCGGCGGGCTGCCCTTGGGCGCCGTGCTCCTGCGCGAGGCCGTGGCCGCCTCCATCCATGCCGGCGATCATGGCTCGACCTTCGGCGGCAACCCCGTGGCCTGCGCCGCCGGACTGGCCGTATTGCGGGAGCTGTCCCGCGAGGGATTCCTGGCGGAGATGCGCGGTCGGGCGGCCAAGTTGCGCGAGAACCTGGAGGCGTTGGTGGCACGCAAGACGGCGGAGGGAATTCCCTGCGGTCCCGTGGTGGGGAAGGGGTTCCTCACCGGTTTCCGTTACGGGGGCGATCTCGGGGCCTTGGTGGCCGGTTGCCGCACTCAGGGCTTGCTTGTGCATCGCGCCGGGCAGGATGTCCTTCGGCTTTTGCCGCCTTTGAATATCTCGATGGAGGAAATTGGGGAGTTGATTGACCGGCTGGACCGCGCCGTGGTAAGATGAGGGTAAACCTCAACCGGCCAGGATTACGTGTCCAAGCTGTTCAAGAAAGTCACCCGCACCTTCGCGGCCGGAGAAATCATCTTCGTGCAAGGGTCGGATTGCGACGGCATCTATAGCGTCCAGAGCGGCCGGGTTTCGATCTTCAAGACCAAGCCCTCGCCGCAAGGCCCCATGGACATCGAAATCGTCAAGCTCGGCCCCGGCAGCATGTTCGGGGAAATGGGCATGCTCGATCAGACCAGGCGCGACGCTTCAGTCCGGGCCTTGGAGTTTACCGAAGTCATCGTCATCACCAAGGACATGTTCGAAACCCAGATGTCGGCCCTGCCGCCCTGGATCGTCAACTTCATCAAGATCCTGATCAGCCGCCTGCGCATCACCAACGATAAATTGATGGCCGCCCTGCAACTGCTGGAAGCCAATGGCCTCAAGCTGCCGGAGGACAAGAACTCTACGCCCAAGTCCGAATCGGACAAGCCCCATACGGCCCCGCATACGGCCCCGCATACGGCCTCGCATGCGGCCCCGCACGCGGCCCCGGACCGCCCTCCCGCGGTCTGATTTCTTCCCAATTTGTTCTACATTTGCGGATGCAAACAAGGCGCCGGGACGGTTCCCGGCGGCGATGAAAGGCGTCATGGCGAAGAAGAGCGTGAACGGGGAGAAGAGTCCCGTCAAGAAATCTGCGAAGTCGGGAAAGTCCAACAAGGCCGGTAAAGCCGGAAAACCGAAAGTGGTGCTGGCCTATTCCGGAGGCCTCGATACCTCCGTCATCATCCCCTGGCTGATCGAGAATTACGACGTGGAGGTCATCGCCTTCGCCGCCGATATCGGCCAGGGAAAGATCGAGACCGATCCGCTCAAGGAGAAGGCTGCCAAGACCGGCGCTTCCAAATGTTACGTGCTCGATCTGCGCAAGGAATTCCTGGAGGAATACGTCTGGCCCACGCTCAAGGCCGGCGCCAAGTACGAAGGGCAATACCTGCTCGGCACGTCCATGGCCAGGCCGCTCATCGCCAAGCACCAGGTCCTGATCGCGGAGAAGGAAGGCGCTTATGCCGTCTCCCACGGCGCCACCGGCAAGGGCAACGACCAGGTCCGCTTCGAGCTCACCTATATGGCCATGAACCCGCGCCTCAAAATCATCGCCCCGTGGAAGGATCCCAAGTGGAAGATCGTTCCCGCGAGGACGCCATCGAATATGCCGAGGCCCGGAACATCCCGCTGACGGTCTCGAAGAAGAAAATCTATTCCGAGGACGGCAACCTCTGGCATCTCTCCCATGAGGGCGGGTCGCTGGAGCATCCCGAGAACGAACACAATTGGGATATGCTTCGCTGGACCACCTTGCCGGAGAAGGCCCCGAGCGTTCCCGGCTACGTCGACATCGAATTCCAGAAGGGCATCCCCGTGGGCCTGGACGGCAAGCGCCTGGGCGCGGTCGAGCTCGTCGAGAAGCTGAACATCCTGGGTGGCAAGCATGGCTGCGGTCTGGTCGATATGGTGGAGAACCGCCTGGTGGGCATGAAGTCCCGCGGCGTATACGAGACGCCCGGCGGCGCCCTCCTCTAT
>DAINDC010000085.1:0-16282 GCA_036732085.1 Fibrobacterota bacterium | reverse complement strand
TCCATGCTCGCGTTTCAGGACTGCCTTGAAAAGCCGCTTCTCCCTGTGCCACGTTGTGTTCAATGGGGGTGTGGAAAAGCAAATCGCCGCACGTCGTGTGCGGCGCGAATTATTCAAAGAAAAGACGCGCGCGTAGGAAAATTGAATATCTTTTAAGAAACGATACGCTATCCCAAATACACGCTGTACTCGCATAAGGAGCATAACCATGATAAAAACCTTGGTTTTATTGAGTTTTATATTGATTGTGCGCGGATATTCTCAACAGAATTACGCCAATCCCGCCCTGAGTGCTTATTTAAATGTGCCCGCCGGTTGGGTTATGGATAAGACGGATATTACTGACGGGGTCATTATTCAAGTGACAAAGGCCGGGCTTACGCCCATCTTAATCGAATTCAATAAGCACCCCACAAGCGTAACTGCCGGTTACTATAAGCAGAGTTTCTGCTTCTCAAACCAAAAGCTTTTTTATGATACCTATCCAGCTTCAACACAGGCACCAATAATGAGTTTTATCTATGATACGACCCTATCTTCAATTAGCTATTCCGCTGTTAATATGAAACAACTGGACTCCGGAACGATTATGGTGTCCTGGGCCTCTTCCTTTGGGCTATACAGCCAAGTTTATACCTTCCTAACAAGCATCAGCGACTATAACGCCAATAAATCCCTATATATGCAGATATGGCAAAACATGAGTTATAATGCACCGTCGGGTATTGCGAAGCAAGGCGCCACACCTAGGCCAGAGCTGGCAGAGCGTAAGGCCATCTATGATGCCGCAGGCCGAGCCATGGCAATCAAGGAAAATCCCGCCCCAATATTTTGGAAATAATCCAGGGATGGATATTTATGGAAAAAGACAAAGGAGTAGAGCTAGAGAATCACCCAACGGTTGCATGCCAAAATGCAAACACACTTCGGCATGCCGCAAGAGATTTATTTTAAATCCAATTTAATGAAGAGTGGGGCCCCAACCCCACAAGAGAAGAATGCGCGCGAAAGAAAGAGTCCTTCGCCGTCCCGCGTCGCCTCACACGTCGTGTGCTCGGCAACCGCACCCCCACTAGAACACAACAGCGTCCATGGCGCATCGCTCGCTCATCGGTAGACCCGGTCCTTACCTCACTCGGGGCTTCGCCCAAATGGGTTTTCACTCGGGCTTGGTAATTCGGAGAAAGCCTCGTCCCAGACTTTCTTCGGGGTCACCCTCAGTGGGCTATGTCAGGGACTCGGCTTGTCCTCATTACACGTTCCGGGGGCTCGCTCCGGGGGACATAGGCCCCACTGCGCTCGCCTCCTCACGTTTCAAGCCTGTCGTGAAAACCCACATCGCCATGGCGCGAACGTTATACGCAATTTTACCTCAAGTGTTGCAGCCCGGCCATAAAGGCCGGGCTGCAATTTAATGGTGAAGAATTTTATTGGGGGGGTGGGGAAGAGAAGAAATTACGAATTACGAAAAAGAAAAGACGCACACCGGAAAGAGAAAACAAAGAAGGAAAAGCCAAAGACGGAATTTCCAAAGAAATCCTGAAGCGGCTTTCGCCGCGAAGAACTGCAAAAACAAATTACAAATTACGTGAAGAATGGGGCCCCTTCCCCATAAGATGAAAACAGAAAAGACGCGCACCGGAAAGAGAAGATAAATAAAAATCCAAACAAGAAAAAATTGTGCCGCTCTCGCGGCATCTTCTTTTGCAGAAGAAGTTTTTCTCGCCGAGAATCGGACAGCCGATAATAAGCTTTAGGAAAATACGGGCTGGGCTTCGCGGGTCCCTTCCCGCCAAGCCCAGCCCAATTTCAAAATTCGTTTAGCCTAAAGTGCCAGGCGTAGGCCTCGTTTCGCTGGCGCTCAACCAGGCCTACGCGATCCATTTTTTCCAGAAGAGAAGGGGAGGTGGGCGACCTTGAAGGTCGCCCACCCATGTGAGGGCGCCGTTATTACCCGCGCAACGGGCAGCCCTCAGGAGTTCGGGAAGTCAAAGAAAATATAATTCTGAAATGGTCTATTTGTTCAGGCTGAAAGGCCCGATATTCACATGCGGCTTGTGCGAATGCCAAAATCCCATTACTCACGGCCTGAGCCTTTCTTGCGGTCTTCACGAAGATCGCGGAGTATGGAATATGTCGCCATATAAAAGAGGTCAAAGGATTCCTTTTCAGTTTCCTTGACCTGCACTCGGCTCAATTGATTGAGCAAGACTTCCAATTCCAATTGTGAGAGACCATGAAGATGCTCGCCCTGTCTTTCCCAAGCCATGTTCATAAGTTCAAAAATGGTTTTCGCCATATTAGTGCTATTCGCGATCAAAATATAATGCGCCGCGGCGGGATGAAACGATTTTTCTAACCGGGATTGCTTTCGGGATCCTTCCAATGTTTGCGCGTGTCGGTTTAAACAAAGCCTGGATGCTGCGATGCAATAGGAACGGTGAGAAAGGTTTAGGTATGAACCCGGTACCGCTCTTTCGCAACCTTGGCTCCGCGTAAAGGTCTGCTTGCCTTTCGGTCATTCCCATGATACGCAGGTCTGGCCTCACTTTCCTGATTTCAAGTACAAGACCTATACTATCGACTCTTGAAAATTCCATGTCCAAAAGCACAAGAGCGATCCCAGCTACCTTGCTTTTGCACAAAGCTTGAATATGGTGGACGCCTTTCGCTTCATGGACTTCAAACCGGGAGTCCATTTCCAGATACTCCCTGACTAAAAGGCGTTGAATCATATCTTCCTCAGCCAAGAGTACGCGAATTTTTTGTAATCCGAGGTTCATTTCCTTTCCACTCCTCAATTATGGCGCACCCCAACAAAGACGCGGCGGGGTGATTTATCAAGACGAAATTTTGGCGCAGGTATTCCATACAACACCCAGAAGGTATTGTATGCAACACCATCCGTAAAGGGGGCTTTTCGATCTTTCCCCTCCATGGACCTGGAAAGAGGGGAAAAGGAAGCTTTTTTGCGTGAATTCGGGCATTCTCTGGAAAAGCAGATATATGCCAAATTCAAGTCAAAAAACGACTTTCTGAGCCAAACCGGCATCCATAAAAAATCTTTGCACGATATTCTTACCGGGCAGGTCGATACCCACATTTCAGCCGTCTACCGGCTTGCCAAGGCTCTCGAACTTCCCTTCGACAAGTTGTTCGCCGGCCTCGACAATCTCCGAATAGTCGAAAAAATACCTCGCAAAAAAAAGCGTTAGAAGTCTTTTAAAAATGGGCGGGATTGATCTACTTTCGATCCGGTAAACCCATTTGAGCGGGGCTCCGTGAATCTTGATCCCTTGGAATGCCCGGAAACGACGGTTTCCCAGATGCTCAGAACGCTCCGAGACAAACTTGCCGGGATTTCTGACAAGCTGAAAAAGTCTTTTGTTTGGGGCAGTTGGGAATATGAAAAAAAGTTCGGAGATATTCAGGATGAGGACGTGGAATCGATCCCTTCCGGCAAATGGGAAATAACCAAGGTAAGAACAAAAACTACCGGCTTCGCCGATCTTAAAGTTAAGACCAAAAAATACGATGGCGTCATCCGTATCGATTGGGAGCTTTATCGAAACGGCTCCTATCGTATCCAGGCGATCAGCGACTCCCGAGGGTTTGAAATGTTCAACCGAACCCCGAACATTCTCCCTCCTGATATAAACATCGAACCGGGCACCTATGTTTGCAGGGCTTCCGCGTTGAGAAAAATCGTTTTAACTATTACCGATTACGCGTTGACTCTGGATTATGTCGATTGTAATGGCTTCATTGTCGAAGAAATCAAGGCCGGATATCAATTGCGTGGAAGACGACTTTACCTAAACAAGCCATTCACAAGATGGTGGGTAAAAGGCTGTCACCAATTTCCTTACGGTGAATGGATAAAAAAGCATGAAACCGCCCATTCTTATCCAGTCAAAAAAAATTCCGAAGTTGAACTGGAACTTTTGATATTCGAAGGTCCAAAAAAATTCCTAAAAGAAATCAGGCCCATAGTCAAAGGGTCAAAAGGGTACGCCTATAAGGGCGGGGAACGGGTCAAGGGATTCCGGGTTTCTCGATTGAATCGGCAATTAAATCAAGATGAAAATGGGCCATTGGGTCAAGAGAAATGAAAAGCTCGAAAATATGGGCGCTTTATTCCACCGGTACCGCCATGACCGGCGCAGGCCGTGTATCACCAAACATTCAAAGGCACCAAGGCGTCATTAGTGGAATTTCAAAAATGGAAGTAGTGATAAATGGCCGGTAATCCGAATGACCCTTTTGGAATTTCCGGTGGGGACATGCTCAGGAAAAATGATCTGAACCCCAAGGCGAATCCTAATATTTTTCTCAAACCCAAACCAAAGCCCAAACCTAAGGGTGGGGGCGGTGGCGGCCCCTCAGCCAAAAAGACACAGCAATCCGCCAAGACCGTTCCGAACAACAAGGCCGATGATGAGGATTTCCAGGTTCAGGAGAAGGTTAAGGATCCCGTAGAGCCACCCAAGCCGGTGGTGATTTTATCCAAGCCGAAGTGGAGCGACACCCAAGGCTGTTTTGGGCAGAAGATCACGGCATCGGTCAATGGAATCATTCCACCAGAGATTGAACATGTGACGAAAGTGACGTTCACGGTTTACGCCTTACCTCCAGACGGCACGCGGGACCGGATTGACTTCAACGACAAAAGCCACCTGAAGGATGGATTAGCCGAAGCGGAATTAACCTTGTGGCGACCACATTACAAGAAAGAAGACGGCGAATCACTGGATAAGTGTGAGTATATCTTTGTCGCCAAACATCGCGATTCGAAAGAAATCACTAGTGAAAAACTTCTTGTTACGAATAGGCAAACGCCTCGCCAACTCTATGAGGCAAGGCTGAAAGAGGCTGTTTCGAAGTTGCGATTTGTCGGATTTGGAAGGGCCGAAGGAAGCCTTAGCAATCCTCAGTCGCTATATGACGATGAATATTGGGATTGCATACAAGAGCGCAAAGTAGATTTCTCAAACGATGGTGTTTTGCAGCTGAAAAAGGGTAAAAATTATTCGGACGCCATTATCGCAATAATCGAGAATCCGGATTTATGGAAACTCGACTGCATGGAATTCTTGCAGGTGTGCAACCTTTACGCCATGATTGATCCAGTAGCAAAGCAGGAGTTTATTGATCGCGCCATTGCAAAGATTCTCCCGGATAATGACAAAAATTTTTGTCTTCGGACCTTCCAATCCTGGATACAAAGGCCATTTGAATCAACCGGCTTAAAAGTCCAAGAAGGGTATAAACGCGAAGATCCGAAAGAAAAGTGGACTCGCATTCCTACAGGCAACAAAACCGAACTTGAACTTGAATCATATTTGAAAACAATTCCAATAGGCAGTCGGATTTCTTGGTCAATAAAAGGCGCTGAAGTGACTAACCCTTACCGAACAGAGAATACCATAAAAATGGGACCCAATGCTTACGCGGCCCATCCATTTACCTCCGATGAACCTGGACCAACTGGATATCTCAGCCGCGAAAGAATTGAACTTTTGATGGGCGAAAAAGCCGGAAAGAATGAATCTAAATTCATAAAGGACAATGTCTTTATTTCGGACATCGCCGTATTTGAAGCGCCATGATTTTGAAGAGCTTTATTCCGCTTGCAATTTTTATTTCGCTTTCCTCTTGCAATGGGAAACCCGATTTAGGCAAGCTTGTGCCTGTTTATATCAAGCAGTTCGAAAAGCGTTGTCTTGGATGCGACCCTCTCCAAGGTCTAGGCGAAATCGAATTGAGAAAATACGGATGTGATGTTATTCCTTACCTGGATACTTTGTATGACTCCGCGAAGGGTTTTGGGGTTAAAAATAATATCGCCCATGCCGTAAGAAATGCGGGCCGCTGTGAATGCAAGGGGCGGTCCATTTTGCTGAAAGCAATGAAAGAGGAAGACAATTTTATTTCCATTGAAAATTCCATTTTTTATGCACAACAAAATTGTCCTGATGTATTGAAAATTCTGGCCACCCAACTTAATAGCAGTTCAGTTCTCCAAAAAGTTGCAGCAATCTATGGGCTGCAAGAATTGGATAGAAGGGCTGTCCCGATTCTGCTCAGTGCGTGGCGATTCCCCGACACTTCAATAGACAAGTATAACTGGTATCGGCAAACGAAGGGGGATCCCCTTAAAATCGAAAGTGATCCCCTATATTGGAAAAAGTATCGGGAGCTTTCAGCCAAGGAGGTCAAAGATACTTTAGAGGTTCTGCACAGAAAAAACCGAGAGTCATGGTTGCATGGTCTTGCCTCAGTAGCTATAGACACTTTATCTGGGGCTTCATTTCAAGGGGATACGGCCAAAATCAAGGAATGGATTCACCGCAACCAAGGAAAGTGAAGGCACTTCAGGATTTGGGGCAGTGATTCATTTTTATTTAGGATGGACTTCCGTGATGCCAGCCCTTTTTTTAAGAGGTATACAAGCGCGCGAGTTCCAAGTGCTAAATCAATGGAAAAACCGAAAAAATCACAAAAATCTACGAAATAACCCCTCCGATTTTTACATTTGGCGGATTATGACTTCTCTTTCAATACCTTTGTATAAATCTACCGGATGCCAATGGGGGCTGCCTCTAGCGGCTTTATTTTTGGCGTCCACAGCTCCCATTGGTGCCTCGACTTACACGGTCGATGCTCCCGGTTCCCTCACCACCATTGCCGCACAAATCCAGGCATCCCCAGCCTCAGACAAAGTGCATCACGTCCGATTCAAATCGTATCAGAACGTCGGGGCGTTCTCGTTAACCAGCCTCGCTGCCGACAGCCTCATCTTCGAACGCGACTCGGAAAGTGCCGAAGTCGTCGTGTTCTCAGGTACACTGTTCCAAATGAAAAATATCAACGCTGCTGTGGTGTTTCACAATCTTGCTTTCAAAGCCCAAAACGCTGCATCAATTTGGTTGGATGCCCAGGTTGGGAGTAGTCCAAACCGCAACCTCCTGCTCGACTCCTGTCAGATTTTTGCCGACAGCATCAACACTACTGTTCTTTCCTGGCTCGGAGACACGGGCTCCCGCGTGGAGTTCAAGCGTAGCTTCTTGGCTACCACTCGCGGCGGGCCTTCCGCCAAAATCGATCTGAACTCCAACGCCCTTACCCTTTCCAACTGCTACGTCAATTTCCCCGGCGTCCTTGCCGCCACCACGGCGGGTCCCCTTAGTTTTACGAATAACACGTTCAACCGGGTTCAATTCCAACTCAACGGAAATTTCAGCGGCACATACGCTTTCGCCCGCAACCTCTTCGCACATCCACCCGCGCAGAACCGCCTGTCTGTCGGCGGCGCGCAAAAATTTTTAATGGCTCCCCTTGTCACATATGCATCCGGCACTGCTTCCCAAAACGCCCGCTTCGACACATGGGCGGGATATGATCATCCTTCGTCCGCCGCTTTTCCTTCGCCCTCCAATTCCACACTATCCCCTTTTGGCGACAGCTTGGCGCTTTGGAATTTCAACTCAACCGGTGATTCCGTGCGCGGATATTTGAATCCCTCTGGATCCTTTCCGGCTTACACTGTTTACCCAAGTGACTCAACATTATCCATTCGGCTTTCCGTAAGGGACAGCATCATTGCGGCTTTTTCCGCTGCGCTGATTCCTCGTTCAATTTCGATAATCTATGGTACCACGGCTTATCCGAATACTACGGATTCCACCCGCACTTTTTGGTTCAAAGATACGACCATTCAAATGGCTGGTCCGGTTGCAATCAAAAGCCTTCGGTTTCCCCAAGGGGTTCCCTCCGGGTTACCTATCCTTTTCAGCCAATCGGGAGTTAGTTTTGTTCCCGGCGTTCTAGGCCAGGAAAGCGGTCTTGACTTTGCCAACAATTCGCCGTCCTCTAAGGTTTTCATTCCAGCCTTCGCTGGCCAGAATACGCCCAAGGGGAGTAACATGGCGGTTAAGGGTCTGTCCGCCGATACGGCGCTAATATTCGCCGCCGTGACCCAGGCAGGCCGTACTTTTATTTTGACGCCTTCACTTACATCCTCTAACAAACGCTGGCGCTTTATCCAGCAAGGCGGCAAATCCCTGAGGCTGCGTGACTCGACTAATGCCAGAGCCACGGGACAAGTGCAATTCGGATTGGCAAAAGTTGGCGCGGATGCTCCATTCATCGCGGATTCACTTACTTGGTGGCTGGGTGGAAACTCCTTTTCCACGGCCACCGATTCATTGGGCAAATATTGGGGCAAGGCTCCATCCGCGCCGCCGTTTCAATCCATCCTGATAGAGCGTTTAGCCATTGGCAAGGGTGGGGACACCTTGCTGTTACCCCAAGGAAGAACTATTTCAGTCAGCGCAAATGGGCATCAACTGAAAGTGGACTCATCTTTCCTTCCCACTCAATCACTATTCCCCGACATGGGATCTTTTTCACACGGAATTTCCATGGACTGGCCAGGTCGGAAAGCCGGGGACAGCCTGTTCCTGGAATTGAAAAAATCAACTTCTTTTCAAAAGGCTTTTGTTCTAGCGGGGAATACGGCTACGCCATTGACTCCGGTAAAAGAAGATTCTGCTACCGTGACGGTTGCCCTCGAAATCGGCGATAGCGGAAAACCGGTGTTTCTAGCCCACAGATATTCCATTGCGGCAAATGTTAAAACCGATCTTGCCTTGGGACAGGATTCAATTAAGGCTCTTCTTTCGACGACTCCAGGTGGTATTGGTTTGGACACCAATTTCGTTCCCACTGGCCTTGACCTTACTTCGGCTCGGGTCATGGCAAAGCGTAATATCAGTCTCACCAACTTGCAGGTTCAAGGGAACTACAAATTGGTTTTGAACGCGAAAGCGCCCGGTCTTCCTGATTCCGTAAAGGTCAGAGTCTTTGATGGGAGCGCCTGGGATACGGCTTCGTATTCTACCGCAGGAGCCAATAGATATAGTGTTACCCTGACACCGAATAGTAAATACGTTCTGATATATGAAACCCTGCTAGGCCCGGATTCCATCCCCAACCCACCGTCAAATCCGCCGACAATATTACTCCAGGGAAACCGCTTCAATGTGACCTTGAATCTGACTAATGCGGAAAAAACAAAAATCAAGAGTTTCCGGTTGGATTTGTTTGCAATGGATCGAAATGGAAAAATGTCCAACGCGACTGCAAATTTCCTCCCCATTGATTCCACGGCTTCGATGGATTTAAAACCCGAAACCATTTATGCGTATCGCATTATCTATCAATCGCCAGGTGATAAGGTCTCGCTAGACACCACGTGGATACCTCTCAACGGAACTTCGCTTAATCCATCAGCCCTTCAACAGAGCGTCCCGTTACAAAAGGCTCGGTTTCAACACCTTGTTGGTTTCCCTTTTTCCGGCACGTATTCACAAAATCTTGAGCCGGGCCTTTCATCCAAAGTTGCGGCGGACAAGGTTTTCCTTCGGAAACTTTCAAATGGAAATTGGGTTTCACTTCCTGCGAACGCAAATCCGGTCCTGGAACGGGGTGCCGGGTATCTTATGGCAACGACGGTCCCATTCCAACCGAAAATCAATTCTTCCTCTCTTCCCAATCTAATCCCCGACACGCTTCATCTGCAAGAAACAGGGTGGCATTTGGTGAGCAATCCTTTCCCTTTCCCCTTCCAAGACGCTAAGATCAAACTTGATACTTCGGCCGTTTCCCTTTTCCGAACCCTTCGCAGATTGGACACGGCCGCAAGCAGTACGGGCTACGATTGGCCCATAGTGGACACGTTGAATCCGTTTGAAGGATTTTTGGTGTACGCATTCAAGCCAACCAATCTAATCTTTGATCCCTTTGTCCCTTCACGCGCGCAAGGCGCGGGTAAGGTATCCGCTGAGTTACCTAGCCAGCAATTGAATCTTGTTCTTTCCGACGAAAACGATTTTTCATCCATGTCTTTCTACTCGGCGGGCCCGTATCGCCCCACGCCCTATTTTCCGGCGCCGGACGCACGCTTGGAAATGAAAGTAGGAGGGAATGGCGGCTTTTATATGAAGCCTGTAAGCAGGCTGGACAGCCTTCGGGAAGATATGGAAATCGTTTCAACAACCGGCGGAGCGGTAACCTTGTCCGTCTCAGGATCTGGAATCAGGAAGCCTAAAGCTTCTTCTCAACAATTACCCGACATGCGCCTTATTGACCTGCAAAGCGGACGCGTCTATCAATCACAAGAGTTCAACGCCGTTCAAGTCCAATCCGGGAGCAACACATTTAAATTCTTGACGGGACCCTCCGCGAATCTGGATAAAGCAGTTGAAACCTATTTGAATGGTTTACCGTCCGCATTTTCCCTAGAACAAAATTTCCCAAACCCTTTCCAAGGTCAAACGCGTATCAAGTTCAATATCCCAGCCCGCCTCGGAAAAATTCTGAAAGGGAAAATCGAAGTGTTTAATCTTTCCGGGAAAACCATGGCGGTCGTACCTTTGGATGGGCTGACCGTCGGAAGCCGAACAATGAGCCTTAGCAATGCAAATTGGAAACCGGGAATTTACTTCTATCAACTTTCCATTCATACGGATCGGGGCATTCTTGCCCAGAGAAAGAAAATGATTTTGGAGGCGCAAGCCAAGTGATCAAAAAAAATGCTATTAATACTGCGCTGCTCTTGACGCTGATTGTTCCATTCGCTTCGCATGCCGCCAGCACTTGTGGAGGGGACAGTACAAAATACCGCATCCTTCCCGATGAAATTGGAAGAGAAGGGGACGTTTTCAAAACACCCTTTGTTATGCCCTGCGATAGCATGCTTGTTCCGGAAGGATCCAAAACAGTCATCCATCCGTCCTCCATGCTTTATTATCGCGACACATCAACATCCCTTAAAAAGATTACTGTTCGTGGAACGTTAATCGCTGAGGGCACAGCCTCGGAGCCCATCTTTTTTTGTGGGTCCATCAAGAAAAATAATACGCTGGGATATATTCCGGGAGACGCCGTTTGGCAGGGAATAGAATTGGAAAGCGGCGGAAAGATCGAATTCAAAAACGTCCGATTTATTAGAGCATCGTCGGCCCTTATTGTTTTCTCTCCTAATATTACGGTTTACAACGCCCAATTTAAGGGGACTCCGAGTTTGATTTTACCGGACACTCTTCTTTTTCTAACCATGCCGGAAGCGAAAGTGGATACATTGGAGTTAAAAGGAAAATTTTTCCGTTACCGAGCCGGAAAAACCAAAAATGCAAACCAGGAATCGTCGGCCAATTCTCCGCCCACAAAAAACTCCATCACGGATACGTTGCCAATCACTTCCAAGTCTGATAGCCAGCCCAAGAAGGGGATATCCAAAAATGAAATCCTGTGGTACTCTTTGGGTGGCGCGGCCCTATTATCGGCTGCGGGCGTGACGTACATGGCATTGCAAAAGGAACCAGGATCCCCAAATAATCCCGTGCAGGTTTCTGAAACCGACCCTGCGCCCACTCTGCCAACCACTCCCAACCCTCGGTAATTATATATGCGGACTCACCCATTTCTCGTACGTTTCTTGTCCGCCATTACCTTGGCTGGCCTGACCTTAACCCTTGCAGCGGTCCCAGAATACAATGGCGATTTGGATCCTTTCCCTTGTCTCGATACCGCGTCGTTCAAAAGCCAACTCCAGAACGGCGATTTGGACGCCATCTACAAAGAGATTGAAGGTTTTGTGGCCGATGGAATAGCCACGCACAAATCCGTCCCTTTGCCCTGCTGGGCTGGTATATTGAGATACCGGGCCGTATTGGCTTTTGCTATCAAGAATGACACTGCTGCCGCCGGGATCTACTTGGCGCAACTTGTGAAAATAGCACCAAATGTGGAGATGTTCGATTTGGGCATATCCAAAGCCGTCCAGGATATGCTCGATCAAACCAAAGAGGAGATGAGGGTTCTCCCCAATTCCGATGAGATGCTACAGCTTCGATTGATCCCCTCTCCGTCATTCAACTTTCCTAATACTGACAGGCTTGAGGGGATGCGGCAAAAGTATCACGATCTCAGAATTCTTTTTGCCATTTCCAAAAGCTCAACACAATTGGCCGATATCGGAAAAGCATTGAGAGGCGAAACCGATCCGGCATTCAAATTGTTCAACGCTCAAATCATGCTCATGTTCGGCGCTGCCCAGCCGAAAGTTCGTCAACTGGTCAATGATGCCATTAAGGGCCAAAGTGAATTCATATCAGAGAAAAATATTTCCGATTGGGCAAAAAGATTGGAGGACCGGATTACCTACTTGGAAAAAAAGGGCCAGTCGGGAACCAAGGCGATGAAAACAATTTTCGGAAGCGGAAAATAATAGGTATGAATCCTATTTCCAAACGAGACAGAAATGCCCGGGCCAAACAGTATATCATTGATCATCCAAATTGTTCTTTCGAGGAATTGGTAAGAGATTTGGGGAATAAAAACCTTTCCAAGTCGTATTTCTTCAATATGCGGGGCACCCTGAGAAAACAGGGGAGAATTTCAGGTTTTGGCAAAGTAGATGGCCAATCAGTGGGCGCAGGAAAGCCCAATTCCATTTTAAAAGAGGAAAAACCAGCATCGACTAAAATTGAAATCCTGCATTCGGTCGATGCCAGCGGGTTAACGCAGGAGTTACGGGATCACTGGAAATCGCACGTCCTTGCTTTATTGCAAAGGCTAATTCCTGGAGACAAACCATTACGAATTGTTTTTTTGGCAGATCCACCGATCTTGGAATTAAGAAGAGAAATTCAATAAAAACCGGTGCGCGAAGAAAAGAATATATTCGAGTACGGATCACTTCCGAAAAATAAAACGAAAATAGGCAAAACTTGCACACAAACGTTGCATGGCGAAATGCGGCACTTCGCCATGCCTGAAGAAAATAACGATTCAATTACGTGAAGAGTGGGGCCCCAACCCCACAAGGCGAAGACAAGAAAAAACGGTGTGCGAAGAGAAGATTAAAAGCGAATACAAACCCACCCCCCCAAGAAAATTTCGGAGAGGTAAAACTGGCGTATAACACAGCCCAGGGTGCTCCGCAGCACTTTCCAGTGCCGCTCCGGGGCTTCGCCCAAATTGGTTTTGGAGCTGGCCCGGCAAGTCGGACTGGGCTTCGGCTGCACTGACTTTCTCCGTTGTCTACTCCTGTAGGCCACGTCAGTTTGCCTCAGCCCGTCCTTTGTTGCTTGCTGCGGGCGCGCGCTCCGGGGTCGGTACTCCCCACTCCGCGCACGTCCTCGCAATTCGGGCAAGCTCCAAAACCAACTTCACCCTCGGCAACGTTGGGTGACATTTCGTCTTTTAATTGTTGCCCCTCGCTCTTTCCAGTCGAGGGGCAAAAGGATATTAAGTATTTTTGTGGGGGTAAGAAAAGACGAAGGAATAGGAAGGCAAATGCCTGTAAATCGAGATAAGCCCGATCTGTGGAAACCGGACATCGCAAAATCCGTGGATATGTACAACTCATGGTTCATGACATTTGCTCCGAAGACGTTTCGGGAAACCAGGATTAAGACAACGAAGTTGGTTGAAGCGACGCTGAAAGCCACAGAAAATTTGACAAATGTCTGCCCGGCAGTTTTGCGGAAACACCCAGAGGCACTATCAACTCTTCGGATGTGTACTTGTCCACCGATTGCAGTAGACAGGCTTATCGGGCTATCGGGTGTTCCTGTTAGCTTGGTGAAAAGAATGGAACTTGAAAGCAAGATATCGGTTCGCCTCTCAGGCATATTGCTTGATAAAGAGCTGAGCAAGATAGGCGATGTCATTGAGAAAATGGCAGACCCTGACATCTTTGTCTGGCTGAAACGAAAAGAGCCAGCCACCGAACCTGAACTTCACCGGGCTTCCACAATTGTTGCCGATAGATTATGTGGATCTCAAGCGAACCCGATTATTCGAAATGCACAAGAGAAGAGGCAGTTGGAATTAATCAAAACCTGGTTGGAGGGGCGTGGCTACAAGGCCGTTCCACAAGGTGAGGGGATAAAGTTTAATTCAATGCCTCCAGGCACGTTCTCATTCAGGACCAATGTTCCGATAACCTTGGAAGGTGGAAGGAAAGTCAATATTCCAATTGACGCAGTGGTTAAGCCGAAGAAAGCTAAATCCCAAGAGCTTCCGATTTTCATTGAAGCTAAATCGGCGGGCGATTTCACAAATGTGAATAAGAGAAGGAAAGAGGAAGCGGCAAAAATGTCGCAACTCAAACACAGCTATGGTAAGGGCGTCAGCTTCAACCTATTCCTTTGTGGATACTTCGATAGTGGATACCTTGGCTATGAAGCATCAGAAGGCATTGATTGGATATGGGAGCATCGGATAGATGATTTCAAAAAATTTGGAATTTAATCGCGAGCAATCGCTAGTATTGGACGATCAGCGTCTAAACATTCAACAAGACCTGGATGGCAAGAAGACGCTGAAGGAGAGAAATTTCCTAGGTCAATTTTCAACACCACCAACTTTGGCAAGGCAAATTGTTTCCGCATCTTGCCAACTTTTAGATAAGCATGCCCGAATCCGATTCTTGGATCCCGCCTTTGGTACAGGCGCTTTTTACTCGGCGCTCTTAAGCGAGGTCAAGGGTCATATTATTGACTTCAGTGAGGGATACGAAATCGACCCCCACTATGGAATTCCAACAAAAGCCTTTTGGAGCGATTTCTCTTTGAATTTGGTTCTAAAGGATTTCACGAAGTGCCTGCCTCCGAGTAATGAAAACGAGAAATTCAACTTCCTGATTTGCAATCCACCATATGTGCGCCACCATCACATTTCCATGGAAGAAAAGAAGCGCCTTCAAGGCTTATCCGCGGAAATGGGCCTCAAGGTAGATGGCTTAACCGGGTTTTATTGTCACTACATGCTGATTACGCAAAAGTGGCTTCAAAAGAACGCTATATCGGCTTGGCTCATTCCCAGTGAATTTATGGACGTAAACTATGGTCAAACTATCAAGTCTTACCTGCTAGATAAAGTTAGGCTATTGAGGATTCACAGGTTTGATCCAAGTGAGGTTCAATTTCAAGATGCGCTTGTATCATCAGCAATAGTGTGGCTGCAAAATGCACCACCGACTTCGAATCACGAAGTAATTTTTTCATTTGGTGGGTCCATCAGCGCTCCGAAAATTTCAAGAAACATTCCAGAAAATGTTTTGAGGGCCGAAAGGAAGTGGACTCGTTTTCCGGTCAAGGAATCAAGGTCTAATAAGGCTAGAATTGCCTTGTCTGAACTCTTCTCGATTAAGAGAGGAATTGCGACAGGGGACAACAATTTTTTCGTTCTCAATGCCGAAAGGGCAAAGGCGATCGGGGTTCCGAAAAGATTTCTTACGCCAATATTGCCTAGCCCAAGATTTTTGGCAGAGATTGAAATACAGGGGGATTCTAGTGGAAACCCGAAGATTGAAAGCCCGCTGTTTCTTTTGAATTGTAATCTTCCTGCTTCTGACATCCAGGAGAAGTTTCCTGCCCTTTATCAATACTTGGAGTCGGGTAGGAAAACTGTCGGGGAGGGATATCTTTGTAAAAGCAGGAAGGCTTGGTATTTTCAAGAAGTTAGAACGCCCCCTCCAATATTATGCACATACATAGGGCGAACAAACGAATTCGGGAAAGCTCCTTTCCGGTTTATTCTAAATGAGTCAAACGCCATCGCAACAAACTCCTATTTGCTGCTTTACCCAACTCATGCGCTAGAGCGTTTCATTCGAAAGGACCCCCGTATTGTACGGAAGCTATGGGAAGGCTTAAAAAGTCTGCCCCCTTCTTCTCTGTTAGACGAAGGTCGAGTCTATGGTGGAGGCATGCACAAGCTAGAACCAAAGGAATTGTCTAACGTAGATGTGTCAGAAATAGTTCTAAAAGTCATTCCGGAATTCAAAATCGAAACCAGCGATCAAGAAGTAATGTTACTTCAAGAGAAAAAAGTACGCTATCGCACAGGAATGCGAATAAAAGTTATAAGCAAATCGAAGAAGTTGAATTCAAAATTAGTGGAATCCAAGAAAACAAAAAGACCCCCACAAAAACGGAAAAAGACGAAACGATCACCCAACAAGCGCCAGTAGGGAAACCGCGGGCATGCTTCGCATTGCGGTTTCGCAAATGGGCTGCAAGGCCTTCTCGGCAATTCAGCTAAACCTTCGAGCGGCGCGAACTTCACAAAAGTCTACGTCCGCTTGCTCTCAGGTTAGCTTCATTGCAGGCTGCGGGTGCTCATTTCGGGTGCAATAGCGCACCACTTCATTCGCATCCTCGCCTTTCGAGAATGGCCTTGCAGCCCACTTCCTACTGGCGCGAACGTT
>DAINDC010000084.1:14147-16321 GCA_036732085.1 Fibrobacterota bacterium | reverse complement strand
TGGCCGAGGTGATGCGCCTGGACGGGGAGATGGCGTGGGAATACAACATGCTTCCCTCCCTGGATTTCAGCAGCGATAAGATCCTCAATCCGGCCAATATGAATCCCACCAAGCTGACCTTGACCACGCGCAGCAAGACCGTCATCAAGGACATGCAACTCAACCTGCCTTGGGAAGGCGGCGTCTCCTTCCATACCAATTGGGAGAACTTCAAGTTGAACCTGGATTATTCCTACTTCATGCGGGGGATGTCGGTCCTGTATACCTCCATCGACAGCGTGGACGCGTTCGATTCCACCACCAAGGACAACTACCATACGGCGACGGGAGCGGATTCCGTCACCGTCACCAGCGTCGACAGCCGGTTCCGGCTTGGGCTTGAGCAGCAATTCGCCCTGGGCGTGCAAATCTACCAGGTTTTCTTCCAGATTGGCGGCGTGGTCTATACCGTAGAGAACGGAGACCTCCTGGAGGAGTCCGCGGCCTATCGGCCGGCCTCGCTGCCGTTCCTGCCCACCATGAACATGGGTTATTACTTCCCCTTGGGTCCCAACTTCACCGCCACGGTTTCCCTGGTGGCCTTCCCCGTGTCGCTCTTCAAGACCAGCGTGGAGTACCGCTACTGATATGCAAATCCGATCCCTTGGCCTGATGCGCGCCGCCTTCCTCTCCTCCATCATTTTCATGTTGTTGGGAGTTGGACTGGGTAACGCCGCCATTACCCTGACCCAGGCGCCCGCCGGCATGCGCAAGCAATCCGATGCCATCACGCTCGGTTGGACCGGGGGCGCGGGCCGGGTCTACCTGCGGGCCTCGACCATCCCCGGGGGGGCGGGCGCTTCCATTTCGCACTACGATTCCCTGCACCTTCCCAGCCAGCCGGACGCGGCCGTGTATACCTTCAAGGTCAATCCGGATATCCCCGTCCTCTATCGCAATACCGATCTCCGCTTCGGCGTGAACTATTGCATCGTCACCGATGGGGTTTCCGCTTCGCCGGAATTCATCATCCTCATCGAATCGAACAATGCTCCCACCCTTGTCTCGCCCTCCAATGCCGCATCCATAAAGGATCTCACGCCGACCTTCTCCTGGACCGGGGACGCGCCCTTCTATGCGGTGCTGGTTTCCGATGAGCCGTTCAAGATCTCCGACTCGGGAACGGTTACCGGAGTCAGCGCGGTCTGGCAAATCATCACTCCCTACAACTCCGCCCGCTATGGGGATCCGGATCCTTCCGGAATCAATACCGTGGCGGCTCCGCCCCTGATTTCCGGCAAGACCTACAACTGGTTGGTGCTCAATAACTATGGCAACAATACCGCATCCACATCCAAGGTCGCGCCAGTCCCTTTTTCCTTCGTCTACTCCCCGGCGGCGCCCCTGTCTTCGCCGCTCCTGCTCGAACCCAATAACAAGGATACGATTCCCGGTTCGGATCAGATCCTGTTTCGCTGGTCCCTGGTGGACGGGGCTGTAAGCTATAAGCTGGAACTATTGGAGGAAAACCTCGTCGATGGCAGCCAGGCCGATATCTCCTTGTGGAAGGCCACCTCCACCGGCGGGCAGATCATCCTGGACAATGCCACCGGCTTGCTCAGAAGGTACAACTACAAATGGCGCGTCTATGCCGTGGGCAATAACGGCGCGGCCTCGCTGTCGGAAAAGCGCAGTTTCTTTTACTCCGTCGACGTCGGCAATATCAATATCTCGCTCAAGAACCAGGCGGGCCAGAATCTGGCCTATGTCCCCGTCAAGGTGAACCGCCTGGGCGGCTCCTCATCGGCGGCCTTCCAAAGCGGCTCGACCGATAATGGCGGCCTGCTCGTCATCAACAATGCCCCGCTGGGAAGCTATGAGGCGCGCGTGGACAATCTGGATGGATACCTGTCCAAGACCGATACCATCCTCCATGCCAGTACGAAAGGCACCAGCCAGACCCTCACCTTGAATCCGGTGCTGGGCAAAATCCTGGGCAAGGTTTCCGCCTCCGCCACGGGAACCGGCATCCTTAACGCCAAGGTTACGGTAACCGCCACGAACGGCACACAATGGACGGAGGTGACCAATTCACAGGGCAACTACTCCGTGGGCGTCCCCTATGGCAACTGGCAGGTCCGCGCGCAAGCCGACGGGTACCAAGCGTCTGCGATGGCCAGCCTTTCCCTGAATTC
>DAINDC010000084.1:10497-14090 GCA_036732085.1 Fibrobacterota bacterium | reverse complement strand
GGCGTCTCGCCGAGGCGCTCGCCGAGATCCTCCCGGGCACGGTCGATCTCGCCCTGGACGCGAATAAATTCACCCTGTCCGGCACGGTCGTCAATTCCTTCAGCCACCAGGGTATCTTCGGGGCTACGGTATACCTGACCCAGAACGGCGAAACCCGTACGGCCAATACGGACGGCAACGGCAGCTTCTCCTTCTCGGTTCCCACCGGCCCCGCCAGCCTGCGCGTCTCAAGCGCCGGGTTCGCCGCGCCCGAGCAACAATCGTTCACGGTGGACGGCGACAAATCCGTGAATCTCCCCCTGGATCCGAATGCTTCCATCCTCTCGGGTCGCTGCAAGGACATTTCCGGCACCGGCCTCACCGGAGTCCTGGTCCAGGCGACACCCAAGTCCGGCCCCCTGCGCAGCGTACTCAGCGACAACCAGGGCTATTTCGAACTGAGCCTTCCCGCCGGCGATTGGATCCTTACGAGCCTGGCGAAAGGTTATTCCTCGCTCACCACCAGCAAGTTCCTGCTCGACGTCTCCAAGACCGTCCAGGGCGTGGACTTCACCTTGCAAGCCAACCAGTCCTTCATCGCCGGCAGGTCTACGGTGAACGGCGCCGGTTTAGCCGGGGTCAAGATAGCCGCGGGCGATGCCTCCGCGCTCACGGACAATTCCGGTTACTATCTCCTGTCCGTGAAAGAAGGCTTCCTCATTTCACGCACCTATTCCGTGCCGGTTAACCCGGGTGATACGGTGGTCAATATCGATTTCCAGGCCTCCGGGAATGCCGGCGTCATCAAGGGTCGGGCTTTGGCGGGCGGCGCCGCGGTGGTGCAAGCGCTGGTCACGGCCGTGAACCAGGGCAACCACGAGTCCTTCTCCCAGTCCACCGCTTCCGACGGTTCCTTCGCCCTCTCCCTGCCGGGCGGCGATTACCAAGTCACGGCGGCCAAGGAAGGATTCGTCCTGGACGCGGCCCTGGCTATGACCTTGCCTCCCGGGGGAACCATCCTCGATGCGAATCTGCGGCTGCTTCCTAATCAGGCCGGGCTTACCGGCACGGTCGCGACCGGCAATCTCTCCCTGAGCGGATGCGAGGTGGCCTACCAGAATAGCAGCGTAGCCTCCCTGATAGGAAAGACGGTGACCGATCCGCAAGGGCGTTATTCCCTGTCCCTGCAGGCCGGGGCGACCTATGCCTTGACTTCGACTTGCCAAGGCTATCAGGCCGCAACGCTAGTCTCGCCGGTTTTGATCCGCGGCGGCGCTTTTGCACTCGACTTCAACCTCACCAAGGCGGGCGCCACCTACAAAGGCAAGGCGGTGGAGACACATGGGAATGTCCTGACGGGTGTCAAGGTGACGGCGGAGAAGAGCGGCGCGGCGGTGTCGGTCGCATCGGATTTCACGGGAAGTTTTTCGTTGTCCTTGGGCGCCGGAACTTATTCCCTGACCTTATCGAAAGCCGGATATCGTACGATCGTCCGCTCCGTGAACCTGGCTTTGGGCGACAATCAGGCCTCCACGGCCGATACCTTGGTGGCCTCGGTGGGCAAGCTGGCGGGCAGCATCACGGCGGAAGGTTCCGGCGTCCCTGGAGCCTTCGTAACCATGACCGGGCTTTCTCCAGAGGCGGGCGGCGGGGCTTTCACGACGGATGCGGATGGGCGTTTTTCCGGAGACAACCTGCCTTCGGGAACTTATAGTCTGGCCGCATCCGCCGACGGATTCGCGGATGGGAAAATCGCGTCCTTAACCTTGCTGGCCGGGCAACTGGCCAATGCGGAAATCGCACTCATCCCCAACCGGGCTAGCTTGGCAGGTACGGCGAGTTCGGGTGGGAATGCACTCCCGGGCGCGACCGTGACGGCCAATGCTTTCGGCATCTCGCGATCCGCGGTGACCGGAACGGACGGGACTTATAGGATCGACAAACTGCCTGCTGGCGTTTATTCGTTGTCGTCGGGCCTGGCCGGATTCAGCGCGGACCGGACCTGGGACAATCAGGCGCTTTCGGCGACTGGAACTTTGGCGTCCCTGGACTTCGCGTTAACCAAGAATGCCGGTAGCTTGTCGGGTACGGTAACCGGCGCGGCCATATCCTCCGGCATCCGCCTTTCGCTTTTAGGTAAAAAGGGATCGCGCGCCTACGCCACCTGCGACGGTTCCGGGAAATATTCCCTGCCTTCCCTTCCCGCGGACGACTATACCGTCACGGTCACGGCCCCGGGCTATAAGATCTCGGGGGCCACCCAAGCCCCGGTGGTTTCGGTGACGGGCCCCCAGGTTTTCAATCCGGCCCTGCTCCCGGCGGTTTTCCGGTTGGCAGGCAAGCTGCTCAACCAAGCCGAACTCTCCGTGGCGGGCATGCCCATGGAACTCAGCACCAGCCGCGATCTCTTCAAAGTCACCACCGCGAGCGACGGTTCCTATGCCTTTTCCGACATCCCCGCCGGGGACGAATACCGATTGGCCTGCAAGCCGCCGACCGCGGACTATGATGCCAAGGACACCACCTTCGCCTTGGGACTAGATGCCGCTGCGCAGGTAACGGCCAACCTGCATACGCTCTCCCGGCAAGCCAGCCTGGCGGGAACCGTCCTTTTGGACGGCCAACCTTTGGAAGGGGCCCAACTCCGGCTCACGGGAAACCAGAATGGCCTGGTCGCGCTTTCGCAGCCGAATGGATTGTTCAAGGTTATCGGCATCGCCGGTTCCGATGCTTCCGTGGCTCTCAACGTGTCCAAGGCCGGCGCCAATACTTTGGATACCACCTTCCAGGTCAAGGTCGCGGAAGCCAAGGCCGGCCTGGTCTTTAAGCTAAGGACTTTGAAACTCACCTTGAACATTTCCGCCGTCAGCTCGGAAGGGAAGGCTTTGGCCGGCGCCAAGGTGGTGGTGGCCTCGGCCAAAAAACTGGATACCTTGACCGCGAACTCGGCGGGGAAAATTACCGTCGCCAATATTCCGGCCAACCAGAGCCTCACCGTGGCCACCTTGCTCGATAAGGACAACTTCGACAATCTGGAAATGCCCATCCAAGTGAAGGAAACCGATACGGCGATAACCTTGGCGGCCAATATCCATGCGGCTGTCCTGGCCGTCACGGTCAAGGATCAGGATGGCTCCCTCGTGGATGGGGCCCAGGTCAATGTGAACGGCCGTAACTTGGGGAATACCTCTTTGGGCAAGCTGACCGCGAAGAATCTGGCCCGCGGCGGTTATCACCTGGTGGCGGGCAAGGCGGCCTATAAGAGCGGCCCCGAAATCGTCGCCTCCCTGTCCGGGGATACCACGGCCTCGGTGAATCTGATCCTCACCAAGGTGGTGGGCGGGCTCTACGGGACGGTCAGCGATTCCGGATTGGACAAGGGCTCGATAGGCACGCCCAGCCGCAAGCTCCCGGGAGCCGTGGTGGTCCTGGTTTCCGGCGCGGATACCTTGCGCGATACCGTGAACTCCCTGGGCCAGTATTTTCTCAACGGTCTGAGCGACGGCCGCACCTATATCGTCTCCCTGACACTTCCCGGTTACCTCTCCCGCGTGGATTCCATCGTCGCGAGTCCGCAATCCCAAAGCCTGGATCTCGTCCTCGCGCCCCTCCCG
>DAINDC010000084.1:7192-10487 GCA_036732085.1 Fibrobacterota bacterium | reverse complement strand
CCACCGTTCTGGGAAAAGTCGACGGAGGCAAGGCCGGTGTCCGCATCCGCCTCGTCCATGCCGCCAGCGGGCAGATGCAGACCGTCCTCACGGCCCTGGGGGGCTATTATGCCTTCACCGGTCTGGAGAACCGCAGCGACTATGCTTTGCAAGCTTTGGACGGAAACCTGAGTTCGCAATCCGTCTCCTTCCAAGCCAATGGCTCCGCGGCCAAACGCATCGATCCGGTCCTGGATGCATGGGGCGGGGCGCAAGGCACCGTAACCGGCGGGACCGGAGCAACCGGCGTGCCCCTGGTAGGCGCAATGATTTCGGCGCGCAATCTCCTGACGGGCGTCTCCACGTGGACGGTCAGCGACTCGCTGGGGCGGTTCTCTCTCATGGGACTCGCTTCGGGCAAGCATGAACTCACCGCCGAGCGTAAGGGCTACGCGACCTCCAGCCCTTTGAGCCTGGCCATCCTCAAGGGGACTGCCCTCGCGGGAGCCGATTTCAATTTGCAGGAGGTCGATGCCGGAATTGCCGGTCTCGTTACGGATGGCCATGGAACCGCGCTTTCGGCCTTGGTCAAGCTGGCCGGCGCCAAAGATACCCTACTGGTTCAAACCGATGGGGGAGGCCAGTTCGTCTTCGCGGGGCAAGCTGCGGGAACTTATAATCTCTCCGCAGCCAAGTCCGGATTCTCATCTCCGGCTCCGCTTTCCGTGACCTATTCCGGCAAGGGCATCAAGTCCCAGGATCTGGCGCTGACCCGTCGCACCAATTCCATCCTGGGTGTGGTCCGCGATGCCGTGACCAATACCCCCGTAGCCGGCGCGTTACTGAGCATAGCCAATGGGAGCCCAGCCACCGCCGACACCTTGGGCCGGTTCGAATTGGCCTTGCCCGCCGGCACCGTTTCACCCGCCTATATCGACGCCTCCCAGGACGGTTACCTGACCCGTTCCCGGCTGCCGGTCTTCCTCGAAGCGGATGGATCGGCCACGCAGGACATCGCACTCACCGCGGACTACCATTTCACCGGGGAAATCGACGTGGTGGTCAAGGAAGGCAAGGATACCGTAACCGGCTTGTTTCTGACCGTCCAGCCCTTCCACCCGGATGACACCTTGCAATTCTCCCTGACGGGAAAGGCTGCCAATTCCTTCCGCAACCTCCGCTGGCCGGCTCCGTATACCCTCCGGGTCAAGCGCGACGGCTTCAAGGATTTGGTCAAGGTGGTCGAGCTGACCGCGAAGGCGCCCACCCTCAAGTCCATCCTGTCCTATCCCACCAGCCAGATCCGCATGTTCGTCACCAAGGACGGCAAGCATGGCAAGGGTGTGGAGCTGAGCCTCAACGGGCAGGCCTTGCAGGAGCAAGCGGATACCGCCGGACTCTATGCCAGCGCGGCCAAGCTCAAGCCCGGCAGCTATGAAGTCGCGGTCAAGGATCAGGAAGCCAACCTCATCCCCCTGTCGCCATACTTCATCTCCTTGGGAGAGGACAGTATCCGCACCGATACCCTCTCCGCAACCTTCTTCCAGACGCCCATCGCCGATTCCACCCTCGGGTCCAGCTTCCTGGTGCGCGTCCTGCGCAAGGACACCTTGAATCCGGTCCCGGGCGTCCTATGCAGCCTCTATTATCGGTTCGACGGGGATCCCATTTGGAAAACCCTCGCTCTCGATTCCACGGCCGGCGGGTTCTCCGCAAAGTTTCCGGAGCAGACCCGTCCCGGCACGTATCAGTACTACCATGCCCTCCGATCGTCGGCTGGGGCTCGCATCGAAGTGACCACGCCCGCGGGAACGGCCCACGGTACCGCATCCGTCGGCTATTCCGATATCCAGGCTCCCGGTAAATTCAAGCTTCGCGATCCCTTCCTGCTCTTCTCCATAGCCCTGTTGCCGCAGCGCCTGGAAGCGGACACCTCGCTTTACTCCCTGGGCGCGCGCGATCTCTATCAGGTCCAGATGCGCGGCGAGAACGGGCGCAACCTGAATGCTTATTTCGATCAACGTGCGGCCCAAGGCGATACCGGCGTCAGCGTCGCCTGGAAATTCGCGAATCCGGCTTTGGCCACGACGATGGGACTGAACCTGGTTCCGGATTCGGCTTCGCCGAGGCTTTGCCATTTCCGGGGCGGGAACGTGCCGGCGGATTCCATCGTCGAGGTCATCTGCGCCGCGCGCATGGGCACGGTCAGCCTCAAGAAGAGCTTGTATATCCGCATCCAGGATTTGTGGCCGGTTTCCGTCGGCATCAAATACGTGAAGGAGAACCGGGAATTGGAAGAGGATGGCGCGACCTTGCTCCTGTCCAATCAGAATGCTTCCGGCTATCTCTTTTCCGCATTCGCCAAAACCGCGGACGGCCGGATTTTCAATATCTCTCCTCGCTGGTCCTTCGGCGCGGATTCCGCCGTGGGCCTGATCAGCCAACAGGGATTGTTCATTCCGGATTCTTTGGTCGCGCGCAGCGCCGGCCTCAGGATCTATGATACCTTGGCGATCGGCCTGACCAATGTGGGCGCGACCGTGCGCGGAGCCTTCGTATACGAGACCAATCTCGCGACCTTCACCCAGGTTGCGCCGGCGGCAAAAGGGCGGGCCCTGGTTTCTAACGGCGAAGGAACCTTCCTGAACTTCAATCTGGCCGGCCTCAGCAAGGCCTTCACCGTCAGCGTGAAGAAACCCAAGGTCAGCGGACTGCTCCGTTCCTCGCCCCAGGAGGAAGTGGTGGGTGAGATCCTGGACATCCAACTCTCGGAACGTCAGCCCTTCAAGGCCGATAGCGGCGCAGTGTTGACCATGCCCGTGAGCCAGGGAGTCGCGCAAAAGCGCACGGTCTACCTGGGGCATTGGAACTCGGGCCGCCTGGCCTGGGAAAAGGTCGACAGCACCAAGGCCGATACGGCCGTCAACGGGCATGTCTATAGCTTCTCGAATTACGCGGTCCTCATGGGCAGTCTGCCCTTGGGCGCCTACGATTTCACCTTCGCGCCCAATCCCTTTTCGGCGGAGGATCCCTGGGGCCTGCAGCTCAGCTACAAGGTGTCTTCGGATGTTTCCAGCCAGGTGGGCGTGCGCGTCGAGGTCTACAATATGATGGGCGACAAGGTATACGAAAGCGAGGAGACTCAATTGAGCAAGGGCGACGTGGTCAAACCCGGTCTCAAGAAAGCGGCGCTGAATTCCTCGGAGCGCAAGACCTCCCTGGGTCCCTATGTCTGGGACGGGCATGACAGCAAAGGCGTGCCTTGCCGCAACGGCCGTTACCTCATCAAGCTGATCGTAAAGGATGGACAGGGCAG
>DAINDC010000084.1:0-7182 GCA_036732085.1 Fibrobacterota bacterium | reverse complement strand
TTCGAGAGCCTCGCGCGCGCGCGGTCTCCACCTCGACCCTTAGCAAGCTCGCGAGCCGATACGAATGAGAGCTCGCGCCGGGATGGGCTTCCTACTGGGCGTAGAGCTTGAGACTCTGGTACGGCACGAAGCGCTTCGTACCCGCGCGAATCTCTTCGAGCAGGGCGGCGAGCGCCTCCTCGAGCATGGCAAGCTGATCGTGAAGGACGGGCAAGGCAGCAAGACGTATCTGAAGAAGGTGGTGATGCTCAAATGAACCGGACCATGATAATCCGATTGGCCGCGCTCGCCCTATTCGACTTATGGGCTTCAGGCCTCCCGGCCCAGGCCATCACGGTCACGGGCAGCCCCGGGGCCTTCGCGCCGGTTTCCATCGGCGGCCGCGGCACGGCCCTCGCAGGGGCCCAGACGGCCGCACCCACGCCCGTGGAAGCCCTCATCTACAATCCCGCGGGCATGGCCGCCACCGAGACTTGGTCAGGCGGGTATTACTATTCGAATATGTATGCCCTGGTGCCGTATCATTTCACCTCCGGCACCTACCGGCTGCACGGCCAGCCCTATGTCCTGGGAGCCGCCTGGCTGCAAAACGGGGATGACGTCTATTCCGAGAACGAGGTGCTCTTGGGCGCGGCCTATGCCAAGGGATGGGTGCACCTGGGGGGAACCTACAAGTTACGCTTCGCCGGCACCGGATCGGGCGGGACCGAATTCCGTGACAATGAGACCACCTTGGGCCATCAGGTCTCCGGCAGCGCCCTGGGTCTGATGGGCTTCGATCTGGGAGCCACCGTGCAGCCTTTCGGACCCAAGTACGTGGTGGGCGTCAGCGTGAAGGATCTGCTATCGCGGATATCCTGGGATACCCATAACGAGGCGGGCACCGCCAAGGGCCAGTATGCGGAATACGTTCCCGTTTCCATCCGCTACGGCTTCCTTTTCGATCCGGATCCGTTCCTGGATCTTGTCGTCGATTTCGAACCCAGCCTTTATCATGACGGCCAATCCCGGCTCTCTTCCGGCATCGAAACCATCCCATTGGAATTGCTGCCGGATTCCCGGGTGAAGCCCTTCATCCACGATCTGCTCGCGGCGCGCATCGGTTATGCCCGGAACCTTTTCACCAACGAGGCCTCGCATCGGCTCTCCCTGGGCGGCGGCCTCAGCTACCGCTATCTCGGGATGAAATTGTCGGTGGATATGGCTTACGAGTGGGTCTATAACTTCGAGAACAACAACAACCTCAGGCTGGGCTTCAATCTGAGCCGATGAGGTTCAGATGCCGAGTCGCAAGCTCATCATATAATGCCGGTCTTCCAACTGCCCGACGTATAGGCCGGCTTCCTCCGCCCAGGAGGTGAATTCCATTTGGACCATGAGCAGGTTCAGCAGCAGTCCATAGCAGGGATAGCCGCCCTTGAACCCCCCGCGCAATTGCGCCAGGCTCATATTCATTTCCGCGCCCATATTGAGCTTGCCCAGGAAATAGCCGGAGCCGAACGCATCCTGGATGTCCACGTCGAAGTTCACGTATCGGAGCAGGCCTTGTTTCCGCAGGACGGCGGGGAGATAGGCCAGGCCGAAGCTATAGGTCAAGGGCACGGCATCATGGTCCAAGGTCAGGAAAAGGTTGTACATCACCGCGCCCACGCGGAGTTCCGTCGGGATGATGTCATAGAGAAGGCCCGCCGTCATGCCCAAGCCGAATCCGGGCTGGTAGATCTTCTCCTTCTCGCGATCGATGCGCGCCTGCAAGGTGTCCGCGGCGGTCGCGTATTCGGAAAGCGATATCGACTGCTGAAAGGTGCTATAGGTCGCCAAGGTGGGGGAAAGGCCCACGCTCAGGCCCGGCAGGGGTTCGATGGCTCCCGCCAATTTCAGGACCAGGTCCGTGCGCACGCGCGCTTGCGCCGAGGGGATATAGATGCCCTTGTCCAACATGAAACGGCCCTGGGAACCCAGGAACCAGGCCGCGCCCACGCCCAAGGGTAAATCCGGATCGGTGCTGCGGGCCGCGAAGTGCATTTCCGGCAAGGTGCCGAAACCCAACTGCCGCCGATCGAAAAGCATGATGTCGTCGACCAAGGTATTGTCCGCGGCCATGCTGTCCAGGCTGCCGAAGCTGTTGGTATGCGCACCGGCGATATTCAAGGCGTCTCCGGCGATGCCGAAAAGATCGCCCACGTCGAACTTCAAGGCCATGCCCGCATCCATCGGGGTATTCAACCGGGCCAACCCCGCGGGATTGTAATAGATGCCGCTATAATCGTCCGAGAGGCCTACGAAGGCATCGCCCATTCCCAGCGCCCGTCCGCTCAGGTACTGCGGCCCGCGCACGGCCCAAGCCGACGCCGCGGCCAACAATCCGTATCCGAGGAAAGTAGCGACCTTCATTTCATTTCGCCTTCTTGAATCCCTTCACCGGACCCTTGCAAAGGTCGAAGGTGGAAACCGTATCGGTCAGCTTGGGAGTGGTGGTCGAATCCAGGACGATAATCACTTGCTTGCGGGTGTCGACCTTGCCCGCGCCCCCGTCGTTCCAGAAGACCTGGCCCTTGCGCTCGGGGTGGACGAGCAGGTTCAGGGGCGAAAAGGATTCAAGGTAACGCGTATGGAACTCCGCTTCGCCCGCCTCATCGATCTTACCATCGAGATTATTGTCCGCGCCGTCCTTGTCCGCATAGAAATGGGAATTGCCCACGGAATCGGGCGCGCCGCGCGAGTCCTCGTCCACCTTGCCGTCGCCGTCGTTGTCGATGCCGTCGAGGAACTCCTCGTCCACGCAGCCATCGCCGTCATTGTCGATCCGATCGAAGACCTGGTAGATGATCATGGTGGAACCGGCATCCTGGATGAATTTCTTGACCTGGGTGATGGCCGAATCGCCGACCTTGTCCTTGCTGAGTCCGCCGGACTGGGCCTTCAACTGCTGGCAAACGGTATCGGCCGGTTGGCATTGGGTGCCGCTGAGGGAATCCTGCTTGTCCAAGGCACTGTTCAGGAAGAGATCGATGGCCTTGTCGCTCTTGGCCAGGAGATCCTGGGACTTGGTCAAGAGCTGGTTGAGGGCCGCGATTTTCACGGTGTCGTTCTTGAGGTCGGCGATATTGGACATGATGCTGTCGGGATTGAGTTTGCTCGGGTCGCTGAAGTCGATGATGCCGTTGAGGATATTGTCCTTGGCATTGATGCGGCCGTCGCCGTTGAAATCAGCCAGGGAAAGCACGGCCTCGATCGCGGTGGCTAGGGCGTAATCGGCGGAAAAGGTGCGGGTGGCGATCTTGCCATCGCTCTCATGGAGGCTGTCCCTTTTGACGAGCAGGCTGAGGTATTTGTTGATGCCGCGGTTGGCCACGAAAATCTTGTCTTTGACGGAATCGGGTTCACCCAGAAACGGAATGCTCTTGCCGTCATTGTTCTGGAAGGACTGCACCAGCTTGAACATATTGATATGCTGGTTGAGCAGGGCGGTTTTGGCCGCACCGTAGTATCCTTCGGACTTGGAGGAATCCTTGGCCAGGGCGGCTTCGAATTGCGCCAGCGCTTCCGGATATTGCGCCTTCTGGAGGAGGATTTGTCCTTCCAGGATATGTTCATCGGCGGATTGGGCTTCGGTACCGGTCGCATTCTTGTAGATATTGCAGCCGCTTAATCCGCCTAAGGCGCATAAAGCACCCAAGGAGATTAAGGCGCCCAAAGAGGTCAAGGCGGAATGGACAATTGCCGTAAAAGCAAGGCTTGGGAAACCCGAAGGGGTTTGTGTCATGGCGATATTTTATCACGCCGTGAAAACCCGGGGCAACACCGATTTGGAACTAATCCGATATAGCCCGGATTGCGAAGCTATTTGCGGATTGCGAAGCTATTTGATCAGGCGATAAACGCAGTAACCCTGCTCACGCGCCAGAATCTCCACCGACTGGAACCGGCGTTGTCCCTGGGCGAAATAATCGAGGAAGCGATTGGCGACCAGATAGGCCGACCCGCCCGGCCGGAGACGGGGCAGAATGGCATCCAGGATTTTTCCGGGGAAGGAGAAATCGGTCTCGCTGCCATGATGGAAGGGGGGATTGGAAAGGACGATGTCGAATTCCGATTCGATGCCTTCGGTGAGATTGGTGCAGATAGCCCGACCAGGAAGGTTTTGGCTCCGGAAGTTGCTTTCCGCACAGGCGGTGGCGATGGCATTGGCATCCGCGGCGAGGACGGATTTGGCGCCGGCCTTGAAGGCGGCCAAGGAAAGGACGCCGCTCCCGCAGCCGAGATCCAAAACCTCTTGGCCGGAACAATCCGGAAAATGCCGGGCTAGGGCCGCGGTGCCCAAATCCGTGGATCGATAGGAGAAGATGCCCGGTTTGCTGAGGTAGGCGAGCCTTCCATGCCCCGCTAATTCGATTTCCAAGGGAACGGCTTCGAAGTAATGGGGATCCTCCACGGGATCGCTCGGTGCATCCGCTTCCTTTCGGAACTTGAGCAGTCGGCAGGAAGCCTTGATGCGCACCAGATGCATATTTCCGAAATGCGCCTCGGCCCGTTTGGCGAAGCTCTTGATGCCTTCCTGGTTATGCCCCGCAACCCAGAAGTTACCCCCCATGCGCAGGAGCCGGAAGGCCTCCATCAGCGCGGCATTGATCAAGGCGGTCCCGCGGCCCAGGCGGAAAAGGACCTCGTCGCAAGAACCCGGTTCCAGGCCCGGAGTCACGCCCGCCTGGGGAAGATCGCCAAGCAAGCTACGGACGCGAGTGATTCCTTGGCCGGTCAGCAAGGCCTGGGAGACTATATGGTTCCGGTAGAGGCTGTTCTGGGAAATGGTTTCCGCGAACCTCGGCGCGAAGTGCGCGGCCAGGGCCCCGCACCCGCCTTCGATGAGCAGGAGCCTTCCACTTTTTCTTTCACCTTCGTCGTCACTCTGTCCTATGGGTGCGTCCATTAACAACCGTGCGGCTGGGTCCCGTTCCGGATCGGCGGTCAATCCGTCTTTCGCTTCCGGCGTGGATTCCATTTCACCGGACATGCTTCAAACCCCTCCTGTATAACCCAAGGTCGCCAGGTCCCGATCTTCGAGAATGCGCCACTGGCCCACGGCCAAGCTATCCTCGAGCCGAAGCGATCCTATCGCAATCCTATGGATGGTTTCGACCCGGTTGCCCACCGCGGCGAACATGCGTTTGACCTGGTGGTATTTGCCTTCCTCCAAGGTCAGGTCGCATTCCCGTTCACCGAGGATGGCCACCTGGGACGGCAAGGTCAGGCCTTCCTCGCTGCGGAGGGTTACGCCGGCCTCCAGCTTGGCCTTCTGTTCCGGCGTGATGGGATGCTTGGTCCCCACGCGATAGGTCTTGGGCACATGGCGTTTGGGCGAAGTGAAAAAATGGTTGAACGGTCCCGAATCGGAAAGGAGCAGCAGACCCGTGGTATCGGCATCCAACCGGCCCACCGCCTCCAAGCCCCGGGTCAGGAAGGGCTCGGGGAAGAGCGCGAATATGCTTTGATGGTGCGAAGGGGAATGGCTGCATTCGGTATTCACCGGTTTGTGGAAGGCCAGGTGGAGGCTTTCCACGCAAGGCATGGCGAAGCCGTTGACCCGGAGATGCAGTCCCTCCGGCGTTACCTGCTCATCGGGCTCGGCGGCTTTGGACCATTGGATCTCCGGGCCATGAAGGCTGCCCGTTTCCACCAGTCCGGCCCAAACCATGCGGGCGCATTCCTTCCGGGTACCGAAGCCCTGTTCGGACAACAAGGCTGACAGGGTACCCTTGCGGTTACGCATCTTCCGATTCCGATCCATCGAAGTCGGCCTCTTCAGCCGGGTCATAAGGCGTTTCGGTTCCCGGCTCCGGCACCTTGGTCCGTTCCAGGATCACGAGCACGCGGTCCTGGACGGTATTGGGGATGCGATAGGCCTGGTTGCGCAAGACCCGATACTCGTCGCTCTGGAACGCCGCCATCTCTTCCGCGACCTTGGGGCCTTTCATGAAAATGGCCTGGCCACCGACGCCCAGGCAGCCGCCCAATCTCGGCAAGGTGCTTTCCACGGTCTCAAAGGCCCGGGTAATCACGCCCGCAAAGGGCTGGGTCAGGCTCCGCGAAGTGACCTTATGCCCGAAGACCGTGATATCGCGCAGGCCCAGTTCCCGGATCACCATTTCCAGGAACAGGACGCGGCGCGGCCGCGGTTCGGCCAGCACTATGGTGGTTTCCGGGGACATCAATTTGATCATGATGCCGGGAAAGCCCGCGCCGCTGCCCACGTCGACCAATGGGGAGGGCCATTTTCCACCCATCATGCCATGGAGGATCATGCAATCGGCATAATGCCTTTGCGCTATGGTGTCGAAGCCGATGAGACGGGTGAGATCCTGATCGCCGTTATTGGCGCGCAGCAGTTGATGATAACCCCAAAGCTTGTCCAGGGTTTTGGGTGGGAGATCGACGCCATATCTGGACATGAGCCGACCCAATTCCGGTTTCGACGGCGGGGCCGCGAGGCGTTGTGTCTTCTGGAAGGGCCGGCCGACTTGGCCTGGAGGGATGGAAGGCTTGCCGGGCTTGGGAGAGAACCCCGGCTTGGGAGAGAACGGTCTTGACTCTCCAGGTGCTGGCGGCTTGCCGCCGCGGTCGCCCTTGCCCGCGCCCTTGCCTGTAAAGGGCTTGCCGGAATCCGCATAAGGCTTGCCAGGCTTGCCGGAATACGGTTTCTGCCCGCCCTGGGAGGGACGGGCGGGCGGCTTGCTCCCTTTGCCCGCATAGGGAGTTCCCTGGCCCTGGTAGGGCTTCTGCGCGGTCTTTCCGGGCTTCCCGGCCTTTCCGCCTTTTGCGGCGGCCGGTTTGCCGACATAGGGTTTGGCCGTCCCGGAAGCCCCATCCTGCCGGGCTTTGCTGCCGCTCGGACGACCCGATCCGCTCTTGCGGCGGCCGGGAACAGCCGTTCCTGGACCGCCCTCACGGGATTGGCCTTCTTCCTCGGGTTTGCGACCGTAACCTCCAGGTTTCCCCTGGGGACGGCGGCGGGGCTTGTCCCGTTTGCCTCCGGGCGGGCCTTTGCGTGATTTCATTTCGCCTCCTGGTCCCGGGACGCGCCCGGGATATTGGTTTTATAGCCGAATAGGGAGCTGGAGAGTTCCAGCAAGGTGAGCATATGCTGACGGTAACGCGTGCGGAACTGCGACGAGGCGCTTTGCC
>DAINDC010000083.1:9872-16348 GCA_036732085.1 Fibrobacterota bacterium | reverse complement strand
CGAAGACCACACCGGACGGGATGGCAGTGCCTTCGGAAAACTTGGCGCCGGGCGGATAGGTGATTCCTTGCAGGCCGCGATCGTAGGCGGGGTCGATAAGGGCGAAGACCCGATCGGAAGCGATGCCGCCCGCCAGGGCCGATCCCACGGGCAGGATGGCGCCGGAGGGATGCAGGGGCAGGGGATTTGGAAGCAGGGGCCAAGCCTTTCCGGTCACGTCCCAATACGGCGGGAACTTGGTGCCGGCTTCGATGCTAGGCAAGGTGGTATCCGTATACTTGGTCACGGCCAGGGCGGCCGCTACTGCGGGCGCGGTGGGCGGAGGCACGGCCGGCATGGATCCGGCGGTGCCCGGCGCGAGAATGCGCAAGGCCATGATCTCGATGCGGTTCCAATTGTTCTTATTGTGGTTGATCTGGGTCTGGGTGATGGCCGAGATCAACCCCTCGCGGGCGCAGACGACCTCATTGCCGCCATCGTGGTTGAAGTCATACGCATAGGTTTGGCCGAAATCCAGCGGGAAGTGGCTCCAGATCCCCATCGGATTCTGGACGCATTCCTTCATATCGCCGCCGGCCCAGGGGAACTTGTAAGGCGAGCCTTCCGGATTGTCCGGGAAGCCAGGGAAGGTGGCGTCGGGGCCGCCGACCAGGCCCGAGAACTGACCGCCCGAAGTATTGCCGTTGGTGAACAGGTAGAGATAGATCACCTGCTGCGCGAATTCGATGACGGCAAAGATCGTGTCGAAGAGGATGCGCGTGAAGATGGCCGTCCCGGAATCGGTGGGGTGCTCGAAGGTGCGTTCGCGCAAGGGAAGCAGGATCATGCCGGCGGTATCGTCCGCCCATTGCCCCGAGGCGACGCGGGCCAGCATCAGCGACAGCCAGGTCATGGGCCAGGAGATGGCCAACCCGCCGAAGGCCTTGCCGATCATGGAAGGCGGAGGTCCGCCGCCCTGGAACCCGTAGTTGAGCCGATCGGTCTCGGACAATATGGCCGGCAGGATGATGGCGCCGATTTCCCCGAAGCCGTAGCAGAAGCCATGGAACTGGTTATGGTTGAACTTCACCGGCCATTTTTCCAGGCTGCCCGCACGCATGGTGCTCGTTTCCGACGGACGTCCATCGGACTCCCAACGCTCCACCTTGGCCGGATCGTGGTTAGCCAAGGTCATGGTGGAAAGCAGGAACTCGCGCAGCAGCCAGGTCCAGCGCTTGTAAAGCATCACCTCGCCCAGGTCGCCCAGGAGCAAGGTGAGCGGATAAAGGACATCGTCCCCGCCGCTGCAGCGCGTGCGCTCGAGGCCGCCCAGCAAGGTGATGCCGGGAGTCATGAGCCAGTGGACCCAGGTGGGGATGCGCTTGGGTCCCGCCACGATGAACATGAAATCGCAGAAGTCCCAAAAATCGTTGAGGATATTGGTCGCCATATCGCCCTGCTCGGCGGAGATGAAGTGGAGCAGGAAATCGAGCACGTCCACGGCCCAGGCGCTATGGAAGGCGACCTGTTCCATGGCATAGGGGCTGACCTTCTGGAAGGCGATATATTCGATAGGCGAAATGTCGACATGATCGGGCTCGATCTTGGCCGCATAGACGTTCTTCTGGATCATCCAACTGGCGTACCAGCAGAGGGGATCGTCCCCGGGAGGCTGCTCGGCCGGGTTGGGTGCTGGGTCCGCAGCCGCCGCGCCCACCGATCCGCCCGCGGAAACCTTGGCTTCCACCGCCGTCTGGATGAGGAGGCCCAGAGGTCCCGCCACGGATTCGGCCGCTTCCAGGATCAAGCCCAACTTGCGCAGCAGCTCGTCGAAGCCGGTGCGTCCGTACAGTTTGGTGAAGGCATCGACCATCACGTCCAGATCCAGGGTCGGCCAGTCCAGCTCCTCGAGGATGAGATGTTCCAGGTTGCGCAGGCTCACGCCGAGCTCGTAATGCGCCAGCGCCTCTTCCGAAAGATCGCCGCCGATCACGCGCGCCTGCAGCCGCGTCACCGCGCCTTCCAGGAATTTCCGGAACAGGCCTTCCACGGCCTCGCCATTGAGATCGAGATCGGTGCGGGCGATATGCAGGAGTTCGCGGAGCAGGTGGGTGGCGCTGTCGGTGCGGAGCAAGGCGGTGGCGCGGCGCAGGCCCTTGAGCACGGCGGGCAGGGCCTCGGCGATGCCGTCTTTCAACTCGGAGACGAAATCCTGGACCACGGAGGAGAAGGGGCGGAACAGTTGGCGCAGCTTGCCTTCCGCGAGACGCAGCGGTTCCTGGCGCGAGAGCAGGAAGTTGGGCAGGACTTCCGCGCCGCTCTGACCCAGGGCCTCGGCCATGGCCTTGGTCCCTTCCGGATCCTTAACCAAGGTCTCGATGAACTCCACCACCAGATCGAAAGCGCGGGAAGGCCCATGCACCGGGGGTTTGGCGAGGCCTTGGGGCCGAAGCAATGCGGGTCCGATCGACATAGTCCTCTTCCTTCTGCCTATCTGCTTAAAAGCCCAGGGCTCCGCCGATTTCACCGGCGACGGCCCCCACAAGTTCGCCCACATCGGCCTTGGGTATGGCCGCGAGCATGTCCTGATACGCGCCATTGACCTCATCGAGTTCGGAGCCGAGCTCGCCCTTGAGCTCGTCCAGCTTCTTGAGCAGGGCGGTGAGCAGCGGGGTGATGTCGAAGCGCAGGATCTGAGGTTTGACCTTTTCGTTCCAGACCGGGTCCACGGCTTTCTCGACCACGGTCTTGGGATCCAGGCCTTTGATGATATTCACGATGCCATGATAGGCGTCGTTGATTTTTCCCTTGGCCTCGTCGGTGAGGAGCATGTCCGCATTGAGGAGGCCCAAGGTGGTGCCGATGGTGGCGGTTAATTCTTCCGCGAGATGATGGGGATTGAGAATGTCCAGCTTGCCTTTCAAGGCATCGAACAAGGTCCCCAATTCCCGCGTCAGGAAACCCAGGTCCACATTTTCGATGCGGTCCGCCAAGGCCTGCAGGCTTTTCGTGAGGCCGCCCAGAGCGGAATCGCCGGTCAGCAGGGCTTCCGCCCGGGTTTGGAAATTCTGGAGGAAATGGACCACCTCTTGAAGCGGGACGCCCAAAGCCTGCCCTGACGTATTGATCGTGCCGAACAAAGCGCCCACGGGAACGATGAATTCCTCTTCGAGCGACTTGCGGAAAATCTCCTTGAGATCGGCCGCGGAAAAGGACGGGAACACCATGCTCGCCAACGGACCTCCGGCGCGATGATGCCGATCGTCCCAGCGGATCAAGGTCTGGGTCAATTCGGCCGCGGAGTCGATCATGGCCCGGCGCAAGTTTTCCAGATCCTGGAACGGTTCGCTATAAAGCGAGGACAGCGGTTCGAAGCGCGCCAGCAGGGCCTTCAGGGCATCCTTCTCCGCGGACGCTGGGAGCAGTTCGACAAGATCCGGACGCAGGCGGCGGCGTTGGGCGATGATGGCTTCGAGGCTGGCGGCCGGGGCCAGGGCTTCGAGAATGAGCCGGACCGGTTCGCGCGCGGCGGACGCGGCGGCGGAGAGGCCCGCGGATTTGGCGGCGGTGACGCCCGCGCCGATGGCGGCCATGGTAGGTGACAGGTCGGTTACGTCCCCCCAGGCGCCGATCTTGTTCAAGACCGCCTGGATCCAGGTGCGCAATTGCTGCTCGGAATCCGCCAGGGCATTGAAGAGCTTGGCGAGTTTCTCCAGGGCTTGGCGGAACTCCGACGCGACATTGAGTCCGCTCTCGATTTTCTCGGTGATGGAGGTGAGGGCGCCGATGATTTCATCGAGAGGCAAGGCCTTGCGGAATTTATGGGCCGCTTCCTTCAGGGCGTCTTGCACCGGCTTGACCAATTGCACCGGGTTGATGGAGTCCACCTTGGTGAGCAGGCCGTCATATAGGCTCTGCAGGGGCTGCAGGGCCGGAGAGGGATCCAATCGGTGGATGAGATCCTTTTTGAATCCGTCCAGGGCGGTCCGCACCGGGTCCAGCAGGGAAAGCGGTTGGAAGGCATCGAGGCGATCCGTCAAGGACTTGAAGGGCGCGGAGAGGGCGTCGCCGATGAGATTGCCGGGCGAGAATTTTTCCATTTCCTTTTTCACCAGGGCCGCCTTGTCCGCGAGGAAGGCCAGCAGGGGCTTGGGTCCCAGGTCCACCAGCTTGCCGAACTCGGCGACCAAAGGATCTGCGACCGGCTGGATGCTCGAAGGGAGCAGGGCGGCGGCGGCGGTCAAGGCCAGCTTGACTTCGGTACTCAAGGTTGCGGGGTCGATGGCCTGGAGCACGGTGGTGATGGATTTGATCTCATCCTCGACCGCCTTGGTCACGGGCTGGAAGCTTAGGGATTGGATCGCCGTGGTCGCCTGCTGGATCCCGCCCTGTAAGGCGTCCAGGGCGCTTTTCACATCGGGGTCGTCGAATACGCCGGCCAGGTCGGTCAGGAATTGTTTCAACCCGTCGATGATGGTCGTGGGATCGAATCCATGGATGGCATCGTTGAGCGAAGTCAGCCCGGCTTCGATGGCATCGGATACCGGTTTGAAAAGCTCCTGGGCCTTATGCGCGATGGCCAAGCGCAGATTCTCGAAAGCCTGATGCAAGGCGTCCAGCAATTCCTTCGGATCGGCCTGGGCCAGCACCGCTTCCACTTGCGAGAAAACGCCGGAGACTTGGGCGGCCACCTGGCCCATCACCGTATCCATCTGGGTCAACATGGTCTCGATGGCATGGGTCGGGGTCGCGAGGATATCCTGCACGCCGGAGCCGTCGATGGCATCGAAGATTTTCATGGGTTGATCGAGAACGGATTTGATGTCCGCGGCGATCTGCTCGGGCGGGAATTGCGCCAAGGCGTCCTGGATGGGCGCTTGCAGCTGCGCCAGGAATTTGAAGGTATTGGCCGGTTGGACCATGGCCAGGAATTGCCGCATCTGGCGTTCCATGTCCAAGGGAATCAGGCGCGTGCGCTTTTCCAGATCCCGTCCCCGGCTCCGCAAGGGATCGTGCCGCAGCGCGGCGAGAATGGCTTCGAGTCCGTCCAGGGCAGTGCCCGTGGCGGCCAATTGCGCCGCCTGGCCGGAGAGGGAGCCGGACTCCACGGCCGCGGCCAGCGCGGTCAGGTTCGTCTTCAAGCCGGTCAAATGGGTTTGCAAAGTGGTCAAGGTCGAATCGTTGGCCCAGGCCTGAAGGTCGGATCCATACGCCGACAGGTAACCTGCGAAGGACTGGGTGAGGAAGGTCGAGAGGGCCTGTAGGGAATCGCCGACATGGGTGCGCAAGGCGGCATCGTCCATGCCCCGCAGGCTGACCACGGTCTGGAGCAATTGCTGGGCATCGTCGAGGAAGGGCAGCTTGCGCACGGTGGCATTCACGCGCGGCAGGCGCGAGAGGATATCCTCCAGGAAGATCACCAGGTTGGGCGCGCTCAGGGGCGATGGAAAGACCGACAATCCCTGGCGTGCATTCGTGAGGGCGTCCAGGCGGCGCTTCCGGGCCGCGAGGGTATCCGGAGTGGGTCCTGCGGGAGCTCCCGCTCCACCGGCTCCCGGTGCGCCGCCACCCGCGCCCGCTCCACCGGCCCCTGGGGCTCCGCCTCCGGCTCCACCGCCTGCACCTGCGCCGCCACCACCAGCCGGCGCACCCGCGCCTCCGGCAGGAACTGGTGCCGGTGCCGTTGCCGCGGCATTGAGATCGAACCGGGTCAGGCCGTCGATGGCCTGGATCAGGCTGATGACCTGACGTAACTTCGGAATGACGTCACCGCCCAGTGCCCCTTCCAAACCGGACAGGATGGGATCGAAGGCCGAGGTCATGGAGGAGAAATCCGTGGGCAGGTGCGAAGCCACCTCCGTGATCTGCCCGCCGACCTTGGCGGCCACCTGCAGGTCCGGAATCGGCAGGCTCCCGAGCCCGGAAAGCAAACCCGTCAGGGCCTCCTTGGGCGAGTCCGGAAGTTTTTCAAACAACTCCACGGCATGCTGCACCTGGCTGACCAAATCCCCGACACCGGAAAGCGAGGCGTTTCCGGTGGCATGGACGTTGATGCGTTCGATCAAAGTCGGCATTCAGGCTCCAAACAATTCCGTGGCCTTGGGGCCCAGGCTTCCCAGGCCGTCCATGGCCCCCTTGAATTGGTCCAGGGCTCCCTTGAGCGGCGGGGTCGGGTCCCCGAAATCCGGCGCCGAGAGCAGATTGGGGATATCCATCACCTTCGCCAGGAGCCCGGCCTCATCGGCGATATCGTCGGCCATGTCGTCCGGAGCGGGATCGGGGGGAGGCTCGGTATACTGGACCAAGGTCAGGGCATAGCTGAAGGTGTCCGGGACCTGCGCGGATTCGCCCACTTCCAGGCTCGTCACAATCATTTTCTCGATGGTGGTCGCGGTGGTTATGTCGGCCACGAACTCTACCGGCTCGCCGCTGGCGAATAGCCCGCGGACCGTATCCAGGAAGCCGTCGCGATTGTCGTCGCCCTGCAGGCTGCCTTC
>DAINDC010000083.1:8575-9862 GCA_036732085.1 Fibrobacterota bacterium | reverse complement strand
GGCCAGGGGATGCGAACCCAGATCCTGGTGGTAGCTGCCCGCGAGTCCGGGCACGGGAATTTCATGCAGGCGCCGATGCTCCTGGGCTCCGATGCGTTCCAGGCCGGGCACTTCGTATTCGCCGATCATGGGCTTGATCTTCATGACAGGTCCACTCCGCGGCGTTTAGCCTGCCTGCGCAAGAGGCGGTTTAGCTTGGAGGCCAGGTCATCCTCTTCCTGGAGCCAGCGGACTTCGGGGGATTCGGACGGGCGCGGGATCCCGGAGGCGGCATTGCGATCGTCCAAGCGGGCGTCGGAGCGGTATTGGGTGGGTAACATGGGAGGTACGGTAGCCGAAGAGGGCGCTGAGCCAGCGGAAGGGCACATTCCGTTCTGCTGCGACAACCCAGCCGCCTGGAAAGGAAATGGATTTTCCGATTGAGCGCCGAACGCTGCGAGTCCCGCGGTAGCATGCTTGGGAGAATTGCGGGTAGGGAAGAGCTCTTCCAGCCTGTCGATCCAACCCTGGGAGGCAGGGGGATTCCGATTGGGAAGTTCATCCCGGTTTTCTCCGCGTTCCGCCCCGACTGAGAGCTGTCCGGTTCGCTGCGCGATGGCGGAATGGAGGCTTTCCACCTGACCTGCGACCGGGGAGGCGCTCTGTAGTCCGATCATCCACGATTTGAAAAAAGGCATGGCTTCCGAATGGCTGCGGACTTCCGCTTCCGGTAGGTAACGTGCAGGAGACCCCGAATCTCCAGGCACGGTATGCGAATCCGATCCGCCCAGGATCCTTTCCAGGCTTTTCCGCCAGACGGCGATTCCGGCATCCGCGGTTGGCGCCGGTTTACTTCCCATCGCCCGCAGATCCGCCGAGTCCCGTCGTACCCTGCCCGCGGGCCCCGCATCCGACTTCCTGGAATCGGCTTGGACATGGCTCCGGCCAAGGCTCTCGTTTCTACCCGAGGATCGCCGTCGGAAGGCATCGGTGGAATTATTGCCGGTCGAAATGGAAGATCCATTGGAATGCAGCGAATCCTGATCGCCGAATCGTTTCCATCCGTCCGTTGCCTGCCTACCGAGACTTCCGGTTTCCCGGAAAGGATCGGTTTCCCCCCTGGCTGGACGGGATCGATCCTGCGCTGGGGTTACCTGCGCGCTACCGGGTTCCAAGGTCGGCCAAGCCGAGTCCTGGACCGGGTTCCAGATCAAAGCCAATCTCTCTTCCGCCGTTTCGAAGGGACGGGTAAATTCTCCCCAGGGGGATTCCAACTCCGCGGCTCCGGCCGGCAGGGCATTGAGGAGC
>DAINDC010000083.1:0-8565 GCA_036732085.1 Fibrobacterota bacterium | reverse complement strand
CGGCAACTCGCCGGTGCGGATCGCGTGTTTCACGGTTTCGCGGCTAAGGCCCGTTGGGGACCGCCACCAGGCAGCCATGGCATCGCCTTGGTCCAGGGCATGGGCGGAAAGCCAGAAAGGTCCGGGTTCGGAATTAGGCCCGGCCGGGGAATCGGGGATAATAGGGGTCATGGCGCGGTTACGGTCTCGCTTTTCCGGTTATGGCGGATCATCTCCAGGTAAAGCAGGATTTGGGCCATGGTCATACCGCCCACCTCTTCCGGCGACCAACCGAATTCCTTGGCCAGGATGAAGCAGGCCTTCGCCAACGGCGCTTGCACGGCGTCATCGAGTCCGGGCGATCGGGAAATGCCGCTAATGCGGTTCACGGCATCCAGCAGGAACCGGGCGAGTCCGGAGTGCAGTCCGTTGACTTGCTCCAGGGACAGCCTCGGCTCCACCAGGGCCTCCTTCAACATCAGGCCCGAAAGAAGGCCGTCATTGTCCTTGGCGGCCCGCGTCAATTGTTGCAGCATGCGCACCGTCAATGGACGCAGCTTGACCTTGCCGTCCTCGGCTTCGGGACCCGCTTCGTCGCCATTCGCCGTCGGGGCCAGCACCCGGGATGGGACCATGATATCGAAGACCATGGTTCCTCCCGCGAGGATTTCATCGGCACTCAGGTATTCCATCTCGCCTCCCGCGCCAGGGCGCGTCAATTGCGCCCCGGGTTTTCCCGGGGCACGGTTCCAATCAATTCAATGCAAATCGGATCGGGGGCTAGCTGGCTTCTTCATCCTCCACGCTGACCCACAGGGCCTTGAAGTTCACCTTCTCCATGACGAAATCATCTTCCGGTATGCCGTAGCTCCAATGTTCGAGCTTGGCTCCATGGACGGTCACGGTCGAGGCGGCTCCGGGTTTGGCCGGATTCTCCAGGCGTAGCGCGATATTGAAGGAAGGGTTGAGGAAGGTCCCGGCCGGCCTGGAGGCGGCGGCGTCTCCCAGCAACAGCTTGAGCAGGGCCCCGTTGATGGCTGCGCGATCCATGCTTCCGGTAACATTTACGTTACCCGGCCTCAGCTCGGTGGGATAACGCTGTCCCAGCTCGTGGAAGGGCTTGAGATCCGAGTCGACCCGGATCTCGACATTGGTGGCGCGTCCCACGGGCGTGAGCGCATAGGCATCGATAACCGTCTTGGCGGCATCGCCTTCCGGCCCGGTGTCCACGGCCAGCATGATGGCTCCGTCCGAGCCGCGAAAAACATTCGTATTTGCCATTATTCTTCTCCGGTTTGGCTCAGGCCAGGTTCATGATGACTTTGATATAATCGATGCTGAAGGTGGGCTTGAGGTACATGGTCACGAGGCAGACGCCCGCGATTTCCTGTTCCCGCGTCGCGGTCACCTGCAATTGGAATTCGGTCAGGGCTTCGTTCAGGACCATGTCGGCCAGGAAGCCGTTCAGGGTGGCCTTCAAGGCTGCGCGCACCCGGGCATTGTTGAGCTTGCCGATATAGGGCAGGCAGCCGATGCGCGTCCCGGCCTTGGCATAGTCCACGATGCGGCGGATCGAGATCTGCTTGAAGGCGCCGATATCGGTGGTGATGCCCTTCATGACCCGGAAGCCGGCCTTTTTCTCGATGACCAACACGCGGCTGGTGATGAGCTTCTTGATCTCGCCGTCGTTATAGTCGCGGGAGATCCCGCCGATGGCCAAGGTCTTGTTGGTGGGGCTGACCTGCACCGCGAGCGAGGCGATGAGTCCGGCGATGGCGGCGGCGCCATAAGCGGGAGGCAAGGTTGAATCGGCCTGCTTGGCGAGGTCCGTGACCTTGACGCCTGGGGCCACTAGAACCAAGCGATCGTCCGAGACCGCATCCGCATTGGCGGCCACGGTGCCGGGGTCGTCCCCGTCCGCTCCGACCACGGCGATGCGGTCGCGGCCATTGTTCTCCGCAGTCTCGCAATGGGCCAGGAGGATCGGGGCCGCGCCGGTCGCGATCTGGCCCGCCAGGATGGCGATGTTCACGTCCTCGAAGTCCAGCTTGGCCAGGCTCAAGGTGTATTGGGCGGTGCCGGCATTGGCGCCGTCGGAAGCGCCGCCTAACGCCAGGGGCTCGGAGGTGACGTCCGGCAGCCGGGGCCCGGCTCCGGCGGCGATGGTCACCTTGACCAGCTTGGAGGTGCGGGCGACGTCGCCCTGGAGGTCGTCTGCATCAGCGACGGTGTAGACTTCCTTCGCAGGCCCATAGGCCACGGTGATCGAGCGGGCGGATCCCTTGTCCACCTGGTAGGTGGCGGAGATCTTGTCGCCGTTCTCGGGAACGTCGTCCGCATGGAAGGTCAAAGCGCCCACGGCGCTGACTATGACGGTGCGGCCCTTGACGGCCGCGCCCGTATTCTTGAGCGCATAGCGCAGGATCTTGCCGGTCAGGCCCTTGACGACCTTGATGAGGTTGCCGGAGGAAGGGGCGATATTGGCATGCAGGGGCTGCACCACGCCGGCCGCGACTACCTGGTGCCGATCCTCGATGACGGCATTGGCATCGGCGGCTTTGATGACCACGGTCAGGTCCTGCGCCCAGGTACCCGGCGTGATACCCGTGAAGGTGACCACGTCGCCGGTGGCGTCGCCGAAGGTGCGGGTGGCGCTGGCCACGCTGGAATGGGCCGTGCGCACGGCATAGACGGTGGAGGCGCCGTTGGAAAAAGCCAACTGCAAGGCGCGCACCAAGGTCAATTCATCGGAGGCCCCGTCCACCCAGGCATCGTAGTCGCCGAACGTATCGCGCGCTTCCGCGAAGCTGGACAGGATTACCACCTGATCCACCGGTCCCTTGGAGGCCGTGCCCACCGCGCCCAGGTTGCCCGTGGCAATCCCCGACACTCCTATGAGTCCTTCCGACCGGACCTCGATATAGGTGCCCGGGATGATCATTTCCGTGATTGCTTCGGCCATGTGGCTGGTCCTCCTTTTATGCTATGGGAAAGGCTTATCTGAATGGGTTTATCCGAAAAGTCTCACTTGATATCCATGCCTTCCTCGACAGGAGGCTGAATGACCACGTCTATTTCGCTGATGGTTCCTTGGTCCGGAACCACGGTCTCGACATCCTCGAAAATCATTGCATAGGCCAAAGTCTGCTTGAGCGCCTTGGAGCTTTCCGTGCCGCGCAGGGGGGACTCCTCCATGGGCAGCCATTGGGATTGCCGCAGGCGCAGGAAGCCTTTGCCCAACAAGACCGTTTCCGCCGAGGCCACGCCCTCCGCGGTCGCGAGCGCGATGGCATTCACCGCATCTTCATCGGCGCCCCAGATTTCCAGGTTCAGGATCCCGCTGATCCGGCGCCCGCGATCCTCCACCATATTGGAGCCCGCATCCAGGTAGAACTTGCTCGATCCGCCAATGCCCATGGGCGCGAAAACCAGTTCCGAGGCCACCAAACGGACGGAGGGCAAATCTCCCGTAAGCTTGGGCGTGGTCTCGCCGATGCGGGCCGCAGCGACCGAAGGCAGGGACATGCCCTTAAGCGCGGCGATGAATTCGGTTATCGGTTTCAGTGCCATTGATTCGATCCGTCCGATGCGCTACACGTTCCAGCGCCGAAGGTTTTTGTTTCTTCCGCATTAGAGTCATGGACCTCGCCGAAAGGTAACACAAAATATTTTCTGACAGAATAAAGTTTCGCGAAGCCCATTAATTCGAAATGAGTGTATGCGATTTTGGTTACGACTAATTCTGAATTTCCTGTAAAGTCTCGCAATGGGGTAGCATGCGTTGACCTAGTTCCAATTTTTCCCATTACTATAGGATTATGCGGATGGAATACTTTTTAATTGAATTGAAGGGAAGTAGTGAAGATTTCGTTAGGTAAGAACTCATCTGCTTAATTAGTTTGATCCCCCAACATGCCCGAAGAAAAACTGCCCAAGGCAAAACTGCCCGAGGAAAAAGCCATTAATCGCGAAGTCTCCCGATCGATGCACCGTGCCAAGGCCATCATGATCCTCGGCACCGCCTCGCATGCCGGCAAGAGCACCATCGCCGCCGCCCTCTGCCGGCTCCTGTCGCGCCAAGGCTTGCGCGTCGCGCCCTTCAAGGCCCAGAACATGTCGCTCAATTCCTTCGTGACGCCGGAAGGGGGGGGAAATCGGCCGGGCCCAGGCTCTGCAGGCGCGCGCCTGCGGCATCGAACCGCATGTGGACATGAATCCCATCCTGCTCAAACCTTCGGGCGGGGGCCGGATGCAAGTGGTGGCCGGAGGCCGGCCCATCGCGAATCTGACTTCCCACGAGTACTATGGCCGCATCGAAGAAATGCGCGAAGTAGCCCTGGCCGCATACGATCGGCTCGCATCGCGTTACGATATCATCGTGCTGGAAGGCGCCGGGAGTCCGGCCGAGATCAATCTTCGTGATGTCGATATCGTCAATGCCTCCATGGCCGAATATGCGGAGGCCCGCTGCCTGCTCGTCGCCGATATCGATCGGGGCGGCGTCTTCGCGACCATCCTGGGCACGGTTTCCCTCCTGCCGGATCGGCATCGGAAATTGTTGTCGGGCATCGTCATCAATAAATTCCGGGGCGATGTTTCCCTGCTGGACCCGGGGATCCGGGAGATTGAGGGTCTCACCGGGATTCCCGTCCTGGGCGTGCTCCCCCACTTGGGCGACCTGGGTTTGGAAGAAGAGGATTCATTGGCCCTGGAGGGCCGGTCCGTCCGGGGTTCCGCCCCGATCGACATCGCCGTGATCCGCTTCCCGTTCCTCAGCAACTATACGGATTTCCAGCCGCTGGAATCCCTCCCGAAAATCTCCTTGCGATATGTGTCACAACCATTGGAACTTGGCAATCCGGATCTGATCGTGCTGCCCGGCAGCAAGAACGTCCGGCACGATGCGGATTACCTGGTCGGGACCGGCCTGGATCGGGTTTTGATCGCGGCCGCGGCCAGGCGGATCCCGCTTTTCGGCATTTGCGGCGGATACCAAATCCTGGGCCGCATTATCCGGGATCCCCATGGCATCGAAGGAGAGCCCGGCGAAACCGCGGGTCTGGGTCTGCTACCGGTGGAGACCGTGCTGGAGAAGATCAAGGAATTGAGCCGCGTGGAGGCCGTGAATTTATCCCTGCCCTTTCTGGCCGAGGGCGAAGTTTGCACCGGGTATGAAATCCACATGGGCCGGACCAGGGTAACCGGCGAGGGACGCCCCTTGATACGGAATCTTATAAAGTTGGGAAGTGCGTGCGCGGAGGATACCGGTTGTTCCTTGCCTTCCACGCCCAACGGGGGCGCGATTGTCTTTGGCGGATATCTGCATGGATTGTTCGAGACTCCCCATGTCCGACGCGGGTTGCTGCAATGGCTTTTCGAGCGCAAAGGCCTGACCTGGGATCAGGGCGAAAAAAGTTTCCAATTCCCGGTCATGGATCCGTTAGAGCGCCTCGCCGATGCCCTGGAAACCCACTTAAATCTCGAAATTTTACGGTAGGCATCGAAATCAGTCAAAAAACGAAGATTTTTCTGGAAATGTTTTTTGTGTTTTCGTTATTGCGTAAGTAAGTTCCTCCAACTTCCACCTCAACCAAGGAGTTTTCATGATCAAGAAAAGTCTCTCCGTACTCGTCATCGGTTTCGCAATGCTCTCCGTGTCCGCTCATGCAGGTGCCGATAAGGCCTGCCTGAAGGACGCGAAGAAGGCCTACAAGACCGCCCAGGAAGGTTGCAAAGCCATGAAGGGTAAGGAGAAGAAGGAATGCGGCAAGACCGCCAAGGAAGATTATTCCAAGGCTAAGGAAGCCTGCAAGGCCCCGGCCCCCGCAGCAGCAGAGCCGGCTCCGGCTCCCGCTCCCGCTCCGGCCCAGTAAATCCAGCCGACGCAAAGGGCCCGGTTTCCGGGCCCTTTCGCGTATCCTCCAGTTGCCCAAATTCCCACGGAAGAAATCCTTCCCTCCCCCGCGCTAAAAGTTTCCCTTCCCCTTCCGAAAGAGTTAGTTAATAAGGTATTAGTGCCTTCGTGCTCGCACTGCCATGAAGGGCCGTCAGGATCGTTCCAACCCATCCGGGAAGGGTGATACCATGGGACATGCCTCCGCTTCCGCCGAAAAAAAACCTCCGGTTTTCCTGAATGAAGGGAATAGCCTTTCCGCCTATCTCAAGGAGATCGGCCGGAACCGCATCCTCACACGTCAGGAGGAACTGAACCTCTTCGAGCGCATTGCGCGCGGGGACAAGCGGGCCATGCACGAATTGATCAAGGCGAACCTGAAGTTCGTGGTCTCGGTCTGCCGCAAGTACCAGAACCAGGGGCTGCCTTTGACCGATCTGATCAGCGAAGGCAATCTGGGATTGATTCGCGCCGCGGAGGGATTCGACGGCAGCCGGCAATGCCGCTTCATCAGTTATGCCGTCTGGTGGATCCGGCAAAGGATATTGCGGGCCTTGGCGGAGCAATCCCGGTTTCTCACCATACCGGTGGGCAAGGCGACGAGTTTGCGGAAGATGGTGCAGGCCGAAAAGATCGTGGCGCAGCGGAAGTCGCGCACGCCGAGGCCGGATGAGCTTGCCGATTTCCTGTCCCTGCCGGAAAAGGATGTCTTGGACCTCCTGCTGATTGGACAGTACGGCATGGCTGCGCCTCCCCTGGCTCACCAGGCGCATGAACTGGAACCGCAAAGCGAAGGCTATGAGGACGGCTCGGCCGAGAATCCGGAGCTGGGCTGCGAAAATCGGGACCTGGTCCAGGAAGTGCGCGGCGCCTTGGGCGTCCTCAAGGGAATGGAGCAGGAAGTCCTGCGTTTGAACTTCGGCCTGGGATCGGCCAAGCCTCTCAACCTCGATGAAATCGCGGACATGCTCGGCCTCACTCGGGCGCAGATCAGGCGCATCCGCGACGATGCCCTGGAAACGCTTCGGCAGCCTATCCGCAAGACCCACTTCCGGGAGCTTCTATGAAAGGCGAATTTGCCATGCGGGAGAACGACGTGGAAAATCGGAAAACCATCCTGATCGTGGATGACAATGACGAAATCGTGGAGCTGGTCAAATGCATGCTTTCGCTGGAAGGCTACGAGATCATCGACGGCTGTAGCGGCGAGGACGCGCTCTATCTGAATGAGAGATATCCCTTCCCGATTCACGTCCTGCTGACCGATATCCGCATGAGCCCGAATATGAACGGCTGCGATCTGGCCCATGCCATGCGCATCGTCCGTCCCGGCATCAAGGTCATCTACATGTCCGCCTTCACGGAGGATTTGCGGGTGGGCGACGAGGTGGCCGGGGGCCAGGCGCGTTTTCTCAGGAAGCCCTTCACCCAGAAGGATCTGCTGCTGACGGTCGAAGAGGCGCTCCCGGGACATAAGATTCCCCGGCATTGATTTCCCCTCCAGGGCGCAACCGTTTAAGATCCCGATTTGGCTTTTCCTCGGCCCGGAAAAGTCGTTAAATTAGGGATATGTCGCAAAGCCTTTTCGAAAACCTGTCCCGGCGTCTTTCGGCCCTTAGCCGGGAAGGACTCGCCAAGGAAGAGCGCATCCTTTGTTCCCCGCAAGGCGCGGAGGTAGCCTTGGCTTCCGGCCGCTGGGTCCTCAACCTTTGCTCCAACAATTACCTGGGGCTGGCCGATCATCCTGCTATCATCGAGGCCGCGGTGATGGGCCTGCGGGAATGGGGCTACGGCTTGGCCTCGGTGCGGTTCATCTGCGGCACCCAGGAGATCCACCGACGCCTGGAAGCCCGTCTGGCGGGCTTCTTGGGCATGGAGAAGGCATTGCTCTTCTCATCCTGCTTCGATGCCAATGGTGGCCTCTTCGAGGCGCTGCTGGGCGAGGAGGACGCAATTATCAGCGATGAGCTGAACCATGCGAGCATCATCGACGGGGTCCGGCTCTGCAAGGCGCGCCGCCTGCGTTACCGTAACAACGATATGACGGAACTGGAAGCGCGGCTCCGGGAAGCCGAAGGCGCGCGTTTCCGCCTGGTCGTCACGGACGGCGTGTTCTCCATGGACGGCGTCATCGCCGATCTCAAAGGCATCTGCGATCTGGCCGCGAAGTACGACGCCCTGGTCATGGTGGACGATTCGCATGCGGTAGGCGTGCTGGGCGAATCCGGCCGGGGCACGCCGGAATACCGCGGCGTGGAAGGCCGGGTGGACATCCTGACCGGCACCCTGGGGAAGGCCCTGGGCGGAGCTTCCGGCGGCTATGTGGCCGCGCGTGGGGAAATCATCGAATGGCTGCGCCAGCGCTCGCGCCCCTACCTCTTCTCCAATACCCTGGCGCCTTCCATCGCCACCGCCTCCTTGACCGCCATCGAACTGGCGAAGGACGGAGTGGAGTTGCGCGAGCGCCTGCAGACGAACAGCAAGCAATTCCGGGCGGGCCTGACGGCGGCGGGTTTCAACCTGGTTCCCGGCGAGCATCCCATCATCCCCGTCCTCATCGGCGACGCCAAGTTGGCCAAGGCCATGGCCGAACGGCTTTTGACCGAAGGGGTCTATGCCGTGGCCTTCTCCTATCCCGTGGTGCCGCAGGGCAAAGCCCGCATCCGGGTGATGATCTCGGCCGCGCACAGCCG
>DAINDC010000082.1:8138-16443 GCA_036732085.1 Fibrobacterota bacterium | reverse complement strand
CAGTTCGAAAATACACATAGGTAAGGATGTGCAAAAATATAGAACGGGATTTCCTAATGGATGCCACCGGCCTTCTGAATGATACCCTCCACTTGGATCCTGTGGTAGATGTGCTTTCCTAGAAATTCGATATAGGCTTAGCACTTAGAAAAACCCATACTCAATTTGATGAAGTACGGACTCTACCCGCCTCCTCCCAGACTCTGTTTTCAAAAGCCGTAGTGGGATTTCGCCATCGAGCGAAAAAATGGGTTCGCGAATCCATTTTTTAACATTTGCATCTGACCCAAGTACTTTCCTACCAAGATCAAAAATGGATTTCAATATAAGCATTCGATCAGCTTGCTGTTCCGACATTACATTTTCTTTGTCCCTCCATCGAGAAAATGTTTTCGGAGTGATATCTAAGACACTTGCCATGTCCTTAACGGAAATATCAAAATTCGAAGTCAACTCTTTTACAACTTGGAAAGGTTTCGTTCCCGCAAAATACTTTTGATGGGAGTCTGCTATTTTTCCTTGGGGATGGACTACATGAGAACGGGCAGTTGATACCTTTCGTGTAGAGCTATGGATGGGTTTTGACTGCCACACAGAATTGCCTTTTTGATTCTTAACCTTGGGTTTTGCCTTTGATGCTGACATGGGTAATTTGTCCCTTCTTATAAGGACAATTTACCCCATTCAGGTAAGTAAGTCAAGATAAACACCCGAAAATGGGGAATTTGGCCATTATTTTGAATAAAACGCCTAATCTTTTTGAGGTTTTCTCTTTTGGGGGGCGATTTTTACTGTTCAATCTTGTGTGGGGCAATTGCATGCAACGTTGCCGAGGGTGACGTGGGTTTTGGAGCAGGCCCGATTGGCGAGGACGTGAATGGAGTGGGGCATTTAGTGCGACTTCCATGGATGAATTCAGGATGAGGGCCGGCTCCGGAACAAAACGAACGAATCCGAACAACTGTTCGAACGGTTCCGCCCTTTCAATTATCCCGAGAGATTTGATTTTTGCGCTCCGATGCCGAGTAGTAGATGAGCAGATTGGCAGGTATGATCGCTAAAAGTACGATGGCTAAAATTCGAACGCGAATCCGCGTGAAAACCGCGATCATGTTTGAGCTTCCGCGGTTTTGTAACGCTCCAATCGGCGCCCTTTCAATTGATCCCTTCCCCCGGGTCCAATAATGGTATATGGTATTAACTATTATAATAACAAACAATATGCGGAAGGTAAGCCGGCAATCCGGAAAGGCGCTTCCAGGCCGGAATTGGATTGCCGCCATATTTCCGCGGTTTTCTTATTCGTCAGGACGCCGCAAATCTTTAGTTTAGTCATGTGGCAAACGCGCTGGAAGTCCGGAATCTCACGGTCCGGTTCGGCCCCGATACGATCCTCCGGGATCTCAGTTTCGACGTGGAAGCCGCCAGCGCCTTGGCCGTCATCGGTCCGAACGGCGCCGGGAAAACCGTGCTCTTCAAAACCTTGGCGGGACTCATTCCCCATGCGGGAACGGTGACATGGGCAAAGGGCACGCGGCTGGGTTATGTGCCGCAGAAACTGGATCTGGAACGCGATCTGCCGCTGACCGGTAGGGATTTTCTTGGAGCCATGGTCCAGGTGTCGCGGCCGGGGGCCATGGAAATGGAACAAGTGCTGGCAGCGGTGAGGATGGATGCTTCGGTGGCGGACCGCCTCATCGGCACCTTGTCCGGAGGCCAGTTCCAACGATTGCTGATGGCTTCGGCTTTACTGGGGCGGCCCAATGTTCTCCTTTTGGACGAGGCCACCGCCGGAATCGATGAGCCGGGTCAGGAGCTCATCCAAGAAGTGGTCCACCGGTTGCAGAAGGAACGCGGCATGACCGTGCTCCTCATCTCCCATGAGCTCAGGATCGTTTACAGGTATGCGGACAATGTGCTCTGCCTTTCCCACGAGGCCGTTTTCTGCGGGCCTCCACGCGAAATCCTCACCTCCGAATTGCTTGCGCGCGTGTTCAGAACGGAACCCCGATTCCATATCCACGATCATGATGCAGGCTGACTCCCTCATCCTCAGCTCGGGCATGGCGGTGGCGGCCGGCTTGGTGGGATGTTTCGCGCTCATGCGGCGCATGACCCTCGCCGCCGACGCCCTTTCCCACGTGGCCTTGCCCGGAATCGGCCTGGCCCTGTTTTTGGGACTGAATGCCTTCTGGGGCGCCGCCACCATGCTCTTCCTGGATATCTGGGCGTGCTGCTCATGGGCTCTTTGATCATCATTCCTGCGGCGACGGCGAGGAGGCTGGCCTGGAACTTCCGCGCCATGCTGCTCATCTCCTCCGCGGTGGCCCTGATGGCGACTTTGTGCGGGACCTATCTTGCCGCGGCTTTTTCGAGGCGGACCGGGACGATGCAGACCGGGCCGTTCATCGTGATGGTCGCTTCGATGTTATTCGCCCTGAGTCTGGTTCCCTCCGCCGACTGGGCCTCCGATAGGTTTCGCAGGCGGCCCAAGCTGCCGGAAGGATGAGGCCCTTCCTTCACCGATTCAGTCCGGAAAAGCGTATCAGTTCGCGAAACTGAGGGAATCGCTTTTCAAAATCCGGACTCCCGCCGCCTGCATTTCCGAAAGGGCCCGATCGCAATCGCCGGCCTGCAGTTCCACTCCGCGGCACCCATCCTCGATCAAGGTCGTCGCGAAGCCTTCCCCGATCGCGTCGAGGGCGGTATGCTTGACGCAATAATCCGTGGCCAATCCCATGACGTAGAGCGGCCCCCCGTCCCGTTCCTTCAGGTAGTCCGACAAGCCGGTGGATTTGCGATGGCCATTGTCGAAAAAAGCGCTGTAGCTGTCGATTTCCGGATCCATTCCCTTGCGGAATATTTGAACAATTTTTGCCCGGTCCAGTTCTTCGGCCAGCTCGGCGCCATGGCTGCGCTGCACGCAATGGGGCGGCCACAAGACTTGCGGAAAGCCGCCCAGATCGATCACGTCGCCGGGTTTTTTTCCGGGATGATTCTTGGCGAAGCTGGCATGGTCCCACGGATGCCAGTCCTGACTCGCAATGACCAGCGGGAACGATGGCATGATACGGTTGGCGACCGGAATGACTTCCTCTCCATGCGGTACGGCGAGCGCGCCTCCGGGCAGGAAGTCATATTGGATATCCACCAGGATCAAGGTCCGCCTCGCGCCTCCTCCTACCGAAGGTTCACAAGGGGAATCCCCTTGGCCTCCGCGATGAGTCGGAGACGCAGGGAATGCAGGGAGGGATCCAGGCCGACGGGATAGGCGTGAGGATTGTGGAACCGCTTGCTGCCGGGATGAAGTTGGGAGAGTTGCTTCGTGGTCCTTTCGCGCAGGGTTTCCAAGGCGGGACTTTTTCCGATTCGCTCTCCATTGCGAATGACCGGGATCAGGAGATCCTCGAACGCAGAGCCGGGCGGTATGCGTTTGCGCCGGGTGGGATCGGCCGGATCGATCAGATCCGCAGCTTCCGGATTTGGATTCGCATTGCCGATATCGTAGAGCATGTCGCCGGCGAAGCCGCCGCCGCTTTGGTATCTGCGCACTTGGAGCACGCCCGGCACCGAGGTTTTCGCGATTTGCTCCGAGACCTTCACCTTGGGGCGCCAAGCCTCGCCGGCGTCCTGCACGGCCGAGAGCTTGTACACTCCGTTCAACGCGCTTTGGCTGCCCCCGGTCGCCAGATGAGTGCCCACGCCCCAGACGTCTATGGCCGCTCCCTGCGCCTTGAGGCTTTCTATCCGAAGCTCATCCAATTCATTGCTGGCCATGATGACCGTATCCGGAAAACCTTCCGCATCCAGGACCTTACGGGCCTCCTGGCTGAGATAGGCCAGGTCACCGGAATCCAGGCGGATGCCCGCCAAGGCATGTCCCGATTGCCGCAGCAACCTGCCGGCCTCGGCGGCATGGCGCACGCCTTGCAAGCTGTCATAGGTGTCCACCAGGAACACGCCGTTCCCGGGCATGGCGCGCGCATACGCCTCGAAGGCTTCCCGCTCCGAAGCGAAAGCCATCACCCAGCTATGGGCATGCGTGCCCTTCACGGGGATGCCGAACCGTTTTCCCGCCAGGGTATTGGACGTGCCTGCGACTCCGCCCACATAGGCGGCGCGGCTGGCGGAGAGGCCTCCGTCCGGGCCTTGGGCGCGGCGCAGACCGAACTCGATGACGGGATCGCCTTGCGCGGCCAGGCAGATACGCGCGGCCTTGGTGGCGATGAGGGTTTGAAAGTTGAGCGCGTTGAGCACGGCGGTTTCCAGAAGTTGCGCCTCAAGGATGGGGCCTTGCACGCGCATCAGCGGCTCCAGCGGAAAGACGAGGGTCCCTTCCGGAATCGCATCCACCGACACGCGGGGCCGCATGTCTTCGAGGACGCGCAGGAAAGCCGGATCGAAAAACGGCCGGCCATCGTTTCCAACCAAGCCCGCCAGGTAATCGAGATCCTCCTTGGCGAATCCGAAATTTTCAATCCAGTCCAAGGCCGATTCCAATCCGCAAGCCACCGCGAAACCGCCTGCAAATGGGTTGGAGCGGAAGAAGGCATGGAAGACCGCCTGGCGTTCGGCGATCCCGGATTTCCAATAGGCAAAGGCCATGGTCAGTTCATAAAGATCGGTGAACAGTCCCGGCGATTCCATCGGCGCCCCTTCCCATGCAAACTAAGCCGGACCAGGACGGAGCATCGGCTCGAGTGAATGGCCAAGAGCTTCAGCCAGGAGCTCCGCGGAGGATTCCACATGCAAGCGATCTGTTTCCATTCTGAAAGAATTGGGATGGGAATCCGTACAACCGATGGTGGCGAACAGACCGCTCGCGTCCAGCTCGGATATGGCTTCTTTCGTGAAGGCCCCATGGATGGCGATCGCCGCGAGGGAAGCCGCGCCCGCTTGCAGGCAAGCCTCCGCGGCCCGGAGCAGGGTTTTTCCCGTCCTGATCATATCGTCGCAAAGGACCACCCTTTTTCCGCGAACGGATCCGATGAGGCCCATCGCCTCCACAGCTCCCTCTTCATTCCGCCGTTTCACTACGAATGCGCTCGGCCATCCCAGGAGCAATGCCAACTCGTCCACCCATTTTATGCGGCCGACATCCGGGCTGCATAGAACGGACTCTTCCTTTGGAAAGCGCTCCAGCATTTTCAACATCAGCGGAATTCCGCTTATCGCAGAGACCACCGCATTCCTTCCGAAATAGAATGGCAGGCCGGGCGTATGGGGCTCCAGGATCAGGATCCGATTTCCCATCGGAGCGACGGGGAGGGAGGACCAAAGCCGGGCACGGGATACGGCTTTCACGGCATCTCCATTCCGCCAAGCCCTTTCCATGGTCGCATAGCCGAAGAAGGGGATGGCGAGCGTCAAGCTGCGGGCCCCTTGCTCTATCAAGGCAAACGCGAGGTCGAAGGCTTCCAGGGTATCCGCGTCCGTGCCCGTGCCGGCAATCAGAGCCACATCCCGGCCGTGGACCGGAGTTACTACACGCTGGTACAATTCTCCATCCGGAAAAATCTGCAGGGACGATTGGCCCGTTTCGAATGCGCCCTGTGCGGCCACGTCGTTCCCCAGCCTCGCGTAACTCCGGGTGGTGAAAAGCAAGTCCTCGCCCATCGCCGCTCCCTAGGTCGTGTCGTCCGAATTCCTTGCACCGTGCAGATGCTTCGCGAACCATTCCGTAGCCAAGCGCGAAACCTCCTCAAGCGCCCCGGGCTCCTCGAAAAGATGGGTCGCCCCTGGGACGATTTCGATCTTCTTTTCGGAACGCATCGAGGCCATGGCCCGCCGGTTCAGATCCAGCACGGTCTTATCTTCTCCGCCCACGATGAACAAGGTGGGGGCGATGACCTTGGGCAAAGCCTCGGCGGCCAAATCCGGTCGGCCACCCCGGGAAACCACGGCGCCGAGGGAACCCGGCAGGCGGGCTGCCGCCATCAGGGCTGCCGCCGCGCCTGTACTGGCTCCGAAGTAGCCGAGCTTGAGATGCGCGAGCCTGGCATCCTCCAAGGCCCAGCGGGTGGCGTCCACGAGCCTTTCCGCCAAGAGTCCGATGTCGAACCGGTATTCGCCCGTATCCTGATCCGCCGCTTCCTCGTCTCCGGTGAGCAGGTCCATCAACAAGGTGGCCATGCCGGCTTCGTTCAGGACGCGCGCGACTTGGCGATTACGAGGGCTATGCCGGCTGCTGCCGCTGCCATGGGCGAAGAGGACGGCTCCTCTGGCTTCGCGGGGCAAGGTCAGATCGGCTGCCAGGAGAACCCCGCCCGCCTTGATGCGCACCGCGATCGGCTCATCCGTGGGTGTGGCGTTGGAGCGCTTTCCTTTGGGGGCGGCTTTCGGATGCCAGTGCCTGGACATTTCCAGATAGTGGATCACTTCCTCTTCCGAGACCTGTCGGAAATCCTCGTACCATTGCCCCACGGAATAAAACGGCTCGGAGGCCTGGAGGCACATCGTCTCATCGGCTTCCTGCTCCACGATTCGCAGGCCATCCTTGGAGGCGACTGGAACGGCGGCGACCACGTATTTCGGTTTCATTTTCCGCAGCGCTCGGAGGGCCGCGCGCATCGAGGCTCCGGTGGCAGTCCCATCGTCCACGAGGATGACCGTGCGGTCCTCCAGGGGAACCGCGGGGTTACCCAGGCGGTACCGCGCCTCCTTGCGTTCGAGGTCCAGGATCTTCTTATTGGCGGCCGGATCCATATTCGCCTCGGACAGGCCGGCATGTTCCAATAGCTCGCGGTTATAAACCTTGATTCCCCCCGCCGTCACGGCGCCCAGGGCCAATTCCGGCTGGCCGGGAAACCCCAACTTGCCGACCATGAAAACATCCAGCGGCGCCCGCAGTTCCTTGGCGATCTCGAAAGCTACGGGAAGGCCTCCCCGCGGCAAACCCAGGATCACGACGTCATTTCTGTCCGCATATTTTCCCAGCCGCGATGCCAGCGCTTGGCCCGCATCCGTCCGGTCCTTGAATCCTGTGAGTAACATATATGTTTCCTCCGGAAGCGTATCGGATCCGTCCGGCTTCGGTCGCAGCCCGTCCGGGCATGCCAGCCGGTTCTAACTATGAAAATATCTTCCGTCCATGGCGTCTTCCCATTTAATTTCTGTCACGACCAGGGGAAGGACGGGAATTCGTCGTGAATCAGCAGGGCATAGGCCTCCACCCTCAGCGAATAGGCCATCACGTCCCTGGAGAAGCGCCACAGAACGGCCGGCATGCTTCCCGTGAGGGGCAGCCATATCCAAACGAATAGGGCGACGAAGAACCAAATTAAAAGCAGGAGCATCAGGACCAGAAAATGAGGCAGCGCCAGGATGGGTCGGAAAAGGACCCGCAGCTTGGAGCGCCGTTCCGGATCGGGCGGCAACTCGATCGTGGCAGGATAGCTTCCGTCCCCGAAAGGCGGATACTCATCGCATAGAAAAGATCCATAAGCCAGGACCCGGGTCCTCCAGGTAAGGTAGAGGTGCTTGAAGAATTGCAGACCGCGCACCGGACCATGACCGAAAAGGATCGCGAACCAATCGAAAACCGCGACCAGCCAGGCCGTCAAGCCCAGGGCCCCGCTGCGATAGAACCCGAGGCCGAGAAGGCCGATCATCGGGCCGCCCACCAACAGGAGATGGGGGATGATCAGGATTGGCCGGGCCAATGCGGACAGGCGATTGCGGGGACCTGTAGGCGCTTCCACCTGGAAGCGTACGGGATCATCCCTTACCATTCCGGGGCCTTGCGGATTATTTCTATCGAACAGGGCGAATGGGATGCGACTGCGGTCGATACGCTGCCCAACAGGAACCGTTTCACCCCGGTCAAGCCCCGGTTCCCCAGGAAAAGGGTATCGGCCCTGAATTTCCGGGCCTGGGCCAGCAGGACGCTCCGCGGATCGCCGGTCAGGATCTCCGTTTCCACTTCGACTCCAGGCTGCGTCACCTTCTCCCTGGCCTTGGCCAGTTTTTCCTCAATCCAGGGCCATGGCAAGGTGGAGCCGTTTTGCGGAGTCTCTCCGGACTTGATCCCCTTGAGGACCAGAAGGCGGCGGTTCAGCGGTTCACTGGCGGATACAAGTCTCACCATGGTGCCTTTTGGCCATTGGCGATTGGCGACTTCTTCCACCGCGAATTTCGATTCCCGCGACCCGTCGAAACCGATCAGGATTCGGGGCAGCCCATTTCCCAACTTCCGGATTTTACCCACCCGCACATTGCCACGCGCATGCAGGAGCACCTTTTCCGCCACGCTGCCAAGCAAAAGCTTGCTCATGTCACTGATCAGACGGTTTTGGACTTTTGGAAC
>DAINDC010000082.1:4923-8128 GCA_036732085.1 Fibrobacterota bacterium | reverse complement strand
AAAGCTTGCTCATATGTACCCAGCCATGGGATCCCACCACAATCAGATCGGGATTCCATTCGTCCGCGCGTTTAAGGATCGCATGCGCCGGAGCATCCATGACTGATTCCATGGCGACCTTCCAGCCCGGAAAAATTTTATTGAGACGCCGCGAGGCCGATTTGCGCTTCTTTTTGGCCTGGGATTCAATTTTGAGATTTTGCCTCACCGCCTCCGCATAGGCTCGGTGATACAATTGGGCCGCAAAGGATTCCAGGGCCAGCGCTCCCGTTGGCGGCATGGGCGGGATGGCAATCAGAAGAATCGCTTCGGCATCAGCCGGCAATCCGGCCCTGGCCAGATCGGTCATCGCGTTTTCCGAATTGTCCGAACCGTCATATCCAATCAATATCTTCATGGCAGTGGCAACCTAAGCTGGTGCGACATGAATACCTTAGGCCTCGATTTGGATCTTCTTCGCCTTGGCCTCCTCTTTCTTGGGGATGGTGAGAACAAGTATGCCGTCCCGTTGCTGCGCCGAGATCCGGTTGCGATCATATTCGGGGCCCAGTTGGAAGGCCCGATAATAATCGCCTAATCGTACCTGCCGGATCAATTCTCCGGAGGGCTCCGTAAAAGTGCTTTTCGCCCGTAAGGAAAGGATGTTGTTCTCATCCACTTCCACCTTGGTCCCACCGGGGCCGACGCCGGGCAAGTCCACGTACAGGAGAAGGCTGTCCTCGGTCTCGATGAGGTCGACATCGGGCTGGATGGCATTCCCGGATTCAACCATCAATTCCAGGGAGGATCCATTTTTTTCGTTTCCTGCAGATTCGATTCGGTTGTCATGGTAGGAATCCCCTTCTCAGGTTTGAATGCTGATATGCTTGGGCTTGGCCTCTTCGGTTTTGGGAGCATGGATCACCAATATGCCGTTTTCCAATTTGGCCGTAATGCCGGCCCGATCGATCTTGGCCGGGAACCGGAAGCTTTTCTCGAAGCGCCCATACTCCCTTTCGTGCCGCAGGAATTTTTTGGTGGGACCTTCTTCGATGGGCGAAGCGCGCTCGCCCTTGAGCGTCACGATGTCATCATTGAACTCCAGGTCCAGACTATCCTTCGTTACCCCGGGCGCCACGGTCACCGGGATGATTTCATCCCGGTTTTCATACGCATTGAAAAGGGAAAACGAGGACAGGTAGATGTCGTTGCCCACGGTCATCTCCAATAATGCGTCGATATCCCGCCGCATCTCATCCAGATCATTGAATGCCAGAGTATCCCATAACATTTCCGCCTCCTGGTTATTGGATGTTGATTTTGATCCGGTTCTCACCGGCGTTTTGGCCTTTGGGAATCGCGATGGTGAGGATTCCATCCTTGAACTTCGCCTGCGCTTTTTTCCATTCGACATTTCTTCCGATGGGCAGTCCGCGCGAAAAGGAACCGTGCCAGCTCTCGTGGTGCCAACTCCGCTTGCCCTTGGTCTCCTTTTCACTACGCGTCCAAAGCGCTTCCTTACTGTGGGCGAACCCGGTGCCGCACCGATTTAAAATATTTTTTGCTCCCATGGATTCCGATCTTATTCTATGGCGTTTGAAAAAAAAATCACTGCGCTGGGGAGGACGGAATCCTATTCCCGATCCAAGCAACTGATTATATTCGAAGCAGAGCCTTCCCGCCGTTGGCCTCGATCACAAACCTTAGCATGGAGGTTACCCTGCTCATGCCTTTCTCGAAAAAAATACCGCTCCACAATTATTGGCGAGGACCCTTCATCAAGCAGTGGATTCTCCTCGCCTCCCTGCTGATCGCATTCACCCATGGCTTCGCGTCCGGCGCATCCCCCGCCAAGAAAAAACCCGCGTCCCGCCCGGCCAAAGGCGACAGCGTGGAGACCTTACGATTCATCCTGCAGAGGGAGTTCAAACAGAAGGAGCAGATCTTCCGACTCAAGAAAAAGAATTTCGCGGATTCCCTGGTCGAAGGGAAGCTCTCGCTATCGGAAAAGCAGTTGCAAAACCTGATGCGGGACAGCACCCTGTCCGAAGAGATCAAGACCCAAATGAGATTCCGGAACTATTGGGCGAAGGTGGAGGCTGAAAACGGAATCACCGCCCTCAAATCCCAGTATGACGCGCGCGATCCGGATCGATCCAGGATTCCCAAGGTCTACCTGGCGGATTCCTCAATCTTGATCCTGCCCGGGTGGATCGTCTGGCGGAAACACTAGCGTGTGGTGGCGTGACTTACCCGATTATAGTTCGCGCCAGGTTTCGCCGTTCCAGATCTCCACCTTGGTCACCGGATGGATCTCCCATAGCGTTCCCCGCGTCTTGCCGAGTTGCTCGGGATGCTCCGGATTATACAACAGCCATCCGGAAACCCTGACCTTGAAATGGTCTTTCACCATGGGGCCGATAAAGCCCATCTGCCAGGTGTCCGCATGTTCGCCTTGCCAATAGGGGGACGCTTCCGCGACCACGGAGCGCGGCAGCAAGGCTTTCGCGGCCGGCGTGTTCCAGGCCGGAGGCTGTTCCGGCGCGACCCAGAACCGGAGGCCGCGTTTTGTCTTCGCATGGCAATTGGAAGATTCCGATTCCCCCTGCTTGGCGTCCACGAGATATCCTTCCAAGGTTATCGAAAGCCGATCCACGCTGTCCAGTTTCCCGCGTTCATCCTGGGGGAAAAGATCCATGCGCTTGGGACGGCTCTTGACCACGGGCGTCGAGGCGATGAATCCATCGACCTTCATGTGGATGAAGGAGCCGGGGAGTTCGGTCCGGTTCTTCAGGCGATTCAGGGTGGTATCGCCGCCGTCACCCTGCGGCGGGCAGTCTTGGGCGCAGGCCAAATTGGAAAGGAGCAAGGAGAGAGCGAAGAGGAGGGGCGAGAGATTTTTCATGGGGTAAAATTAGCTCGGGGTGTGAATGAGCCCAACTTTATTTTAATTGGGGTGAGGCGCGCGCAATGACAATTACCTCAAGGCCAGGGTTCCCTCGCGCAATCCCGATTCGGCGCTGGTCCTATATCCGGGAAAAATCCATATTAAAAAGATGAGCAGTTTGCAGCGACAGCTTCCCGGGATCGCTAAAACCTTCGGTTTCCTGCTCCTCCTGGCGGGCGCGGTCTGCGCGCAGCATCGGGGCGTCCGCACCCACGGCCGTCCCGGGGAGCCCAATCATGAAACCGCCCCCCGCCATGAAAGCGCCGCACGGCCCGAAGT
>DAINDC010000082.1:1504-4913 GCA_036732085.1 Fibrobacterota bacterium | reverse complement strand
CAGGGTTTCCGCCGGCGTGAATTCAGCGACAGGAACGATTTCGTGGAACTGCGCGATCGGGATCGCAGATTTTTTTTCCACGATGGCCACTTTTACCGTAGGCATGGACCGTATTTCTTCTTCACCCTTGATGCGCCCTTCGGCGTGGTGGTTCCGTTCCTTCCCTTCGGCGCCATAGAACTGCGGGCGGGGCCGGTCTTCTATTATTACTACGAGGGCATTTATTACGAACCTGCGCCGACGGGATATGTGGTGGTGGCCAAGCCTCCCGTGGTCATGGTGCCGGAGGAGGAAGGCAAGGCGAACTCCCAGCCTTTCAAGGAGCCGGAAGCGGACACCGTCATGATCCACAATTCCAACGGGTCGAAAACCCCGGTCCGCCTGGAAAAGGACGACGACAAATGGCGGGGACCGCAAGGCGAGCTTTACGACTCCCTACCCAAGGAGGATCAATTGCGCTCCGAGTATGGCTTCTGAAACCCCAGGCATCGGCCCACCTTTTCCACCAAGGCGCTGGGGGAAAAGGGCTTCTGCAGGAAAGCATAGTCCGACGATTCCACCCCATGCCGGGTGATCGCGTCTTCCGTATATCCCGACATGAAAAGCACGTGGATATCGGGCCGCCGAATTTTGATGGCCTCGCTCACCTCCCGGCCATGCATGCCCGGCATAATCAAATCGGTCAGGAGCAAGTCGATGCGGTCGGGATGCTCCCTCTCGATCCGCAAAGCCTCGGGCCCGCCCTGGGCCTCTAGGACCTCGTAACCCTGCGAGACCAGGATTTCCAGCACGAGCCTGCGAACGGCTTCCTCGTCCTCGACCAGGAGGATGGTTTCCCTTCGCGCCGATGGGACTTCCACCGCATCCTTCTGAATGATGTCCCGTGAATTCACATGCTTATAGACGGGCAGGAACAGGTTGAAGGTTGCGCCATAGCCTATCTCGCTATGCACGGTAATGACTCCGCCGCTTTGCCGGATAATGCCTTCGACGGTCGAAAGGCCCAAGCCGGGCCCCTTTCCGGGTTCCTTGGTCGTGAAAAAGGGTTCGAACAAATGACATAAGGTGGGCTCATCCATGCCGCGGCCGGTATCGGCTATGGAAACGCGTACATACTCTCCGGTATGCAAACCTTGCATGGTTTTTCCGGAAAATTGGGAAGCCGGGACATCGGCGGTTTCGAGGATGAGTTTTCCTCCCGTGGGCATGGCGTCGCGGGCGTTCAGAATCAGGTTGACGAGGACCTGCCGCATCTGCGCGGGATCGATTTTCACCGGTTTCAAATCGGTTGCCAAGCGCATCTCCAGGTGGATTTCCTTGCCGAGGATGTCCTCCAGGCGGCTTCGCATTTCAGTTGCCACGGTGGAAAGGTTGATGACCTGCGGAATGAGCATCTGCTTGCGGCTGAACGCCAGAAGTTGATTGGTCAGCAAGGCCGCGCGCAAGCCTGCCTTATGGATTTCCTCGATATGGGATCGGAAGGAGTTGGATGGAGGCATTTTGCTCAGTAAAAGTTCACTATACCCATTGATGGCCGTCAGCAGATTGTTGAAGTCGTGGGCCACCCCGCCCGCCAAGCGGCCGATGGCATCCTGCTTCTGGGATTCACGTAATTTTTCCTGGTTATCCTTCAGGGCGGCTTCCATGCAAAGCCTTTCCAGGAACGGCCCGATGCGTGAAGACAGGTCGGCCGCGATTTCCACGAAACCGGATTCCTGCGGCCGCGGCTCACAGGAAAAAAATCCCAACTGGGCCTGGATGGCATTCCCGCAAAGGATTGGAAAGAAAAAGTTCGATCGAAAACCCTTTGCCAGCGCCGATTCCATCCAATCGAATCGGGCCTCGGCGGAAATGTCCGACAAATCGGCATGCCATTCCGGTACATCGGCGATTGGCGGCTCCATGTCCGTGGATGCGGTTGGATGCTTGGGTATCCAACATGCCGCTGCGACCAACTCTCCATGCTTGGGATTCCGTTCCCAGAAAACCCCGCAGTCCCACTGCCACAAGTGAACCAGGTACATTAGGATTTCCCGGGCGGCGACTTCGAGGGAGGAGGAAAGGGCCAGAATCTGGGATACCCGAAATTGTATTTCCTGCCTCCGCAGCCATGCGATTTGGGCTTCCGACATTCCGGGCGAGTCCATCTCTACCTTCAGGCGCTCCATCTTCGCTTCCTTTTCCGGAAGCGGTATACGCATTTCCGCGCGTCAGGTTCGCGTCCGTGCGAATACCGCATCGACAGGGTTTTATGGGGAACGGAAGATGAAAATATACTTCTGAAGGGGCCGATGCCATGGAATAAAGTCCAAGCTTCGGAAAGTCAGGACGCTATGGAGACGGCGGCTTTAAGCGGAACTTTATCCAGGTTGGGCTCCTCCAGCTTGAGCCAGGGCAAGTACACCTTGAATTTCGATCCCTGGCCGGGGCTGCTGTCCACGGAAATGAATCCGCTGCATTGTTTCACGATTCCATAAACCGTCGATAGGCCCAGGCCGCGGTTCTGGCCGGCCGGTTTCTTGGTCGTAAAGAACGGTTCGAAAATCCGGGCTTGGATTTCTTTTTCCATGCCGATGCCGGTATCCGTCACCTGGATGAAAAGTCCCGTCTGTCCGTCCAGCCTGGAACCGGTTTGCAAGGCCAACCGGCCCTTTCCCTGCATGGCTTCCAAGGCGTTCTGGACGAGGTTTATGATCACGATCCGCAATTGGAATGGGTCTATCATGGTCTTGCCCAAATCCCCGGCGAGCTGGAAGGTGACCTCGATTTCCGCTCCCGCCATCCCCCGGATGACCGGTTCCAATTCCGAAAGGAAATCGTTCAGATCCACCTTCTTGGGAAAAAGCATCTGTCGCCGTCCAAAGGCGAGCAACTGCTGCGTGAGGTTCGCCGCCTGCTTGGCGGAGGAATGGATCTCGGAGAGGCAGGCCAGGGCGGAATCCGCGGTCAAGCCCGACTCCAGGAGGAGTTCGCTATAGCCGATGATGGCCGTCAGCCTATTGTTGAAATCATGGGCCACGCCCGCGGCGAGCTTCCCGATGGACTCCAGTTTCTGGGACTGCCGCAGCTCCTCTTCCTTGGCGGACAGATCGGCCTCCAGTTTTTTCCGGCAGGTGATATCCTCAATCATGCCGTCGATTACTCTCCCGCTCTCACGGGACCAGCGCAAGGACTGGGTAAGCGATATCCATTGGGGTTTCCCTTCCTGGCCGCGCAATTCCAGTTCGGGAATGTTTACCTGTCCCGTATCCGCCATGGCATGCACGATCCGGACCAGGTCAGTGGGATTGGCCAACAGTTTGCGAAAGAGCTGCAGGGGATTGCCGGCGCCTGGATTCCGCCCGAGGATCCGGTGGAAAGCGGGATTCCCGTAGAGCAGCCGCCCGCGCGCGGTCAAGCGGAAAACGCC
>DAINDC010000082.1:0-1494 GCA_036732085.1 Fibrobacterota bacterium | reverse complement strand
TTGGTGAGGAGCTGGCGAAGCCGCTTTTCCAGGTCTTTGGCTTGCTTCAAGGCCCGGGATTTGGACAGGGCGGCCCGGATGGAAACGGACAGGCGGATGAAGTGGCGGGGCGATTTCAGGATATAATCATCCAGTCCCCGCTTCATGGCTTCTACGGCGATTTGCTCGCAGCCCGAATCCGTGAACATGACGATGGGGCAACCCGGCTGCCGCCGCCGCATGATAGGCAGCAGCGTGAGGCCCGTAGACCAATTTAATTGGTAATCCGTGACGATGAAATCGAAACGATGGCCGCCGATGGCGCGCTGGAAGCTTTCCGGGTCCGAGGCTTCCACGGCCTCCAACTCCGGGAATTCCTTGCGCAAGGCTCGCAGGATCAGGATCCGATCGTCGCCATTGTCATCGACGATCAAGGCCGTCAATCTTTCAGATCGGGGATTTGGCATTTTCAGCCGACCGCCGCTTTCCAGTCAACTCTCATCCTGCCCTCTTAGTAGATCCAAAAAATAAATATTTAGGCATTAATATCAAATTTTCAATTGCGGTCCGAAAATAAAGAAAACGTTTATGTGCGGAGAACGTTCAGAAAATTAGTTATTACAATCCGTCACGAATCCTCGACTTTGGACTCCCCGAGCGTGCATAGCCCGGCGGCTGGGACGGGAAATTAGCCCTGCTGATTTTTCCCCACCCCCCTCTCCAAATTTGTTTTTCATAAAGGAAGATTTAAGAGGCCCAAACAGAATGGGGGCGTGTAGCGAGGTTGTGCGAAGTGCGATAAACGCATTTGAGCGCAGGTAAAGAATCTGGAACGTGAACGCAGCCCGGTGGCTCCGCAGCCGGCCGGAGCAGCGAACCCATTCTCTTAGGGTCTCTAAAGAAAGGCGGTTCCGCATGGATCTCTATAACCTGCTTCGTTATGATCATGAAACGGTAAAATCCCTGTTCCGGGAAATTGAAGCGACTTCGCCCAAGGCTTTGAAGAAGCGCGAGGAACTCTTCGGTGAAATCAATATGGAGCTCACCGTGCATGCGCTGGCGGAAGAGAAGTTCCTGTACCCGCGGCTGCTGGAGGTGAAGGAAAGCCAGGACTTGACGATGGAAGCCATGCAGGAACATAAGCTGGTGGAGAAACTCCTCAAGGAGCTGGCTCGCGACTCCAAGGACGGAGCGGAATGGCTCGCCAAGCTGAAGGTCCTTGTCGAAAAGGTGGAACATCATATCGAAAAGGAAGAGGAATCCCTGTTCAAGCTGGCGAAGAAGCATTTGAGCCAGGAAGAGGCCGGGGAAATCGCCGATGATATCGAGTCTTTCAAAGAGGATCAGGCCGAAGTGGTGGGGGAGGCGGAATAGGTTTTTCCGATTATTGTGAAACATTCTTCCCCGGGTCCGGACTTATCGGGGGCGGAGTGATGAATTCCTCATCCTCCGACCACTTGAACGGACCCTTATGAAGACCTCCCAATCCCTCGCCCATCTCGCTCTGGTAGGCAT
>DAINDC010000081.1:14640-16489 GCA_036732085.1 Fibrobacterota bacterium | reverse complement strand
GTCCGGTCGCGGCTAGGAGCAGTAGACCCAAGGTGGCGAAGGCGAGCATGAGATGAGTCTTTTTCCCCCAGGCTACTTAGACAACTGGCTCATCCATTCGGGATCGGATTAAATAAAAAAATCCATTCCTGAATTTGGTCATCGATTTTCATTAATCGGTGATGACTTTGAATTACAAAATACCGGGGCTGGGGCCGAGGGTGAGGCGGCAATATTATGAAGCAGTTTTACTTCGCAGCGCCCTGACCAGGGAGGTTTTGCCGGTACTCCCCTTGGGAATCGCATCCACCTTCTCCCAGCCCACATCCACCTTGGCCCCTTGCGCCGCGATCGCCGCGGCCGCTTCCGCGACCACGGGCCCCATGTCGAAGCCGGGTTCCAAACCAGCGGCCAGGATGCGCAAGGCGCCGGCTCCCACCTGCACCACCTGCCATTCCCGTATCGGTGCGGCTTCGAGAAGATTGTGGAAGAGATTGGGATGGATCTCGATCGGCCCCTGGCCATGCATGCCCTCGAAGTGAAGGACATCCTCGGCGCGTCCCTGGATGGCATCGATCAGGGCGAATGCCCGTCCGCAAGTACAGGCGCGGTCCGATATGCGGAGGCTATCCGTGATCGCATAGCGTATCAAGGGCAAGGTGCGGCTGAACAAAACGGTGGCCAGCACCTTGGCGCCGAACTCCCCGGCGGGCACGGGCCGGTTTTTTTCATCGACGTTTTCCAACAGGACCTGGTCCTCGTGAAGGTGAAGTCCCGTATGGCTCCGGCATTCGGAGGCGATGCACCCGGTTTCCGTGGCCCCGTAAATGTCGAAGGGCTCGGACCCGAACGCCTGGCGCAGCAGGGATCGATCCTCCGGCAGGAGCGCCTCCGCCGCCGGGAAGATCGCCTCCGGCCGTATGTCCAGCTTCCCGGCGATCCTCTCCGCGGCCAGCCGCCGCAAGACCGAGGGGTAACCGGCAAGTGTCCTGGGCCGGAAGGCGTTCAATTCGCGGACCATGGATTCCAGGGTGTCGGTCGCATCCAGGCGCAGGCTCGGCACAATCCGGCCCGCCAGGCTGGATCCGATCAGGGCGCTCTGGTGCCAGCGCGTGCGGGTGCTGACCACGGCCATCCGCACGGGTTTGGTGATCCCGGCTTTCATCCCGGCCCAGTCGCTGGAGCGCGCGTAGGAAGCCGCTATCCAGGCCCACTCGGCGGGGTCGTGGAGGAATATCCCCCGGCGGCCGGTGGTCCCGGAGGTCACGGAGAGGACGTAACGTCCGAGGAACCTGGGCGGGGCCTCGGGATTGCCGAGATGCGCTTCCGCCCGTTTCCGGCTGATTCCCGGACGCGCGGCCACCGCATCGAAGTTTTCCATGAGCGCGGCCTTGGTCAGGATCGGCAGGGACGCCAGTGGGGCCGATTCCAAGCCTCGATGGAAGGTGCGGTAGAAACGGCTATGGGCCAGGGCATGGGTGCGGAGCCTGGCGAGCGAGCGGGCCTGATGCGCTTCCAATTCGCCGCGGGTCCAGTGTTCCCGACCGGCGAGTAGCTTGCGGTACCAAAGCAGCCGGGCCAGGAACAGGGGATGCATGGAGGCCGCTACCGGGCGGAGGGGTTGGCCGGCGAGGCGTCGTTCAGGTTCCAATCGTACCCGTATTCAATCTTGCCCGTGAAGGTCCGCAACCGGCCGGCCATATCGAGGGGCGCGTATTTGGCGAGGGTGGCCAGGACGGCCTTCTCATCGGCGCCGAAATCGGTTCGGTACCAGTCGAAAATGCTGGAGAGCTTCAATTTGCCGTCGGTCAAATCCACGGCGCGCGGCGAACGCATGAAGCTCGCCGACTTCGGCTGCGGGATACACGAT
>DAINDC010000081.1:0-14630 GCA_036732085.1 Fibrobacterota bacterium | reverse complement strand
GCTTCCAGGAGCTTGTCGGTATTGGCGCCGGTGAAGGCGCGCGTCGCCAGGTTCGGGCAGCCGAGGCTGGCGCAGTTCAAGGCGAAATGGATCCGGTTGTCCTTCCACTGTGTGCGCAGGATGCCGTTCTCCACATCGTTCAGGGACAGATCCTTGCCTTCCACCTTGAGGAGCTTGGCGTCCCAGGGTCCCGGCTTCGGCGAACCCGGCTCCTTCGAACTCTGCAGCATGAGGTCGCGGACGCTCCGCAGCGGATAATGGTCCAGGACCACGGCTACCGTCTGGGCATTGTACATGTTGATCCAGAGCGCGCGCTGGTCCTCGATGGGAAAGGTCGAGAGGGGCGCGGCCTGCACGGCCTTGAGATAAGCCTTGAGCGAAGCCTTATCGGCCGGGGTAACGGCGGCGTAACGGACGCGGTGGATGCCGTCGGCCGCGGTGGTGTCGACATAGCGGGACAGGAAGGCCTGCCAGGGCGCCGGATTCGGGATGGCCTTGGCGGCGGCGGCGGGGATGGCCACGGATTGGACGGGGCCGGCCAGGGCGGTAACCGCCATGTTTCCCCATGGCAAAAAAGGGAGCAGGGCAATTAGGGCCAGCGGGGTGCGCAGGGCGAGTAAACCGAAGGCGCGAAGGGGAGAGGGAACGGGATGCATGGCTGATCCTACCTTTCGATATGCGTATCCGGATCCCCGGACGTTTCCGGATCCTCGGATTCACCCGGTTCGGCGATGCCCTCCTTCCGGAGGAAGTCCAAGGTGCTGTCCAGGAATTCCTGCGGCGCCGGATGCTCTTTCCGGAACTCCTTCGCATTGGCGGCCTTCTTGTAGAGGAAAAGGTATTCGCGGCATGCGGGGCAGCCATTGAGATGCAGATGGAAACGGATGGATACCAGGGCAGGAAGATTATCCTCGAGATAATCGTACATGAACTCCCGTGCTTTCTCGCAGGTATACGTCACCTTGTAGAATAGCCCGCTCATTTGGAAGCCTCTGCCATCTTCGCTTGCACCCAATCCACAATCTGCCGCCGGGCCCGATGCAACTGCACGCGGACATTCTCGGGCGTGATGCCCAGGACTTCCGCGGCGTCCTCACCGGACAACCCCTCCACATCGCGGAGCTGGTAGACCTGCCGGGCATTGCCGGGCAGCGCCTCGATCGCCTTCCCGATCAGCTTCTCCACCGCATTGCGCGCCATGACCCGTTCCGCGGAGGCATCCCAGGCCGTAAGCTTATCCCATCCATAGGACTCGGCCGCCTCCGTGGACAACCCCGACTCCTGCGCTTCCGTCAGCTCCACGTGCTTCCGATCCCGATCCGAGAAACGATCGCAGATCTTGTGGTGGGCCAGGCTGTACATCCAGGTGGTCAGCTTGGACTTGCCGGCGAAACCGGGCAGGCCCTTATGCACCGCCAGATACACTTCCTGCAGCACCTCCAGGCATTCATCCTGCGAGGACAACTGCCTCTGGATGAAACCCAGGAACCGATCATGCGTCGCCCGGACCAGGCGCGTGAAGGCCCTCCCCGCGGAATCCTTGGCCAAAAGCCTTTCCAGGAACTCCGGAGAATTGATCTCCTCGAAAGACGAGATGGTTTCCGGCGGTTTCAGGGGCTCAGGGCCGCTCATTCCATTGGTCCACGTTGGAAGGGAAATGTTACTGCACTCAGGGAAGGCACCCAATGTAGCAAGAAAACGCGGTGGTTAGGCCTCCGCCTTCGGTTGCTCGGCCTGGAATTCGGCTTCCGTTTTGGCGGAGACCTGGATGGGATCGGAGGCGGGCACCAAAGATCCGGCCAACGCCTGCAGGGCCGCGTCCAGTTGCGCGCGGCTGCCCAGCAGGAGCAGTTGATCCTGGGGCAGCAAGGTTTCATCGGCATCGGGGTTGATGATCTGGGCGCCGTCGCGTTCCACTCCCACGATGAAGGCGCCGGTACGGCTTCGGAGCTCCAGATCGCGCGGCGTGCGGCCCGCTCCCGGCATTCTTTCCGTGAGCACCAAGGTCTGCAGGCAGGCGTCCTTGAGGAGATGCGTGACCCGCAGGGCCTCCACCTTCGTCTCCTCGTGGGAGGGCTCCGAAGGCTGGTTGAAGGTATCCGCCAAGGCGGCCTTGCCCTGGAAATAAATCTTGTTGAACGGCGCGCGCAGCCAGTAGACGAGCAGCCCCACGGCCACCAGCAAGAGGATCAAGGCTTGGGCCGGAGGCAGGACCGCATAACTCAATGCGAAGGTGAAGCCTGAAAGCGCGAGCAGGCCCAGAGCCAGGATCGCATTCGCCACCACGGCCCGGACCTCGGTTTTGCGTTCCCCGCCCATTGCGTCCGTGATTCCCAGCTCGGCCAGGATCATGCCCAGGGCCTTGAGCTTGCGGTAGGTGGCGATATAGACGGGCATGGCCGCGAGCATGGCGGCGAACCACAGTACGGAGTGGATGGCGCCCTTGTAGGGTTGGGCCGAGGGATAGAACCGCAGGATGACGCGCGACAGGAAGACGGCGGCCAGTATGGCTCCGGCGATGAGGCCCGCGAATAAAGTAAGCTGGCCGGCGATGCGTCGCAGGATGCGGCGGACCTGGCTGTCCTGTCGTCCCTGGCTGAACTGCGAATGCCAGCGGCTGTAGAGGTTGATATAGGAAAGCAGGGTGGGAGGCAGCTTGCGCTCCATCCAGGCGGTGACGGGATGGGAAGCGCGAATCAGGTAAGGCGTGGTCAAGGTGGTGAGGACGGAGACGCTCACGGCGATGGGGTAGAGAAACCCGCTGGTTACCTTCAGGCTGAGGCCGAGCGCGGCGATGATGAAGGAGAACTCGCCTATCTGCGCCATGCTCATGCCCACGCGCGCGGAGGTGCGCAGATCATGGCCGGCGGCATAGGTCCCGAGCGTATAGCTGAGCACTTGGCCGAGGATGACGGCGAGGGTGATGACGCCGATGGGCGCCGCGTATTGGACGAGCAGGCGCGGATCGATGAGCAGTCCCACCGATACGAAGAATACGGCGCTGAACATGTCGCGGACCGGGACCATCAGATCCTCGATCCTGCCGATCTCCTTGGCTTCCGCCAGGATGGCGCCGATGAGGAATGCGCCCAGGGCCAGGCTGAAGCCCAGTCTGACGGTGAGCAAGGTGAACCCGAAGCAGAGGCCGAGTACGGTGATGAGCAGCATCTCCGGGCTGCGGAATCGGGCGACATAGCCCACGATGCGGGGCACGAAGATGAAGCCGAGCACCAGGGAGACGACGAGGAACACGGCCAACCGCCCCACGGTGAGGAAGGCTTCCCAGGGCTGCAGGGTCCCGGTCCTGGCGATGCCGGTGAGCATGACGATGAGGATGATGCCGAGGATGTCCTCCACGATGAGGATGCCGAAGACCATGCCCGCGAAGCGATCCCCGCGCAGGCCGAGCTCGTCCAAGGCCTTCATGGTGGTGGACGAGATGGAGATGATGGCGCCCAGGAAGAGGCTGTCCATGGCGCTCCAATGGAACGCGCGTCCGATGCCATAGCCCACCGCGAGCATGACCAGGATTTCCACGGCGGCGGCGATGAGGGCGGTGGCGCCCACTTGGCGGAGCCTGCGCAGGCTGAACTCGAGCCCCAGGCTGAACATGAGGAAGATGATGCCCAGCTCGGACAGGGTCTGAATGGCTCCGGCATCGCGGATGAGCAGGAAGGGCGGCGTATGCGGGCCGATGATGACGCCCGCCAGGATATATCCGAGCACCACGGGCTGCTTGAACCGATGGCACAGGACCGTGACCAGGCCTGCCACTATCATGACGATGGCCAGGTCCTGGAGGAAAGTCAAATCATGCATGGGGCGGAGACTCTTCCTTCGGTCCGGGGAATGGGGAGTCGCTCCCTTTCGGATCAACCTAAATATCCACCCGGAACCTGCCAAGCAGCGGGGCCTTCAGCCTTGTGGGTCGATCCCTGGGCTAGCCCTCGTCAATAGTAAAGCCCCCGCCCGTAGTAGTTAGTAGTATAAGCCCCTTCAATAATACAAGCTCCAATAGGATATAAGCTCCATTAGGCGCCGAGGAAGATCCGCCGCGAGGCATTGGATCGGATATCCGGTTCGCCGCCTCGCGCGCTGAACAAGGTCGCGGAAGCGGTGAGCGAGAACTCCCGTCCCAGCGAGCAAAATAAATTCCATCAGGGATTGCGTATCCTCCGCTCCTTGAATCAAAGCGGAGTCGGCAAACGTTACAGATATTCTCTTTCCACGGTCTGGAATCCGCAGGCATACCCAATCATCCCAGGGTCCGAGGCCTACTTACATTCGGGCCGCGCAGAACTTTATCTTATAGATATCTCCGAAGTTGGTTGGATGGCTTCGGAAACCTCTTCCCATTCCGGGGAGGCGAGAAAAGGTGGGAAGTATGCGTTACCTCAAATATGCGGCTCTCGGAGTACTGGCCGCGGGCTTGGCTGCCAACGCAAGCACGGGAACCATCAGGAACGGGGTTTCCGCGCAGACCGCAAATATGGCGGATAGGAGTGTGTACCGCCAAGGCGTAGGCATCAATGGCTTCACGTCGGTGGAGAAAACGACTCCCAGCGGGATTGGCGTGGGCGGATTGGGCCTTAGGGCCGACTACACCCATTACGAGATAGAAGCCGATGAAATCGGGAAGAATCTCAATGAAGGCGGAGTAGCCGTGCTGGGTCTCGTCGGTCCCAATACGGCTTTTTTCCAACCGCGGGTGGGAGGCCACGTAGGTTATGAACGGCTCTCGAAGGCGAATTTCATGGATTTGGGAGCCGATGTGATAGCGGCGCTCAAGCTTTCACCCACGCTGGGCGTAAACGCTATGGTGACGCCCACCTGGTATTTGAAACCGGGAGATATCAGCAGTAAGTCCGATTACCTGACCAAGGTTTCCCTGGGTCTCGTGTGGACGACTCCCGGAGCATAATCGAACCCCTCCCAATCCCGGGAGGGGAAAAAAGGAGCGATAAAATGCGTTACTTCAAATTAGCCGCTTTGGGAATTCTGGCCATGGGCCTGTCCGCCCATGCGAGCACGGGAATCTGGAAGGCTGGCGTATCGGCGCAAGGCTCGGAGCTGAACGACCGCGATGCGTATCGTCCCGGCATGGGCGTGAACGGCTTCACCACCATGGAACGCCCCACCGCGGGTGGTGCCGGCGTCGGCGGCCTGGGTCTGCGGGCCAATTACACCAACTATCAGATCGAAGGCGATCAAGCGGGCAAGGACCTGAATGAAGGCGGCATCGCCTTGACGGGCCTGGTGGGTCCGAATACGGAAAACTTCCAACCGCGCGTGGGCGGCCACGTAGGCTATGAACGCCTGTCGAGAGCCAACTACTTGGACTTGGGCGCGGATCTGATGGCGGCCTACAAGATCACTCCCAGGTTCGGCGTGAACGCCATGGTGACTCCGACCTGGTATTTGAAGGGCAGCGATCTCACCTCCAAATCCGATTACCTGACCAAGGTGGGTTTGGGTGTGATCTGGTCCACTCCCGGGGCCTGAGCCAAGCCCTCAGGGCCTGAATCAAGGCCCGCCCGGTCGGTCCGAGGCGGGCAATCCCCATTCCCGATATTTTTCCGGAAAAAATTATTCAGAAAAAAAGCTGGGCCGAGAGCGACATGCTGAGGATATCCGGCAAGGTCAGATCCGTATTGCGGTGATAGGCGCGCCAATAGGCATCGGTGGCGCCCACCTCCGCTATGAGCCCTACGCCCCGCGCGAACGGGACGCCGGGATGGAAATCCTGACGCACGCGCGTTCCCGCGAAAACCCAGAACCGCAAGGCGGAAGGCCAATAATAATCCTTGTACCTTTCGGGCAGGATCAGGAAATACCGGTGGCCGAGACCCACGATGGCGGAGACGCCCCCCACCACGGGAAACAGCGTGGTCCCGCTTGCGAACTTGAACCGCACCGGAGCGACGGAGGTCTTCGCGGAAAGCGTATGGACGGAGATGCCGCCGATGGCCGAGGGAAGGTAGCCATAGAGGATTTCCTCGTCGAACTTGTCCTTGAGGAACCCGTATCCCGCACCCGCGGAAAGGAACCCCTGGCTCCCGGCGAATTGCAGCCGGGCCCGGTCCGGCAAAAAATCCCTGACCGAACCGGGCGCCGCGGCCGTCCAGAAAAGCGCGGCCGCCGCTGCGAGCGAAGTACGGCTTCCCATCAGTAGAAAACCCTCTCGATCAGAGGTCCCTTGGGAGTTACCGTAACCTTCAAGTAATTCCGGTCCTGGATTTTGTCGGCGACCAGGTAAGGGACGCCGTCCCCATAGGGGGAGGGATCGTAGCTGTAATGGTGCGTATGGCCGTGGATGGACAAGGCGACGTGGTAGCGCGCCATGAGATCCACGTATCTCCTTTTGTTCGGCTCGTCGAACTGGTCCCCGAAAGGCGGGATATGCGAAACGACGTAAAGCTTCTGGTTATCGGTCGCCGTGGCCAGCTCGCCTTCCAGCCAGGAGAAGTCCGGCACCGCGAAGGGGAACTCCCAGATATTATCGTTGATGCAGACGAACTTGATCCCCTTGAATGCGAAGCTGTAGTTCAGGGCTCCCAGGCGCCTCTGGTAAACGCTCACGCCGCTGGCCAAGGCGTCATGGTTGCCGATGACGCTGACGAAGGGCATCCGGAGGTGCGAGAGGATGCCCAGGAACCATAGGTATTCCTTTTGCAGTCCGTACTGGGTGATGTCTCCGGCCACAATCAGGAAACGGATCGAGGTGTCCGCATTGAGGGCGACCACCGCTAAATTGAGTTCATCATAGGCGGAATGGGTGTCGGCGATGATCGCGAAGGTAAATCCGTCACCAGGTACGGCCTTTTCGATTTCGGCTATCCTGCCGACGTTCTCCATGGTGAGCGTCGGGGACTGGGCCGTCCTGCGCACCTCGTAGGGGCTGTACTCCACCGGTTGGCAGCTGAAGAAGGCCAAGCATAGGCAGAGGACCGATAGGGACCGCACCCACGGAGCCGGCCTCGGTGGAGTCCGCCACTGCGGGGGCTTAGGGGGCAGCGAGCCTGTGTCCATCTTGGCAATCCTCGTCTCGCCCGGCTGGACGTGGTACTGAAGGTTTCCGGGGATCGCCCCCGGTCGGCAATGGCCTGGGCGCCATCGGAGGCCGTTGCGCGGGTGTTCTTAAACTAGGTTCTGGCTTTTACCCGGCAAATTTATTTTTCATGCGGAGGAGGATCCGCTTCCGATATAAGCCGACGATTTTACCGCTTCAGGAGGCCGCAAAACTTTTTTTATGGTATTAAGGCGGCCAGGCGCGAAGGCGTGGCCTTTGCTCGCGGGCCGCAACGGGATTCCAAGCGAATCCGAGGAGCATCCATGCAAAACCCGATACGCAACCCTCGAGGTCTGATGCGCGCATCCGCCACCTTTCTTCTCACCGGGTCCGCATTGGTGGCCATCGTGGCTTCCGGCTGCGCTTCCCATAAGGCGCGGCAGTCGACCGGTTACCAGAACAACCAGCCATCCACCGATTCCTCGCAAATGGCCGCGCCGGATACTTCACGCTCCGGCTCCGGTTACGGCGGCACGGGCATGGGCGGATCGGGCTACGATTCTACCATCACCAACGATTCGGCCCGCTCTTTCTTCGATACGATCAACGATCCCTACCATTATCCCGGGACCGCGATTCCAGGAACCCCGGGACAAGGCGGATCCGGCGGGATCCCCAATACGGATACCACGCACAATATCCCGCCGCCGGATACCGTCGGCGTTCCGGATTTCAACGAGCGCGGGTAGGCAGGTCCGGGGGCCGGAGAGCATTCCGCGAATCCGACCCCGGAGATTTCGAATCCGGCTGGCTTTTCAATCCTTCGCCCCGTTTCGGATCGAGTAGCGGCACCAGGGCCTGCACGCCGGGTATGCGTCGGACATGGTTGAGAAGGCCGGCGATTTCATCGGTCGCGATCGGGCCGCGCAAGGTGACGACGCCATCCCGCGCTTCCACTTTCAGGGAATGCGCATGGGAGACATGGTGCCCGAGCTTGGAACGCACCCTTTCCATGAGCACCTGGTCGTCCACGGTTTCCTCTTTGAGGATATGCCTGACTTTCTGGGCGAGGCCGAGAATGCGTCCCCCCAAGTCCGAGGCCCTGCTCCGCAAGGCCTCGCCGGCTTTGCGGAGGAAACGGAAGCCACGATCGCGCAGGCGCGCTCTCCGGCGCCTCCCGTTTTGGAAATCGAACAGATAGGCCAAGCCCACGCCCAAGGCCGCGGAGCCCGACATCAACAGGAACCTAGCGAATCGCTTTCCCATGTTAACTCCTTGGCGAATTTTTTATCCCGCGGCGGGCTGGACCGCCGGCGCTTCCTTGAGGAGGTCGCGGAATTCCTTCTCGCTCAAGGTTTCCTTTTCGAGCAGCCTCGCCGCCACTTTGGCGAGCACCTCGCGCTTGCTGCGCAGGAGATCGAGGACGCGTTCATAGCACTCCTGCAGGATCGATGCCACCAGTTCGTCCACGTACTGCTGCGTGGTTTCCGCGAACTCGCGAGGACCCAAGGTTTCCTGGGGCGGGCCGCCGAACAGCCCGACCTTGGGCCCGCGCAGGACCATGTTATGGAACTTGGGATTCATGCCATGCTCCATCACCATCTGCCGCGCGATTTCCGTGGCGCGCCCCAAATCGTTGGAGGCGCCCGTGGACACGTCCCCGTAGATGATCTCCTCCGCGCCCCGTCCGCCCAGGAGCACGTCGATGCGGCTCAGCAGTTCGCTTTCCGTCATCAGGAACCGCTCTTCCGTGGGTAACTGCCAAGTGAACCCCAAGGCGCCCAGCCCGCGCGGAATGATCGAGACCTTCTCGACGGGATCGGTTCCGGGCGTGAAGGCCGCCACCAGGGCATGGCCGGTCTCGTGATGCGCCACCCTTTCCTTCTCCTTGGGATTCATCAGGCGGTTCCGCTTCTTGAGGCCCGCCATCACCTTCTCGATGGCCTCGTCCAGATCCTCCTGCGCCACCTCGGTCCGCCCGGCCTTCACCGCGAGCAGGGCGCTTTCGTTGATGAGGTTGGCCAGATCGGCGCCCACGAATCCCGGGGTCTTGCGCGCGATGACGGCCAGATCCGCATCCGGCGCCATCTTCACATTGCGCGCATGCCGCCGCAGGATGGCCTCCCTGCCGATCAGATCGGGCCTGTCCACCACCACATGGCGATCGAATCGTCCGGGCCGCAGCAGGGCCGAGTCCAGGATTTCCGGGCGGTTGGTGGCCGCGAGGATGATCACGCCCACGCGCGGATCGAACCCGTCCATCTCCACCAACAGCTGATTCAAGGTCTGCTCACGCTCGTCATGGCCGCCCATGAAGTTGGACCGGCTCTTGCCGATGGCGTCCAATTCGTCAATGAAAATGATGCACGGCGCTTTCTCCCGCGCCTGCTTGAACAGATCGCGCACGCGCGCCGCGCCCACGCCCACAATCATTTCCACGAAATCGGATCCGCTGATCCGGAAGAACGGGACCTTGGCTTCCCCCGCCACGGCCTTGGCGAGCAAGGTCTTGCCGGTTCCGGGCGGGCCCACCAGCAGGATGCCCTTGGGGATCTTGCCGCCGATGGCCAGGTATTTGGCCGGCGATTTCAGAAAATCGATGACCTCCTTGAGCTCCTCCTTCGCCTCGTCCACTCCCGCCGCGTCTTCGAAGGTTGCCTCCACCTCGCCCTCCTCGACGATATGGGCGCGTGATTTCCCCAGTGCGAACAATCCGGCCCCGCCCCCGCCCATCCTGGGCATGATCAGCATCCAGATGCCCACGAAGAAGAGACCAGGCAGGATCCACGTGAAGAGGAGGTTCTGGAAACCCTTGCCGGTCTCGGCCCGCGCATAATATTCCACCTTCGTCGAATCGAGCAACTTGAGAAAATCGGGATCGGGAGACGGAACCGGCACGGTACGATAGACGGCCAGGGCGGAATCCGGAGGCTTGGACTGGCTTTTTTCCCGGAGGCGCATCCTGGCCTTGGCCTCCTCGCGCAGCTTGATCTCTTGGGCCCCGGTCACGGGAAAACCCAACAGGGCATCGGACCCGATTTCCACCCGCTTGATTTTTCCCGATCGGATCAGCTCTTTGAAGTGGCTGTAGTCGAGGGCTTGGCCATCCGGCTTGGGAATGAAAAAGTTGAAGAGGAGAATGGAAGCGGCCAGGAAAATAAAATACGCTAGGGGAAATTTTGGCCTTAGCTTGGGTGGATTGGATTGCGGCGGCTTGTCCACCTTGGTCCCGTCTTTCGCGGGGAGCCAATCCTTTGCCATGGTCCCTCCGTCCTGGAACGCCGTCATCGCCGTTCCAATTCGTTGCTGGATGCCGCTGGGATGCCGTTGGATGCCACGCTGTTCTTTAGGCTTTAGGCGGGCGGTGGGCGGACTCCATCTTCAAAAAAAATCTTTCCAGGGACGATTACCAGTCCTTTGCTCGAGGCTGCGAGAGGCTTTCAGGGCACGGCACGCTTGTCTTTAGGATCTTTTTGGTATACAATGGACGACCATGAACCAAAACTATCGAAACCCCATGTTGCGAAACCCAGTTTCTGAACTCGGCCTGCCCAAAACCTCACTAATCCATTCAGATCCGGCGATTCTGGCAGGAAAGCCGTATATCCGGTCCACCAGTCTGACCGTTGAATTCCTGAAAGGCCTGATGGCGAGCGGGTGGACCCGCGATACCATCCTGGACGTCTACCAATACCTGACTCCTCAGGATATGGATGCGGTCCGGGATCTTACCCTTTCATGACCTATTTTTCTCTTAATTCCGTTTCCGACAATTCGTTGCGGGTTCGGACGGATGCTTTTTGTACTTTGCTCGAGAATAACCATCGCCGATCTCATTCGGCGCACGTTCCCGATTGCGATGTCTCGGAACCGATTTCAGGCCCCTGCATGAAGGTGGTCTTGGATTACCGGGTTTCCGCGCGGGCGTGGCACTCAGGGAAAAAAGGAAAGGTCAATGGCATACCCAACTACCGATGCGTCCCTCAAACGTTACATGGAGGACATCCGTAAAACGAGTCCCATCTCCCGCCAAGAGGAGCAGCGCCTGTTCGAGCGTTTCCGCAAGGGTGATGTCGCCGCGCGGGAAAGGCTCATCAAGGCCAATATGCGCTTTGTCCTCAAGGTGGCCCTGCAATACCGCGGCTGTCCCATTCCGCTTCCGGACCTTGTGAACGAAGGCTGCATGGGGCTCATCCGCGCCGTGGAGAGTTTCGATTCCTCGCGCGGCATCAAATTCATCTCCTATGCCGTCTGGTGGATGAAGGCCTATATCACCAAGTCCATCAACGAGACCGGCTCGCTCATTCGCCTTCCCGCCAACCAGTGCCTGCGCGTCCGCAAGGCCCTGAAGGAGCAGGGACACGGGCAGGAATTGGATGAAGGCGTGCGCGGCCTGCTGCAGACCGCCGGCAAGGGCATGTCCTTCGACGCGCCCGTGGGCGCGGACTCCAAGACGACCTTCCAGGAAATCCTCCGCGACGATCATGCGGCCAATCCCGAGGATGAATTCGAGAAGGGAGCCACCGGCGAACTCGTCCGCGAAATCCTTTCCGAGCTCCCCGAGCGCGAAGCCCAGGTCATCACCGGCCTGTTCGGCATGGATCAGAATTCGCCCCAGACCCTGCGTGAAGTGGGCCTGGGCCTGAACATCTCCCATGAGCGCGTCCGCCAACTCCGCGATCAGGCGCTCCGCCGCATGCGCAGCAGCGGGACCTTCGACAAGCTCCAGAGGAAATACCGCGGTTACCTGCAGGCGATGGAAGTCTGAGATTCCGGGGCTCCGTCCCCGTCGGTTAAAAGCAAAAGCCTCGGTGGAAACCGGGGCTTTTTTTATGGTCGCCCGGCACGGGTGACACCTTGAGGATGCAAGCCCCTTGGAAAGGGAGAGAGGAGGTTTCCAAAAACCCTGATGACTTACCCTTTCTTGACTTCCGTGGTTACCTTTGGTTAATCCCAAAGGGCTTGTAATGGCTTATAAATCAGAAACAAATCGAAGCGGCCTTTGAAGGAAGCGAGCAGGATTTCTGATTTAGCCGGACTCCTCCAATCCGGAAAACGCCCTGTCACTCGAAGATTTCTCGAAAGACGTTGGACCTGTTCCGCTCCAACCGTGCATCGATTAATCGATAGCGCCCGCACCATGGGAATACCCGTTCGATATGATGGCCGACATTATCGCCTCGAAGAGGGGAAAGCAATCGAGTTGCCGGGCTTTTGGCTAAGAACCGATGAGCTCGCCGCTTTGCTCGGCCTATCGCATTGGCTCGATATTCTGGCCTCGGGAGTTCTTGCTGAACATCTCGCGCCGATCCATACCCGCATGGAGGAGATACTTCAAGCCCGGGGTATAAATCCCTCCATTTGGAAAGAGCGGATTCGCTTACTTCCCATGCATCATCGTCCTCACAATCCGGACATTCTGATGGCGGCTTCGCATGCGGTATTATTGCGGAAACGGACTTGTTTTTTATACTCCGGAGTTAAAGATACGGGATCGCGGAAGCGCGACGTCTCGCCGCAAACCTTGGTTCGCTACCGCGACAATTGGTATTTGGACGGATTCGATCATGTCACCGGCAAGCTCCGCGCTTTTGCCCTCAGTCGAATGCATGATTTCGAGGTCCAGCAAAAACCGGCGAGGGAAATATCCAGAACCGACCTTGATGGCCACTTCGCGGATGCCTACGGAATATTTTCCGGTCGAGGCAAGCGAAAAGCGATTCTCGTCTTTGAGGGTTTAGCCGCGAAACTCGCGGGTGAGGAGCGCTGGCACCCAAAGCAAAAGACGCGGATCCTACCAGGCGGCGGATTTCAACTGGAATTTCCTTGTGGCAATGTCCTGGAATTGGCTCGCGATGTGATGCGTTATGCTAACGAGGTGACGGTGGTGGAGCCGGAGGATTTGCGGCTTGAGGTGGAAGCGATGGTTCGCAAGGCGAGTGAGCGATTCGGGCTGGGGCGTAAATCGGGTTAATTTCGTCGGTACCTCTATCACAAAATGATAGAGGGTGGAAGTTAGGTTTTGGGATATGGCAAATTCGGAAAAATTTATTGCCCATGTACGCCATGTTAATGGTGATATCCAAACTTTAAAACGACATCTTGAAGGCGTTTCGGTACTTGCCCAGGGGTTCGCATCTAAAAAAGGCCTAGGCTTAGCTGGAGAGCTTGTGGGGCTCCTCCACGACCTCGGAAAATACAGTCGAGAATTTCAAGGCTATCTAAAATCGGCGACCGGCCTCCTCAATCCGGACGAAGATGATGCATTCGTGGACGCAAAGGGGCTGAAGGGAAAGGTGGATCACTCTTCCGCGGGTGCGCAACTGGTTTGGGCGGAGTTGTCCAAGCAGGGCCAACTCGGACAAGTTGTGGGTCAAATCTTAGCGCTGTGCATTGCTTCCCATCACTCGGGGCTAATTGACTGTTTGACTTCAAGTTCATCCGAGCCCGTGACGAATGGCTTTCTTCGCCGTATGGGAAAGTCCGGAGAGAAGACCCATTTAGAAGAGGTCCTTCAAAATGCCGATGCTGAAGTTATGGAACGCTTCAGATCAATACTCGCCGACAAATTTCTTGTTGAGAGTCTAAAAAAATCCATTAATGATATCAATCAGCGCGCACCGGATCGACAAGACAATCCAAATCCCAGGAAGAGTGTCGTAGCTCAGTTCCAATCCGGGCTTCTCATAAGATTTTTATTCAGCTGCCTCATTGATGCCGATCGTGTTGATACCGCGGATTTTGAAAAACCCAAAGAAGCCGCCTTCAGACCGCGGGGGCGATATGCCAGCTGGGAAGTGTTAATCGGTCGTCTTGAATCACATCTTTCCGCGCTCACACCTCGTCACCCCATCGACAAGCTTCGGAACGAAATTTCAAATCATTGTTTGGAGGCCGCTAAACGTAAAAAAGGGGTCTATACATTGACCGTACCCACTGGCGGTGGAAAGACGCTTGCGAGCCTTCGTTTTGCAATCCACCATGCTAGTAACCACGATTTGGACAAAGTAGTGTATGTGATTCCGTTTACTTCCATCATCGACCAGAATGCTGATGTGACCCGAAAAATTTTGGATCCAAGCAATAGCCCAAGTGATCTTGGTCGAATCGTACTTGAACACCACTCCAACCTAGAGCCCGCTATGATGGGATGGAAACAAAAGATTCTAGCGGATAATTGGGACGCACCGATTATTTATACCACGAGCGTCCAGTTTCTTGAAACTCTATTCGGCGCGGGGACACGCGGAGCCCGCCGTATGCACCAACTTGCAAACGCGGTCATCATCTTCGATGAAATTCAAACGCTGCCTATAAAATGTGTCCACCTCTTTAACAATGCAGTCAACTTCCTTGTTGAACAGTGTGGGAGTACCGTTGTGCTTTGCACGGCCACACAACCACTACTGTCGCATGTCGATCCAAAAAAAGGCGCAATCCCAAACCAAGGTGAATGCGAGATCATGCCCGATGTTAAAATGTTGTTCGAGAATCTAAAGCGGGTGAAAGTCGAATATACCCGAAAACCAGGTGGATGGGAAGTAAAGGACATTGCTGATCTTGCCCTGTACGAGGCGCAGCGGGTGGGAAGTGCTTTGGTAATTGTGAATACAAAAAAGGC
>DAINDC010000080.1:16297-16505 GCA_036732085.1 Fibrobacterota bacterium | reverse complement strand
TATCGGAGCCGTGAACATCCGCGATCTCGCGGCCGCGGCGGAAACCGCGGCGGAAGGCGGTCGGGAATCCTCGAGCTTCCTCGCCCATATCCTTTTCGATCTGGAAATCGCCTATGCGGAAACCCGCACCTGCCTGCTGGAGGCCAAGCTGAGAATGTCGGCATGACCGTGGCCCTGATAGCGACGATGCCCGTGCTCGGCGCGCTGG
>DAINDC010000080.1:14324-16287 GCA_036732085.1 Fibrobacterota bacterium | reverse complement strand
GTCCCTGGATCCTGTCCATCCTGGCCGTGGCGCAATTCTGGATCTGGCTGATGATCCACCGCGTGGGCAAAAGCAGCCGTCTCGAGCTTTACGAAACCGGCACGGTGGAAGTGGGGTTCGATGCGAACGGACCCCTGATCGCACTGGCAGGCGTGCTGCGAGCCGCCGATCGGGAAATCTTCGTGCAGTCGCTGGAGCTTACCTTGACCTGCGATAGGGACAAGGGCAAACGTTCCTTCCGCTGGATCGCCTTCAAGCCCAACTTCCTGTTGCCGCTCGCCGGCAGCCGCGTCTGGGAAATGCCGCATCCGTTCATGGTGGCGCCTGGCGAACCGGGGAAGTTCAATGTGGTCTTCCACGATACGGAAGCCTTCCCGATGGTCAAGGGCGTGCTGCAAGGCTATTACCACCATTGGCATGAGGTGGAGCGCAAGATTGTCGAACGCCGCAGCATGAAACCCGCCGAAGCCGATACGGCCCTGCATGACGACCTCATCGGCGAATTCAAGCGCACGGATGTCTGCGTGAATTCCTATACGGAGCTGAACAATAGATGTTACTGGGAACAGGGAAGTTACTCCCTGTCCCTCAAGGTCATCACCGAAGGCGGCGTCGCCGATATCGTCCGCGCCTTCCGCTTCAACCTGGGCAAGCGGGATGCGAAGCTTCTCAAGACCAATTGCGTGACCATGCTCGATGAACCCATCGCGGGCCTACTGGGCAAGCCTGCCACGCAATGCCAAGCCGTCCAGGCGGAATATTCCAAGCCCGGCCAAGCCGCCTAATCCCTGACGCGCCCCCATTCTGTTAAGGTCTCTTAAGCTCCAACAGAAAATCGGATGCCGGCGCATTCGGAAAGAATTCCGACATTGTCCTTGTGCGCGCAAGCCCGCGGACAAGCCAGCAAATATGGGCACTAGGGGCGCATAGTCCCGGTTTTCCCTTGGCGGTTTTTTCGGCCTCGGTGTATATTGGTACGGTCGGATCCAGTTGTATCCGCTTCTCCCAATCCCGGGCCGGAACGCGTTCCGTCAGGGAGGCCTTTAAACCTTTACCCAAGAACCATCTACGGGTGTCGGCACGAGGAAAGCTCGGGCCAAGGCAGGTGAAAATGACTTTGTTGAGAAAAGAATTCCCAAGGAAAGAATTCGCAACGGCCCTGGTTTGCATCCTGGCTGCCGTCCTTTCCGGATGCACCGGGAAAGCGCCTGTAGCGGCCGTGGCCGCCCCCGCAGCCGCCGCCCCGACGGTCCGGTTCGACACCTTGACCTCTCGCGTCAAAATGGGGGAGAGTTTCAATTCCATAGTCCGGAATCTCGGCCTTTCCGAATCGGAATCCTCCCTGCTGCTTTCCGGCATCAAGGAGAATTTCAGCTTCAAGCTTTATGCCGGCCAGACCTACCGCATGATCACCCAGCGCGGCGATTCCACCTATGCCCTGCAGGCCTTCATACTCGAGGATCGCTTCTCCGAACGCAAGCACCTGCTCGCCCGCGGCCAGCCCGCCCAGGCCGCCGTAGCCCATCCCGATTCGTCCGTCCCCGCGCCCACCCCCGCCTCCGCATCGGCTCTGTCCTATTCCATTCTCGATATCCCTGTCCGCATCGATACCGTGGCCGTGACCGGGACCCTGAATACCAACCTCTACGACGCTTTCCTCTCCAAGGGCGAAACGCCTTCGCTCATCCAATCGGTCACCAAGATCTTCGCCTGGGACATCGACTTCTTCAAGGATCCCCGCGTGGGAGATGCCTTCAACCTCCTGGTCGAAAAGCGTTACGGCGAGGACGGAAGCTTCCGCGGCTATGGCCAGGTGCTCACGGCGAAATACGTGAACCGCGGCAAGGAGTTCTACGGGATCCTATATAAGGGATCCTATTTCGATCAGAAGGGAAGCAGCCTGGAGAAGATGCTCCTGAAGGTCCCCTTGAACTTCGCCCATGTCTCCTCCGGCTTCGCGGCC
>DAINDC010000080.1:9977-14290 GCA_036732085.1 Fibrobacterota bacterium | reverse complement strand
ATCCCATCCTAGGCGTGAACCGCCCGCATTGGGGCATCGACTACGCCGCGCCCAAGGGCACGCATATCTTCGCGGCCGGGGATGGCACCATCGAATACGCGAAGTGGGTGAACGGGTACGGCAATACCGTGAAGATCCACCATAACGGGGTCTACAATACCTATTACGCCCACTTGAACGGCTTCGCACCGGGCATGCGTGCGGGCCGCCGCGTGCACCAGGGAGAGGTCATCGCCTACCTGGGCATGACGGGTTTGGCGACGGGACCGCATCTCGATTATCGCGTCGAATGCCATGGGAGTTTCATCAATCCCGCATCGCTCAATATGGAAGCCAAGGAAGGCATGGCCAAGACCGAGTGGAAGGAATTCTGCGATCGCCGCGATCTGCTGCTGACCCGCATGGGGTCCTCCGAGATGCGGCATTTCGCCAGCGCCTTCTGATCGCATTTTGATCGCCTTCGGATCGCCCGGCCGTTTGAATACTTCCCATGGTTAGCTAATTTTCGTCCGGGCGGGAAAACCCCGCTCGGTCGCCGGATGCACGTTCCGGCAGTGTCTTCCGGAGGCAACCGTGGCTGCAGCGAAAAAGAAAACCTCACCCGCCAAACCCAAAGCCGTGTCCGTAGCCGCTCCCAAGGCGGCCGCCAAGGCTTCCGGCAAAGCCGCTCCCATCGCCGGCCTGCAACCCGGTCAAAAAGCGCCGGCATTTTCCTTGCGGGATGATTCGGGAAAAACCGTGTCCCTTTCGGACTTCAAGGGCAAGAAGCTGATCCTGTATTTTTATCCGAAGGACAATACGGGCGGCTGCACCCAAGAGGCTTGTGATTTCCGTGACAGTTATGCGCGGCTTGGAAAAGCCAAGGCTGCCGTACTCGGCGTCAGCGCGGATTCGGTGGAATCCCATGCGAAATTCAAGGCCAAGCAGGGCCTCAACTTCCCGCTCCTGAGCGATCCCGAACATAAGGCCCTGGATGCCTATGGCGTATGGCAGGAGAAATCGCTTTATGGCCGCAAGTTCATGGGCATCGTGCGGAGCACCTTCCTCATCGACGAAGCCGGCAAGATCGTTAAGGTCTATTCCAAGGTCCGGGTGGCGGGCCATGTGGACGATATCCTGGCCTCGATCTAAGTCAGCCACTTTAACGTCTGCCTTGGTGCCGGCCTGTATTTTTTCCGCATCAGAGTGTATATTCCTTGCCTTTTCCACCTAGTTGTGATTATTGGGAATTTGATTCCGGCAATAGCACCCACCGTTTCCGCTTCCGGGCTCTATCTTATAGGCAATCCCATGCTAGAGTTTTCCCGATGGGCGCGGGTCTCCGCCCTGCTCCTTATCCTGGCGGAGGTCCAATCGCAGGCCCAGGACATCCTCGCTTTGAATGCCCGGCTTTACGATCGGGACTACGGGGATTTCAACGGCGAGTTCGATGATAACGGCGTCGGGAATTGCAATTATGACGTCCATAAATACGCCACCGGCATGGTCCAGGATAGCTTGGCCTTCGATCCCGCCAAGGGAAAGAAAATCCCGCGTCGCGGGTCCGTGAACGTCTGTTCCGACAGCCTGGAAAAATGGTTCGATCCCGCCTTCGCGAAGGCCGCCTCTTGCGGCAATATCTTCCTCCAGAACGTGGGGACCGCGGCCAATCCGGTTTGGAAATTCCAGGACAACCAATTCTTTCCCGTCGATTCCATCAGCCGGCAAACCCATTGGACCAAGGCCAACGGAGGCACGCTCGACAATGACTATGCCTATTGCATGGAAATCAATGCGGGCATGATTTATCACGGCGGGGAGACCATGAAGTTCAACGGGGACGATGATCTCTGGGTCTACCTGGACAATCGTCTGGCAGTGGATCAGGGCGGCATTCATTATGCGATGGAGTCCGTCACGCGTCTGGACTCCTTGCCCTTCCTGGCCGGCAAGCAAGGCCAGAACCTGGATTTGGATATCTACTACTGCAGCCGGCAACCGGCCACGGCCGTATTCGGGATGGAGACCAATATCGATCTGAAACCCCTGGCCGTGAAGAACCTGCAGATCGTGGATACGGCCGGGAAACAATTGAACCCGCAGGATATCGTGGTGGGGAAGACGCGGCTCTGCGCGCGCCCGTTCTTCCAGGCGCCCGGCGAGGAGGCTTGCGGCAATTACAAGGTTCCCAAAGGCCTGAGCTTCCTGGCGGCGGATTGGAATCTCAATGGCCAGACCCTTTCCCAGGACGGCGGGTCCGATTGCCTGGATCTGGATCCGGCGGACTTCCCCGACAATACCCGGCTCAACCTCACCGCCAAGGCCGCGGGCAAGACCTCGCGGATTTCCCTGACCTTGCTGCGGGTGGCGCACCCGTTCGATGGCGTGCTGAGGGGCGATGGGAAGGTGGAGTCGGTTGAATTGCATCTGGACTCGACCTCGGGTTCGGTTCGAGACGGATTGCAGGTCCGTTTCGATCTGGCCGGGACGCCCGTCTCGGCCTTCGTCTACCCGCAATCCCTGGCGGCGGCGGGCGGTGGGGCACAAACCCTATCGGGTCCGGTGGACGATCTGCACGCGCCGGCATGGGGGCTTACGGGGTTCCCGGTCGTAAACGCGACCACGCGCCAGTACCTGTTCGGGCATCAGGTGAATTCGGAAGTGGGGCTCCGCGACGGGGTCAGCCCGGTCCTGACGGATGCAAAGTTCCATTGGGGGACACCGGGAAGTTACCCTGCCTATCTGGAGGTCACGGTTTCGGAGCCGCTGGCTGCGAAGGCCCCGGCGGCCGATTTGTTCCAGGCCAAGCGGAGCGGAAACGAAACCTTGGATCTGGACGCGGCGGGGGAGCCTTGCCTCGCATCGGCGCCCGAATGCTTCCGGCTGGCCTTGACCGAGGCCATGGCAGCCCGATTGGTCTCCGGGGACAGCCTTTCCCTTTCCGCCTTGGCCGTGGATTCCGCCGGCAACTCCGCGCGGCCCCATTTCGTGGCGCTGCAGATTCCCGATAACCTGGGTGGTACGGCCGGCCAGTTGCAGTTCCTGGAGAATCCGGTGGTGGGCGCCCCATTCGCAGCGACTATGGCCGTCCGGGCCTTGATCCCGGTGTCCTCCTCGAAGGCGCCTCTGCTGGATCGCGAATCCGATCGCGACCTGGCCCAGGCGCATGGACCGGTTTTGCTGATTCCAACCACGGTGCCGCTGCTGCGCATCCGGCTCCGCTTCCACGATCATCTGGGCGGCTTCGTGAATTCGGCGGAACGCGAATTCTCCTTGGACGATTGGGATCGGATCAAAGCGGCCAGTCCCGGCGATACCACCTGGGTCCGCCTCATGTGGTATCCGGTTTCCCGGATCGGCGGAAAGTTGGGGACCGGGGCCTATATCGTGGAAGGGGAAATGCTCAGTCGGGACGGGGCCATGGTGCCCGGACCCGGCGGGGAAATCGTGCGCGTACGCGGGACGGCCTATCGCCTGGAGCCGAAACTCTTCGGCTATATCCGCGATTGAACCATCCGGTTCGGTCTACCTTTCGATCCAGATGAGATCCGCCTCGGACCAGTCCGAAGGGCTGAACGGCGCGGCGGCCGAGTCCGCCAACAAGGTGTCCGCAGCCGCATAGATTTTGCCATCCGTGGACATGGCCTTGACCTGGTAACGTCCCTTGGCCATGCGGGCCATGGTGAAGGATCCATCGGCGGCCACCAGCGTCCAGTAGGGCGAGCCGGCGATGAAGATGGAATTGAGGCCGAGTTCCAGTCCGCGGGTTCCCACCGAGCCCTTCAGGCCCAGAACGGGCGGACCCATGGGTAGGGAAACCGGGAGGTTACCCTTGGCATCCGCATGCAGAATCGTGGTCGCGTCCTTCCGTTGGCGGAACCGGAAGATGGACCCGACTGCGTCCCGCGCCAGGATGAAGTCCCCGGCGAAGGCTTCCCCCGGGCCCGACTTGGAGACGACGTTGAATTCCACCGAATCCGGATTGGGCCAGGAAATACCCCGGTCCCGGGCCACGCGCATCGCCGCCACCAATTCCGAATCGTGCAGGACCGTCTGTCCTGACGCGGAGGGCGCGCGGACCAACAAGGGCAAGGTGTCCAAGGTCGGGTTCTGGTATCGGGCATAGACCTTGATCTCGCCCTGGCTGAAGGCGCTGCCTTGCGGATCCTGCAGGGACAGGGTTAGGGCCGGATTCTCCACATCGTCATAACCGCCGGTGAGCCGGTCTTCCTTGGCGCAAGCCGCGATCAGGATGCCGGTCGGGATACAGAAGGCCCAGAGGGCGATCCGGGGGGCGCGGATTCGCGAAGTAGGAAGAGTGCTCGCAGCTTGGC
>DAINDC010000080.1:5224-9967 GCA_036732085.1 Fibrobacterota bacterium | reverse complement strand
ATTGTTTGGGAAGAACTGCATGCCCAAAGTGTAGATTCTATCTTCATCCTTGTCTGCCGCCACCATGGTTTTCAGCTCCTCGCGGAAGATGCGGATCTTCTCCTGCAAGGCCTCATAGCCGGGTTTGGAAATGAAGACGGTCATGGCGCTGAACTCGCGATCGCGCGCGGGCACGTGGTTGAAGACTTCCTGTGCCAATCGGAGCATCTCGAGGATGCGGACCTTGCCGACGAAATCCTTGTTCTCCCTTTCCGTGGCGATGTTCGCCTCGCGGAGGGCATAGCCATTCGCGGTCTTGCTGATGAGGCCGAGCTCGAGCAGCAGGCGGATGGCCTCTTCCACGTCCTTGGCCTGGATCTGGGGGAATATCCGCTTGCCGATGGCGGAAGGATTGTTCTCCTTCCGGTTGATCCCGAAGAAGGCGCGGATGATGGAATAATTCCATTTGGAATAATATTCGTAGCCATCCTTGGCGATGATGCGCGCTTTGGACCGGGTGTATTTCGCGAGTTCGGAATAGAGGTGGTTCTTGCTTTCCGGATCCTTGCTCTGGTTGAACCGGACCAGCAGGCCGAAGTAGGGGATTTCACTGGCGCCCAGCTTCATGGCCTTGGCGATCTTGAATTGGAGGTCGAGGGTGAGATTGCGGTTGCCGGCGATGACCTTTGAGAAGAAGCTGGAGTTCGAAAGCGGCAGTCCCGCCTTGGCCGCAAAAGCCCGGATCGAGAATCGGGAATCGATCATCCGGCGCGTGAAGAAATAATCGGAGAGGTACCGCCGGTAATCCAGGTAGTCGAATACGGAAGGAATATTCTTCTGCGCTTGCATGGTTGTTCCGACAAATATACCCCTTCCCCGTCCCCAGGAAAACCGGAGGTTGCGGCCCCCTTGCGCCGGTCTTGCGCCCATCCGGTCCCATTTGAGGCCGATTTGGGTCTTTGGAAGCATTTCCAGCCAAAGCGGGTGCCGGACTCGCGGTCATTATGACCTAAGTATTCACACCGCTTCCCGCTTTTATCCAGAGCCGTGTCGATACCTTTCCCACCAGCGGTCCATTGCGACGGCAGGGGGATTCCATGAACAAGCCTTTCAACCTTATCATCCGGCTCGCGGCCCTAATAATGCTGGGTTCGGCGCTCCAGGTCCAGGTTCGGGCCCAGGCGGATTATATCCCGCCCCTGACTGGGCAACCTCTGGCGATTTGGCAGGTCCAGGGTGAGTATTTTGGGACCGTGACCGGCGGCGGGAACCTGGGTGCCTGGCTGGTGGCTACCGGAGGCAGCAACTATTCCGTGACCTTTCTGCCCGGCGGCCTTCTCACCTTGCCCGGCGATACCCACGGCGGCTGGGTCCAAACCGGATGGAACAGGACCACTTTCACCGGCAGCGGCGCATTGAATACTACGACCTTCACGGTCAACACTGCGAGCAATTACAAAGCGGCCGCCATCACCGGGACGGGCGAAGCCCGCACTATGACCGGCGTGACACCCACTGGAGCGGCTTTCACTCTGACCCGCGTGGTAAGAAACAGTCCCACCCACTACCTGAAACCCAAGCCGGAGTGGGGCACCGCCAATATGTGGTTCGACTCCGCCACCGGCCAAGCCGACCTTTCCAAATGGGCGAACAAGGACAATCCCGTCTCTCTCAGCCGGAAATGCCTTTACCGCGGAGTGCAGACCGTAGCCGCGCACGGGGCCGGCTTCCTGCATATCGAGTTCCAGGGATGCTTCAATCCCACGGCCACGGGGCAAGGCCGGGCAAATAGCGGCATCTACCTGCAAAGCCATTACGAAACCCAAGTGCTCGATTCCTTCGGCAGCACCGGCGCCGAGAATGAATACGGCGCAATCTATTCCGTGAAGGAGCCTCTGATCAACGCCTCCTTGCCGCCCTTGACCTGGCATACCTATGACATCTATTTCACGCCCCGGACCTCGGGAGCCCAGGGCGATGCGACTGGAGCGGCGGTCGTGACCGCCTATGCGAATGGGGTTCTGGTCCAGGATGCCACTCCGGTCCTGGGTGTCACCACGGCTGGCGTGGGCGGCAACTTACTCATCCCGAGCCCGCTCTATCTCCAGAACCACGGCAACGAAGTGGTCTTCAACGATATCTGGTTCATTCCCAATGCGACCCCGGCCACGCTACCCTATGCCACGGTTTTGAGCGGAGTGGTGGGGATCGACCGGAATACCATCAAGCCCTTGCTGGAAAGGCAGAAAAAGGATTTGTTCGAACTCCAGAACGGCATTCAGGGCCGTTTCGATCTCTCGGGCCGGGAGGTCATCCACAATGGGGCCGTGCTTTCGGCGTCTCCGGTATTTTCCAAGCAGGTCAAGCCATGAAGATGTCAGCAGCTAATCAATTTGTCTTGGGCGCCGCATTCTTGGGACTGGCTACTGCCGGCTTGCATGCGGAAGAAGGCGCGTCGCGGTTGTCCCCGTTGAGGATATACGCCAACTGGGAAGCTTCCGAAATCGAAAGCTTCATTCCGGATCCCGGTTCCACTCCTTCCGGTTATTTCCGCGAGACCTCCAATGCCAGTTCCATCTGGCTCTTGCAGGAAGCCAGACTTGCCGAGCATGCCAAGGTATTCCTCGGGGTGGGCGGATTCTACTTCTTCATCCTGCCTTCCAAAAGCAATCAGTACAGCATCGGGCAAAGGTCCGCCTTCGGGTTCACCGATCTCCATGCCGAATTCGAATTCTGGAGCCGTGAGAACGGGGATCATCCTTTAATGTTGAAGGTGGGCGCATTCCCTTTCAAGTACAACGAGAATGCCAAGAACCTGGGCGAGTACATGTTCCGGACCAATGCCTATCCCACCCTGATCTTCACCGGTGGGTTGAATAAGGTGAACAGCGCGGCCGTCCAGCTCAATGGCGCCGACCTGAATACCAAGCTCGGCGGGTTCGGCAACGATTTCTTGACGACGGTCAAGACCGATCAGACGCCTTCCGGAAGCCTTAGCCTGACCGATATGGTATCCTATTCCCTGGGCGGGATCCTTACGGTGGGCGGCGGCGTGATGCTGGAGAACCTTTATGATCCTTCCAAGATCGCCTCCGGCAAATATTCCGTGGGAGGACAGGACGAGTATTATACCCTCAAGGATGGGACCAAGAAATTGAAGTCCGCCTTCGTTCCGGGATCGGATACCGCCGTGGATTCCTCCCAGCTCAGTTTCAAATCGACCAAGGTGATGTTGCGGGGCGCGATTGATCTCGGCAAACTGGTGCCGGGTTCCTTGCTTTCGGCAAAGGATCTCCGCCTCTATTTCGAAGGCATCCTGATGGGCACGGAAAACCGGCCTATCTATTACACCAAGATGCAAAATCGTTTGGCCTATATGGTCGGATTCAATTTCCCCACCTTCCATTTTCTCGATCTGCTCTCCGCTGAATTCGAATATTGCAAGAACCCGTATCCCAACGATGGCAGCAATGCTTCCCTCAACCTTTCCCCGACGCCTAATCCCACGGGAAAGATCGAAAACGGGGACAACCTCAAATGGACCGTCTATGCGCAGAAAGCGATATTGCCCGGATTCACGATATCGGGACAGGTCGCCAATGACCATATGCGCCTGGTGGACTACTTCGGGCATACCAATGACCGGGACGTAATGCTGGCCCATGAGAACTGGTATTGGGCGCTCCAATTGGGATATGCGATTTGAAAACCCTCTGATCCTTTCCGGGGAGACATCCATGCTAAGAGAACTGGTTCGACGCCTGAAGCTTGCGGCCGTCCTGGCGCCGGCCTTCCTGGTTTCCTCTCCGCATGCCGTGGGAAACCTGCATCCGTATTTCACCGTCAAGGACATCCTCCCGGCCGAGCTGGACAACATCCCCGGTATCGGCGGCATCGACCTCCTGCCCAATGGCGACGGGGCGATTTGCACTTGGGGCGGAAGCCAAAACAACAACGGTTCCAGCCCGACCATGAGCAACGGCGAAGTCTGGATCATCCCCAATCTCGCGAGCGGGACTCCCGGGACTCCCACGCGCATCGCCACCGGCCTGCGCGAGCCGCTGGGTCTGAAGGTGGTGGGGAACGATTTCTACGTGATGGAAAAACCACGCATCGACAAGTTCACGGGCTCGGGGACCACCTGGACGAAATCCGTCCTGTGGAGCCTGCCCACGGCCTGGTACCACGATACCATGTGGCACCATTTCTCCTTCAACCTGGTCTTCAGGGACAATGCCCTCTGGTTCACCACCGGGACGGCTTATGATTACGACCCCAACGATCCGCTCCAGCGCGGCGCCCTCATCCGCGTCCCCTTGGACGGCAGCGGTTTCACCCAGTTGGCCCGCGGCCTCCGGAATGCCAACGGCCTCGGTATCGGCCCCGAGGATGAATTCTTCGCCACCGACAACCAGGGCCATTGGAAACCGGTGGACTATCTCTATCATCTCCCTACCACCAATGTTCCCACCAACGGCCGCTTCTTCGGCTTTCGCACCAATAGCAACAACGCTTGCGGCATCACGCCGCCCGCTGTCTCCGCAGACAATTGCCCCAACGATCACGAATATCCCCCGGCGATTTGGATTCCCTATGGCGGCCTCAGCAACTCGCCCACCCGGCCCATCCTCATCAAGGACGGCCCCTACAAGGGACAGATGATCTCCGGAGACGTTTACCACGGCGGCACCTTGCGCTATTTCCTGGAGAAGGTGGACGGCGAGTACCAGGGCGCCGTTTTCGCGTTCATGAATGCGGGATCGG
>DAINDC010000080.1:2708-5214 GCA_036732085.1 Fibrobacterota bacterium | reverse complement strand
GTCAGCATGCTGGGCCTGGCGCCGACCCTGGTGCGCTCGCTGATGCGCTTCGGCCTCATGTTCAGCCACCAGGTCCCGCCGGGGTGCGGGATCGGGCGGCATCAGTTTCGGAATCAACCAGTTCCTCTATACTCCGAGCGGTTCCCTGCTCGTGGCCGGTATCGGCGGCGGGGCCTGTGGACTCGCCGGATCGGGAAATTGGAGTTGGAACTCAATCTGCCGCGGATTGGATCTCCTCACTCCGACCACGGTCGCGACCTTCGAGATCCTGGCCGTGCGTTCCATCCCCGGTGGCTTCGACGTGGAATTCACCCAGCCCGCGGGAGCCGCGGCCGGAGTGGCGGCGAACTACCAGGTCAAGACCACGGTGTTCACTCCAGTCCAGGCGTATGGACAGGATTCGAGCAGCGCGGACAATAATATCTCCGTCGGGGTGACCTCCGCCTCCTTGAGTGCGGACGGACTTCATGCCACCTTGAAGCTCGCCAGCCTGGCCACCCTAAGGATGTATGCGATCACCATGAGCAAAGTCACAAGCGCGACCGGGCAGCAGCCTTATAACAACGTCGCCTACTATACCTTGAACAAAGTCGCCACCGTCTCTGCGGTGAAGCCCGGCTCGGCCATCGCCAAATCCCTGCGGCCAATGGTACGCGAGGGCTCGGTGTCGATCGAGATCCCCTTCAACCGGCCCTACGATTTGGGTTTATTCGGTCTGGAAGGACGGAAGCTCGCCGGCCTAAAAGGAAACTCGCCGGCTACCCTCGTTTCCGGCAAGCTCAAGCCCGGCATCTATATCCTGGCCGGGAACGTGGATGGCTCGGTTTTGCACGAGAAAGTGCGGGTGGAATAGTCGGCGGATGTCGGTTGTTCATGGGGCCGTTTCATGATATCTTCATAATTGGGTAGGCCGCGCGATAGCGCCGGCAGCGGCCCGAGCTGAAGGTATCACCGAGGTAACCCATGGCCAAGGAATCCCCCCCTAATGCTCCTGCGGCTACCGGCCTGCAAATCCCGCGCTACTTCACGACCGACGGCAAGCACCCTTTCGAGAATTCGGAATGGGAGCGCCGGGATGCCATCATCGAGGATGAGCAAGGCCAGGTCATATTCGAACAAAAGGGCGTGGAATTCCCGAAGTCCTGGTCCCTGGCGGCGGGACAAATCGTCGCCTCCAAATATTTCCACGGCCATGGCGCGAATCGGGAGAATTCGCTCAAGCAGCTGATCAGCCGGGTCGCGGATACGATAGCGGGTTGGGGCGGCGTGCGCGGGTATTTCTCCTCCTCCGAATCCCAGACCGCCTTCCGGCATGAACTTATCCATCTCCTGGTCGGCCAGAAGATGGCCTTCAACTCGCCGGTCTGGTTCAATGTGGGCGTGGAACCGCGGCCGCAATGCTCGGCCTGTTTCATCAACGGCGTCGAGGACAGCATGGAAAGCATCCTGGAGCTGGTGCGCACGGAAGGGCTGCTCTTCAAATACGGATCCGGCACCGGCAGCAATTTTTCGCGCCTCAGATCCAGCCGGGAAAAACTTTCGGGAGGCGGCACCGCTTCCGGTCCCGTGTCCTTCATGCGCGGCTTCGACAGCTTCGCGGGCGTCATCAAGTCCGGAGGCAAGACCCGTCGCGCCGCCAAAATGGTCATCCTGGACTGCGACCATCCCGATATCCTGGATTTCATCCGCAGCAAGGCCTTGGAAGAACGAAAGGCTTGGGCCCTCATCGATGCGGGGTTCGCGGGCGGCTTCAATGAGCCCGGCGGCGCTTACGATTCCGTGGAATTCCAAAACGCAAACCATTCGGTGCGGGTGACGGATGAATTCATGCGGGCGGCTGAGGACGGCCACGACTGGGTAACCACCGGGCGCGTGGATGGCTCGCCGATGGGGACCTATAAGGCTTCCGAACTGCTCAAGGAAATTTCGGAAGCGGCCTGGATCTGCGGCGATCCCGGCTTGCAATTCGACACCACCATCAACCGTTGGCATACCTGCCCGGAAAACGGCCGCATCAATGCGAGCAACCCCTGCTCGGAATACATGTTCCTGGACGATTCCGCCTGCAACCTCGCTTCCCTCAATCTGATGCGCTTCCGCGATGCGGACGGAGTCTTCGATATTGCCGCCTTCCAGCAGGCCGTGGACATCACCCTCCTGGCCCAGGAGATTCTCGTCGATGAGGCCGGCTATCCCACCCCTGCCATCGCGCAGAACTCCTATGACTTCCGCCCGCTGGGATTGGGATATGCGAATCTGGGCGCCCTCCTGATGGCGCGCGGGCTTCCGTATGACAGCGATGAGGGCCGCGCCTATGCGCGCTCGGTGACCGCCCTGATGCATGGCCGGGCCAATGCGATGTCGGCCCGCATCGCCGCCGCCAAGGGCCCCTTCAACGGCTTTTCCCCCAACCGCTCCGCCATGCTCCGCGTGATGGAGATGCATGCCGCGGCGGCCCGTCCCGTGGAATTCACCGCCGGCCTGTTGAATATCCCCGCCGTCCTTA
>DAINDC010000080.1:0-2698 GCA_036732085.1 Fibrobacterota bacterium | reverse complement strand
CCCCTGCCGATCTGGTGGAAGCCGCCGGCCAAGCCTGTGAGGAAGCCCTGGCCCTGGGACGCGCCCACGGCTATCGTAACGCACAAGTTACCGTACTCGCCCCCACGGGCACCATCGCCTTCATGATGGACTGCGATACCACGGGCGTGGAGCCGGACATCGCCCTGATCAAATACAAGCGCCTGGTGGGCGGAGGGCTCATGAAGATCGTGAACCGATCCGTGCCGGAGGCCCTGCGCAGGCTGGGCTATGGCGGAAGCGAGATCGCGGAGATGCTCGTCCACCTGGAGCGCAACGGGTCCTTGGAAGGCGCTCCGCATCTCAAGGACGCGCACCTCCCCGTATTTGATTGCGCCTTCCCGGCCCAGACCGGGATGCGTTCCATCCAGCCCATGGGCCACCTGCGCATGATGGCGGCGGTCCAGCCTTTCCTATCGGGAGCCATCTCCAAGACCGTCAACCTGCCGCATGAGGCCGGTTGGGAATCCATTCGCGACGTCTATATCCAGGCGTGGAAGCTCGGGCTCAAGTCCGTGGCCATTTACCGCGACGGCTCCAAGCGCACCCAACCGCTCTCGACCAGCGCGCAAGGGCATGCCGGCCGACCCGCGCGCCGCCGCCTGCCCGACGAGCGCGAGGCCATCACGCATAAGTTCAGCATCGCCGGGCACGAAGGCTATGTCACCGTGGGCCGATACGAGGACGGTACCGCGGGCGAGCTCTTCGTGGTCATGTCCAAGGAGGGCTCGGTGGTTTCCGGGCTGCTCGACAGCTTCGCGACCGCCGTCTCCCTGGCCCTGCAATACGGGGTCCCGCTGAAAGTTCTCGTCGACAAATTCAGCCACAGCCGTTATGAGCCTTCGGGTTTCACCAATAATCCGCAAATCCGCATGGCCAAGTCCATCACCGATTATATCTTCCGCTGGCTGGCCCTGAAATTCCTGCCCGCCGAGGATATCGCCAAGGCCGAAGGCGACAACGAAGAGGACATGCTGCTCGCAGGCAAGGCCAAGCCGGCTCCGGATTCCCAACCCATCGAAATGGATGCCCCGCCCTGCCCGGACTGCGGCTCCCTCATGCTGCGGGCCGGAACGTGCTTCCGCTGCGGCAATTGCGGCGGAACCAGCGGCTGTTCCTGACCAGGGCATCACGGAATTACCGCGAATCGGCGGACTGCCAAGATCGCCCCGCATTTTCCCCTCTCAAGCGCGGGTTATGATTTTACCTTCTATCCTGATGTCTACTCCCAATCGCCTGGGCAGCGAAACCAGTCCCTACCTGCTCCAACATGCGCACAATCCCGTGGATTGGTATCCCTGGGGCGACGAGGCCCTGGAACGCGCGAAACGCGAAAACAAGCTCCTGCTCGTCAGCATCGGTTATTCCGCCTGCCACTGGTGCCATGTCATGGAACGCGAGTCTTTCGAGGATGCGGAGACTGCGGCGATCATGAACGAACGCTTCGTTTGCATCAAGGTGGATCGTGAGGAACGTCCCGATATCGATCAAGTCTATATGAACGCGGTGCAGCTCATCACCGGGCAAGGCGGCTGGCCCCTGAACTGCTTCACCTTGCCGGACGGGCGACCGGTCTATGGCGGGACCTATTTCCGCAACTCGCAATGGAAAGAAGTGCTGCGCAACCTTTCCGATATGTTCGCCGGCGATCCCGACAAGGTGAATCGCTATGCCGATCAGCTCACCAAGGGCGTCCGCCAAAGCGAATGGGTGGAGGCGGCGCAGGATAACGAGCCTTTCACCATGGCGGATCTCGAGGCCGTCTACAAGCCTTGGCAGGCGCATTTCGACAGGGAAGAAGGCGGCATGGATCGCGCCCCGAAATTCCCCTTGCCCAATAATTGGCAATTCATTCTGCGCTACGCGACGGCTTCCGGCGATGCCGCGGCCCTGGAGCAGGTCCGCCTGACCTTGGACAAGCTGGCCTATGGCGGGATTTACGATCAGCTCGGCGGAGGATTCGCCCGCTATTCCACGGATGGACTTTGGAAGGCGCCCCATTTCGAGAAGATGCTCTACGATAATGCGCAGTTGCTGGAACTCTACGCCGAAGCTTTCCAGGCCACCGGCAATCCCCTGTATCGCCGGGTGGTCCGCGAGACCGCCGCCTTCGTGGCGCGAGAACTGACCTCGCCGGAAGGCGCGTTCTATTCCGCGCTCGACGCCGATAGCGAAGGCGTGGAAGGCAAATTCTACGTCTGGACCAAGGAGGAATTGGAAGCTTTGCTCGGGGAACGCTTCCCGCTTGTCCGCGATGCCTATAGCGTGGATTCGCACGGATATTGGGAGGAAGGGAATTATATCCTCCTCCGCCGCCGTTCCGATGCCGAGCTGGCGCAGGCTTCAGGTTTATCGGAAGAGGAATGGAACCGGAAGATCTCCGAGGCTAACGCCATCCTGTTCGCCGAACGCGCGAAGCGTATCCGCCCGGGATTGGACGACAAGACCTTGATGTCCTGGAATGCGCTGATGGTCAAAGGCTATGTGGCCGCCTATGTCGCCTTCGATGAGCCTGAGTACCTGCGGGCCGCGGTGCGCAATCTGGAATTGCTTTTGGGCGCCGGGCGCCGCGCCGATGGGGGGCTGCACCGCAGTTATAAGGCCGGCCGTTACAGCATCAACGGCTTCCTGGAAGACTATGCCTTCACCGCCGAGGCCCTGGTGGCGCTCTATCAGGCGA
>DAINDC010000079.1:13807-16589 GCA_036732085.1 Fibrobacterota bacterium | reverse complement strand
GGAATGGCCGTCCCACCTGGGACGGCAACCCGGATTGGAACGGCGGTTCGAACTTGAGCGGCCCGGCCAGCGGCAACGGCCCCTCCGGAACCGGAATATGCTGACCAAACGCGTCATCGTCTGCCTGGACGTCCGTAACGGCAAGGTTACCAAGGGCGTCAAGTTCAAGGAGAACGTCGACCTGGGCGATCCCGTGGAAATGGGCCGCAAATATTACCTGGATGGCGTGGACGAGCTTGTGTTTTACGATATCATGGCCTCGGCGGAGAAGCGCCCCATCGATATCGCCATGGTCAGGGCCGTGGCGCGCAAGGTCTTCATCCCCTTCTCCGTGGGCGGCGGCATCCGCAACCTCGAAGACATGCGCGAGGTCCTGCTGGCCGGCGCGGAAAAGGTGAGCGTCAATTCCCTGGCCGTGCAGAATCCGGACATCATCCGCCAGGGCGCGAAAGCCTTCGGGAAGCAATGCATAGTCCTGGGCATGGACGCCAAGAAAACCGACCGGCCAGAACTGGAATCCGGCTACGAGGTCTATATCCAGGGCGGCCGCAAAGCCATGGGCATCGACGCCGTGGCCTGGGCCCGCGAGGCCGTGGCGCTGGGCGCGGGGGAGATCTGCGTCAACTCCATCGACGCGGACGGGACCAAGGACGGCTACGAGCTGAACCTCACGCGCCTGATCGCGGAAGCCGTTGACGTGCCCATCATCGCTTCCGGCGGGGCGGGCACGCCATCCCATCTGGTGGACGTATTCCGCCAGGGCAAGGCCGATGCGGGCCTGGTCGCCTCCATGGTGCACTACGGGACCTATGCGATCGCGGACATCAAGTCCGAATTGAAGGCCGCGGGGATACCCGTGCGCGCCGCCACTTAATTCCCAAGAACATTTGCTTAAGTAACTTCCCGGGATGCTTAATCCTACGGTTGACTTTGTATATACGTTGTATATATTATGGCATTGAAACGGTTCGCCTGGGATATGGGAAAGAACCTGAAACTGAAACTCGAAAGAGGCGTTTCTTTCGAGGACGTTTACTTGAGAATCCAAAATGGAGCTTACCATACCAAGAAGAACCCCAGTAAAAATCACAAAGGACAACGTCTATTCCTTGTGACTATTAATGGGAAGCTCTATGCGGTTCCGTTCACAGAATTTGAAGATCACTTTTTCCTAAGGACCATCTACGAGATACGACTATGAAAAAAACCAAGGAGCATAAGGACATTGAAGAGGCGCTTAGGAAAGGAACACTTGAAGATGTTCCCGAATCCGAGCATAAAAAGTATCAGAAGTGGGCAAGGGCCCAGGCCAAGGATACGGTAATCAGTTTGCGCATCAATGGTTTGGACTTGGATTTCCTGAAGGCCAAGGCCGCGAAGAAAGGCAAAAAGTACCAGACCTATATCGGCGAGATTCTCCACCGGGAAGCCCAGAAGGCGGCGTGAAAGCGAAGTGAAGCCGGCCTGAAGCCCGCGCAGCCTTGGGACCGCAGTGCGGCGGCAGTGAATGCCCTGCCAGATAAACCCAGCCGCTCATAAGGACCGGTACGCCGCTCGAAAAGAGCGGTACGCCGCCCCTCCTCCCGCGGTGAAACTCCGGGCCGATTTGACTAACTTTACTCCCGTCAGTCAAGGAGTTCGCCATGGACGAGATCAATAATGTGAAGGCCCGCGTAGAGCGCCTATGGGGGTATCTTTGACCTCGCCCAAAAGGAAGAAGAAGTAGCCCTTCTCGAACGCACCGCCTCGGAACCCGGTTTCTGGTCCGATACCGCCAAAGCCCAGCAAGTCCAGAAGAAGATCAAGACCAACCAGTGGTGGCTCGATCAATGGAAGTCCCTGAAGACTCAGGGCGAAGACGTGGAACTCCTGGCCATGATGGCGGAGGAGGACAAGGATCAGGCCTCGCTCGCGGAGGCCAAGGAATCCGTGGCCGCGCTCGAGGTCAAGGTCCGCGAACTGGAACTCAAGAAAATGCTTTCGGGCGAGGACGATGACAAGCCCGCGATCCTCAGCATCCATCCCGGCGCGGGCGGCACCGAGTCGCAGGATTGGGCGCGCATGCTGCTGCGCATGTACCTGTACTGGCTCCAGAAAAAAGGCTTCAAGTACGAGGTCCTCGACGAGCAGCCGGGCGACGAGGCCGGCATCAAGAGCGCCACCATCGAAGTCCAGAGCGAATACGCCTTCGGGTACCTGCGATCGGAAATCGGCGTGCATCGCCTGGTGCGCATCTCGCCCTTCGACGCCAATGCGCGTCGGCATACGTCTTTCGCGGCCGTTTATGTTTATCCCGAAGTCGAGGAAGTGGAATTCGAGCTTGACGAAAAAGATATCCGCGTCGACACGTTCCGCGCCGGCGGTGCGGGCGGTCAGCATATCAATAAGACGGATTCGGCCGTGCGCATGACCCATATTCCCACCGGCCTGGTGGTCTCCTGCCAGAACGAGCGCAGCCAGCATAAGAACCGCGCCAGCGCCATCAAGATGCTGCGCGCCAAGGTCTACCAGAAGCATCGGGACGACGAGGACGCCAAGAAGGAAGCCAAGGCGGCCTCCAAGCTCAAGATCGAATGGGGCAGCCAGATCCGCTCTTACGTTCTGCAACCCTATCAGATGGTCAAGGACGCGCGCACGGATTTCGAGAATACCGATGCGGATAGCGTGCTCAACGGCAATATCGACGGGTTCATAAACGCGTATCTGCTCGCGGCGGATGCGGAACGGCATCAGAAGTAAGCGGGCGGCCCGGTTTATCTGGCAGGGCATTCTAAGCCGCATC
>DAINDC010000079.1:7718-13707 GCA_036732085.1 Fibrobacterota bacterium | reverse complement strand
GACGGCAATGGAGCATCGACGGCAATGGAGCATCGACGGCAATGGAGCATCGACGGCAATGGAGCATCGACGCGGTCACGGCCTTTAGTAGATTTCGAAGACGAATGGAAGCGATGGCATTATGGAAATGAATGATCAGGTCGAAGCCCGGCTGGAGAAACTGGGCAAGCTCAAAGAGATGGGGATCAACCCCTATCCGTATGGCTTTGCCGCCACCCACGATAGCGCGGGACTCTTGGCCGACAAGGGCAAGCTCCTGGTCCCGGAACCGGACCCGGCCGCACCGCCTGCGGCAGTTGATGCGCCTATAGCCGTCGCTCCGCCTGTAACCGTAGCTCCGCAGGTAGCCTTTGCGGGCCGCATCGTCCGGTACAATCTGAAGGGCAAGCTGGCCTTTATCCATCTCAAAGACGATATGGGCCGCCAGCAGGTGATGTTCAGCCGCGACGCCGTGGGCGAGCCGGCCTTCGAACTGGTCAAGCTCCTGGACATCGGGGACTGGGTGGGCGTGCGGGGCCATATGTTCATCACGCGCACCGGCGAATATACCGTGCATGCCAAGTTCGTGGAGCTGCTGTCCAAGGCCATCCGGCCGCTGCCCATCCCCAAGGAGAAGATCGAGAACGGCGTGAAGGTCATCTTCGACGAGTTCAAGGACGTGGAAATGCGGTATCGCCAGCGTTACGTCGATCTCACCTTGAACGACAACGTGCGCGAGACCTTCAAGAAGCGGTCGCGCATCATTCAGTCCGTGCGCGAATACCTGCTGGGCAAGGATTACCTCGAGGTGGAGACCCCGGTCCTGCAGGCCATCTACGGCGGTGCCAGCGCCCGGCCCTTCCTGACGCATCATAACGCCCTGGATATCCCCCTGTTCCTGCGGGTCAGCAACGAGCTCTACCTCAAACGCTGCATCACCGGCGGCTTCCCGCGCGTTTTCGAATTCGCCAAGGACTTCCGCAACGAGGGCATCGACCGGACCCACAATCCGGAATTCACCTTGCTGGAATTCTACCAGGCCTTCGCCGATTACAACGGCATGATGATCCATTTCGAGAATATCTACGCCGCCGCCTGCACGGCCGCCAACGGGTCACGGCGCTTCACGTATCAAGGGAAGGAATTCGATCTCACGCCGCCCTGGCCCCGCATGACCGTCAAGGACGCGCTGAAAAAATTCGGCAGCCTGGACGTGGACGCCATGTCCGACGATGCGCTCAAGGCGGCCATGGCCGAGAGCCATGCCGAGCTCAAGGGAGGCTACTCCCGCGGCCTGGCCATCAAGGCCCTGTTCGAGGCGCGCTGCGAGGCCAAGCTGGACGGACCCATCTTCATCATCGACCATCCCAAGGAAAGCACGCCCTTGTGCAAGGCCCACCGCTCGGATCCGGATCTGGTGGAGCAGTTCGAACCCTATATCAACGGTTGGGAAGTGGGCAATGCCTACTCCGAGCTCAACGATCCCCTGCTCCAGCGCAAGTTGCTGGAAGACCAGGTGGAACGCGGCCGCGGCGGCGAGGACGAGACCCATCCGCTGGACGAGGATTTCCTGCGGGCCCTGGAATACGGCATGCCGCCCACCGGCGGCATCGGCATCGGCATCGATCGCATGGTCATGCTCCTGACCGATAGCCAGACCATCAAGGACGTGCTCCTGTTCCCCCTTATGAAGCCCGAATGAAGAAGCCCGAGTGAAATACTTCGAATGGTTCATCGCCCGGAAATACTTCTGGGCGCAGCGCCGGACCCTGTCCACGGGCCTGATCGCGCTTTTCTCCGCCGCCGGCGTCACCGTCGGCACCTGGCTCCTCATCTTCGTGCTCTCGGCCATCAACGGCTTCGAGCATGAGGTCAAGAAGCAGCTCATCGGCAAGGATGCGCATATCGAGGTGACCAAATACCAGTACGCGCCCATCCAGGGCTACGACTCCCTGCTCCAGGTGGTCCGGCGCTCCCCCTCGGTGACGGCGGCCGCGCCTTTCATCATGTCCAAGACCATCATCTCCCGGCATAAGAACCAGGACGGCATCGTCGTCTACGGCATCGACACCGCCTCCAGCCGCAAGGTCATCGGCTTGTCGAATACCATCACGCATGGCGAGTACCGGTTCGGCGGGCTCAGGGATTCCAGCGGCAAGGCCTTTCCCGGCATCATCCTCGGCTATGCGCTCGCGGCGCGCCTGGGCGCGGAAGTGGGCGACAAGGTTTTCCTCGCGGATTTCACGGGCGCGGGGGAATTGGGCGCGGCCGGTTTCGCGCCGAAGATTTCCGTCTTCCTGGTGGCCGCCACCTTCGAGTCCGGCATGTACCAGTTCGATGAATCCCTGGCGTATATCTCCCTGCAGGAGGCGCAGCGCCTGTTCGGCATGGGCGATGCGGTCACGGGCCTCCAGCTCCGCGTGAAGGATCCGTATGCCAGCGGCGGCGTGGCGCGCGGCCTCGAGGACACCTTGGGTTTTCCGTACCGGGCCCTGGATTGGCAAGCCAAGAACTACACCTTGATCAAGTGGATGTCCTATGAGAAGGTCCTGGTGGGCCTGGCCCTGGGCATCATCATCATCATCGCAGCCTTCAATATCATCTCCTCGCTCGTGATGGCCGTGAACGACAAGGTCCGGGAAATCGGGATCCTGCGGGCCATGGGCTCCACGCGCAAATCCATCCTGCGCATCTTCATGCTGGAAGGCATGCTCATCGGCGCCGCCGGGTCATTGGCCGGAACCGCGCTGGGACTGCTCAGCTATTGGCTGCAAAGCCGCTTCGGCCTCATCCAATTGCCGGGCGACGTGTATTTCGTGACCGTGCTCCCCGTGGAGCTGCATTTGTCCGACGTGCTCCTTGTGCTCATCGTAACCAATGTCCTTTGCGGCCTGGCCACCATCCTGCCGGCCATGAAGGCCGCGCGCCATGATCCGGTGGAGGCTATCCGCCATGAGTAGAGGGATGAGTAACCAAGCCATGATGGGCGGCTGGATAAACTGGCAGGGCATTCTGAGCCGCATCTACGGGCCACAGGGAGTCTTCCATGACTGAAGCCCTGAAGGAGGCCCGCATGGAATCGTCCCCGGGCGAGGTTCCGCTGCTGTCCGTGGAAGGCATCCAGAAAGTCTTCGTGGAGACCGGAACGCGCATCGAGCTCTTCCGCGACCTGAGCTTCGCGATTTCCAGGGGCGACTTCGTGGCCATCAAGGGCGCGTCGGGCGTGGGGAAGAGCACCTTGCTGCATATCCTGGGCATGCTGGATCGGCCGACCCAGGGCCGCGTGCTCTTCAAGGGCCAGGACACCAGCGGCCTCACGGACAAGAACCTCAGCGGCATCCGCAATCAGGACATCGGTTTCGTCTTCCAGTTCCATCACCTGCTTCCGGACCTGACGGTGAAGGAGAACGTGCTCATGCCGAGCCGGATCGCGGGACGATTGCGCAAGGCCGATGAGGAACGCGCTTTGGATCTCATCCGCATGGTGGGCATGGATCATCGGCTCAAGCATCTTCCGGCCGAACTTTCCGGCGGCGAGCGTCAGCGCATCGCTCTGGCGCGGGCCCTCATCAACAATCCCGGCATCCTCCTCTGCGACGAACCTTCCGGGAATCTGGACGCGAAGAATTCCGAGCATCTCCATTCCCAGCTCCGCGATCTGAACCAGCGCCTCTCGGTGGCCATCCTGGTGGTGACCCACGACTTGAGCCTGGCAGCGCAGGCGCGCCGGGTCTATATGATGGAAAACGGCGGGCTGCGGCTGGAACGGCAATCCACTGGCGAGTGGCATGGATAGCTTCCCGGTCTGCACCCAGTGCGGATTCACCTTGGGCGAGGCCCGCGCGCGCGGCCTGTTCGGCTGTCCGCATTGCTATGCCAGCTTCGGGGATGCGCTCCAGGCGGATCTGCTGTGGATGCATGCCGCTTTGGATATATCCGCCTCCGAGCCCGCCGGGCCAGGGCCGGCCGCGCATCCGGATCCGGAAAGCCTGGCGCGCTGGCGTCGCAATTTGGCCGAAGCCCTGCGCGTGGAAAACTACGGCGAAGCGAGCCGGTTGCGGATGCTTATCGAAGGCGCGGATCAAGGAAAGGCCGGCAGCGGACTTGGCTTGGCCTGAATCGGCCGCCCGGGCTTTGGCCGCCCGGGCCTTGTCCGGAATGCCCTTGGCCTGGGGGGGTAACCTGGAGGTATCCCCGGCGGTCGCCCTGGACCGGGCCCCGGCTCCGGAAGAATTCCCCTTCGTGGTGATGACCCGCCTCCTGTCCTTCCGGAATTTTTCCGGATTCCCTTTCGCCGTCTCCGCTTCACCCAAGACCTGCGAAGCCGTGGCCGACAAGGCCCTGAGCCTGTTCGCCAAGCGTCGGGACCATTCCATCTGGCGCCTTTCCGATTGCCCGCCGCATGTCTTGCGTCTGTTGCGGGAACGCCATCTCCTTCCCTCCCGCTCTTTGCCCTTCCCCGGGAAAAAAGGGAGCAAGTATCTCGCCGTCGCTCCCGGCGCGAAGAGCTGGGCCTTGGTGAACGAGGTGGAGCACCTGACTTTCGGGCAGGTCTTTCCGGGTCGCTTGGCCGCCGCGGAATTCGCTTCGGCTTACTTATTGCCACCGGAAGAGCCATCCGACGAGACCGCCAAAGAGCGGTCCGAAGATTCTCCGGAAGCGAAGTCGCTGAAAGTATTGCCGTCGAAGGAGATCTTGTCCCGCCCTGTTGGCGGCGATCAGAGATTGCCTTGGTCCTGGTCCCGAACGCTCGGTTACCTGTCGTCCAATCCCGAGCGCATCGGCCCTGCCTTGGAAATCGAAATGCTCGTCCACCTTCCCGGCCTCGCGCTCGCGCGCAAGCTACCGCAGGCCCGCAATGCGATGTCCGCCTTGGGAGTTGCCTCCTCTCCAGTCAGCGCTTTGGAAAACGGCGAGGCGGAGGCGGGGCTTTTTCTCCTGAAATCGCGCGGCGGCTCCGGAAAATCCGCGCACCGGGTTTACACGGAATTCTTGGGAAGCGTCCAACCCCTGTTGGAATGGGAACGAAGTCTCCAGCGCCGGTGTTTGGAAAAACATCATAAAAGGCTTGAAGATCGGGTTCAGGATTCCTTGCGCCGATTGGCTCGGGCCGCGGTTTTATCGTATCCGGAGCTGTTGGCATTGAGTTCTTACTTGCGACTTGGTGCGTACTTGGCCCTCTTACCCGCCCAAATTACTGCGATAGCGGAAGAACTGAGAGTCGTCGCTGGATCTGGTCACCTCGGGGTAAGTTCCGGGCGGACCGAGTCCGGTTGCATTCTGGCGAAAGAAGAAGAGGACATCCGCAGGGCGAATGTTGTAAGATTGGCCTTGGAGACACTCCATGTTTGAAGATGTTGCTTATCGACGTAAAGATTGGGAATTTAAGTCATAACAAGTATTTTAACCATTGGGTGAGCGAAGACCTCACAGGAGCAGGGTCCGGAATATTCCGGACCAACGAGGAAAAAAACATGAACGGGATGTTTACGGATAGGGTCAAGAAGGTCATGCAACTGGCGCGTGAGGAATCCGTCCGCCTGGGCAATGATTATGTCGGTACCGAACACCTCCTGCTCGGCCTCATCCGCGAAGGCGATGGGGTAGCGGTGGCGGTACTCAAGAACCTCGGCATCGATCTCGACGATCTCGCCCGCAATATCGAGAAGTCCATCTCCTCTTCCGGAGGGATGATGACCATCGGCCAGATGATTCCCTTCACCCCACGGGCGAAGAAGGTCCTGGAGATCGCCGCGCAGGAAGCGCGATCCATGAGCCACAAGTATATCGGCACCGAGCATCTGCTCCTCGCCCTCATGAAGGATCATGAATCCGCCGCCGCCAACGCGCTCGCCAGCATCGGCGTCGAGTACGAGCGGGTGAAGGAGGAAATCGAACGCGTGCTCCGCGGCGGCGACGCCTCGGCGGCCGCCGGCGCGGCTACCGGTGACTTCGCGGGCAGCCGCAAGAAGTCCAAGACCCCGTTCCTCGATCACTTCGGCCGCGACCT
>DAINDC010000079.1:0-7708 GCA_036732085.1 Fibrobacterota bacterium | reverse complement strand
GGAAGAGATCGAGCGCGTGCTGCGCGGCGGCGACGCCCAGAGCGGCACCGATTTCGCCGGTTCGCGCAAGAAGAGCAAGACGCCCTTCCTCGATCATTTCGGCCGCGACCTCACCGAGCTCGCCCGCCAGAACCAGCTCGACCCGATCATCGGCCGCGGTCCCGAGATCGAACGCGTCATCCAGATCCTGTCGCGCCGCAAGAAGAACAATCCCGTCCTCATTGGCGAACCCGGCGTGGGCAAGACCGCCATCGTGGAAGGCCTCGCGCAGAAGATCGTGGAGCGCAACATCCCCGAGGTCCTGGAGAACAAGCGCGTGGTCACGCTCGACATGGGCAGCATCGTGGCCGGCACCAAGTATCGTGGTCAGTTCGAAGAGCGCCTCAAATCCCTGATGACCGAATTGCAGAAGAACGAAAATGTCATCATCTTCATCGACGAGCTGCATACCATAGTCGGGGCCGGCGGATCGGAAGGATCCCTCGACGCATCCAATATCTTCAAGCCCGCCCTGTCGCGCGGCGAGTTCCAATGCATCGGCGCCACCACCTTGGACGAGTACCGCAAGTATATCGAGAAGGACGGCGCGCTCGAACGCAGGTTCCAGACCATCCTGGTCGACCCGCCCTCACTCGTAGATACGCTGGCGATCATCAAGGGCCTGCGCGTCAAGTACGAGCAGCATCATAAGGTGACCTATACCGAACCGGCCTTGGACGCCGCCGTGCGCCTGTCCGACAGGTATCTGAGCGATCGCTTCATGCCGGACAAAGCCATCGACATCATCGACGAGGCCGGCGCGCGCGTGCGCCTGGCCAGCCTTTCCATCCCGCCGGACCTGCGCGCCAAGGAGCTTGAGCTCGAAGCCGTGGTCAAGGAGAAGGAAGCCTCCGTCGAGAACCAGGATTACGAGACCGCCGCCAGCCTGCGCGACACCCAGGAAAGCCTCAAGGCCGAGCTGGAGGAGATGCGCAAGAAGTGGCGCGAGCAAAAGCGCGAGGAGCGCCTGATCGTGGACGAGGACGCCATCCAGGAAGTGGTCGCCAAGATGACGGGCATCCCGCTCGCCAAGATGGCTTCCACCGAATCCAACCGCCTCCTCAATATGGAGAAGGAACTCAACCAGCGCGTGGTGGGACAGGACAAGGCCATCGAGGTCATCTCCAAGGCCATCCGCCGCTCGCGTTCGGGCGTGCATTCGACCAAGCGTCCCATGGGCAGCTTCGTCTTCCTGGGCCCCACGGGCGTGGGCAAGACGGAACTCGTGAAAGCCCTGGCGGCCTTCCTTTTCGAATCCGAAGACGCCCTCATCCGCATCGACATGTCCGAGTACATGGAGAAGTTTGCCGTCTCCCGCCTGGTGGGAGCGCCTCCGGGATACGTCGGTTACGAAGAAGGCGGCCAGCTCACGGAGAAGGTGCGCAAGAAGCCCTATTCCGTGATCCTGCTCGACGAAATCGAGAAGGCCCATCCGGATGTGTTCAATATCTTGCTCCAGATCCTCGATGACGGCCAGTTGACCGATAGCTATGGCCGCAAGGTGAACTTCAAGAACACCCTCATCATCATGACCTCGAATCTCGGGGCCAAGGATATCAAGAAGGGCGTGGGCCTCGGCTTCGGCAAGGATGACCTGAACACCGAATACGAGCGTATGGAGAAGATGGTCCGCGAGGAAGTGAAGAAGGCCTTCAACCCCGAGTTCCTGAATCGTTTGGATGACCTGGTCGTGTTCCGCGCGCTCGAGCGCAAGGACATGGGCCGCATCGTCGACATCCTGGTCAACGAGCTGGAGAGCCGCCTCGGGCCCCGCGATATCAAGGTCCAGATCTCGGACTCGGTGCGCGACCTGATCGTGGAGAAGGGTTTCGATCCGCAACTCGGTGCGCGTCCTCTGCGCCGCGCCATCCAGAAGCTCATCGAGGATCCGCTCGCGGAGGAAATCCTGCGCGGGAAGATCACGGACAATTCCATGCTGAAGGTGGGCCGCAAGGGCGACCAGTTGACCTTCACGCCGTCCTCGACCGCCAAGGTTCTGCCCGCCACTCCCGCCACTTCCGGCGCTAAGGTCGTGGAGCCAGTGAAGAAAGAAGAGAAGGAAAATATCGAGGTGAAAGAGGGCTAAGCGACCCTGTCGCCCAACTCGGTTGCCTGTCCCATATCCACCGCACTTTCCTTTCGTTAGTCTCCAACGGGTCGGCACCAAGCCGGCCCGTTTGCGTTTCCCCCAATTTAGGCCCGTCCACGACTCTTGAATTTGGGTTTTAGCTATATTATTCCGGTTTCCAACCAGGAAGGCCTTTTGACCATTCCCAAGCCATTTATCGCCTTAGTAGCGCTTTGCCTCGGTTTTACCGCCAAGCCTTCCCTGGCCCAGACCGCCCCCACCTTCCGCAGCCCCGTGAAGGAAGTGAAGATCGCCAATATCCTGGTCGAGGGGAACAAGACCGTGGACAAGTCCATGATCTTCAATACCATCCAGGTCCAGAGGAGCGAGGAATACCTGCCCCCCGTGCTGCGGCAGAAGGTCCAAGCCTCGGTCGCGGCCCTGAGCAAGCTGGGACTTTTTTCCGATGTCCGGGTAGACATCGACTTTCCTGATTCCGTGGAAGGCGCCGTGCTCACCTTCGTGGTGGCGGAACTTCCGACCTTGGCCCGCGCGGACTACAAGGGCAATAAGAAAATCAAGAACGACGCCATCAAGGAAGCCATGGATCTGCTGGACGGCCAGGTCTACTCCCGGTCGGCGGTGGAACGCAATCGCCAGAAGATCCTGGACCTCTATCATAACAAGGGCTACCTGCTCGCCAAGGTCGATATTGAAGAGGGCACGGAACCGGAGACCGGACGCAAGACCGTCACCTTCCTCATCGACGAAGGCAAGAAGGTGCAGGTTCGCTACATCACCTTCGACGGCAATGTGCACGTGAAGGACAAGGAGCTCCGCAAGAAGCTCCCCACCAAGGAAGATCGCTGGTGGCGCGACGGGGACTTCAAAGAGGACGAGTATCGCCTGGGCCTGGACACCCTTGTAGACTATTACCGTGAACTCGGCTACCTCGACGCCAGCGTCAGGGGCGAGAAGATCAACTATACCGACAATAAGAAGTACATGGACATCCGCATCAACGTGACCGAAGGCAAGCGGTACCGCTTCGGCAAGGCGACCTTCATCCACAACAATATCATCGAGGATGCCGCGCTCAACGCCCAGGTTCTATTGGACTCCGGCGAGATCTTCAACCAGAAGAAGTACGAAGCCACCAAATTCCAGGTCCAGTCCCTGTTCCGCGAGGAGGGCTACCTCTTCATGGACATGCAGGACCAGTTCGCGTACCGGGACAGTATCGTGGACGTTACCTTCACCATCAAGGAAAACAGCATCGCCCATATCCACCTGGTGGACATCCGCGGCAATACCAAGACCAAGGACAAGGTCATCCGCCGCGAAGTGAAGCTCTTCCCGGGGGACATCTTCCGCCAATCCCTGATCATGCGCGCCCAGCGCGACATCATGCAGCTCGCCTTCTTCGACAATGTGGAGCCGAATATCGAGCAGGTCAAGGATGGCGATCCCAGCGACGTGAACCTGGTCCTCAAGGTGACGGAGAAGCAGGCCGGCACCGGTACCGTTTCCGCGGGTTTGGCCTATAGCCAGCGGGACGCGCTTGTGGGCACCTTGGGATTGCAGATCCCGAACTTCCTGGGCAATGGCCAACGGGCTGACCTCAGCGCCGAATGGGGGCCGAACAAGCAGCTCGCTTCCATCGGATTCACCGAACCCTGGTTCCTGGATACCCCGACCCTGGTGGGCGGCAGCCTGTTCTACAGCTTCCAGAAATCCCTGGTCGCCAACCAGCAGGACTATACCCGCAAGGGCCTGCGCCTCAACCTCGGCCGCCGGCTCACCTGGCCGGACGATTATTTCTCCGTCAGCAGCAGTTACAACCTCACCCAGAACGACAATGGCCTGAGCAGCAATCCCAGCTCCCTCATCGTCCCCTCGGGCCTGGAATCCTCGCTGCATCTCTCCATCACCCGCGACGACAAGAACCTGCCCTTCTTCCCCTCGGAAGGCTCCTTGTACCGGCTGACCTATAGCCGCGTGGGCGGACCCTTGGGCGGGGATTTCGATTACCATCAAATCGAGACCAAGGTGGATTGGTGGTTCCCGACCGTGCAGAAGCTGGTCCTGGGCGTGGAGACGGAGTTCGGCATGCTGCTGGGCGGCAATATCCAGACCTATGATTTGTTCCAGATGGGCGGCGTGCTCGGCTATCAGGGCAAGATGCGCGGGTATGATCCCGGCAGCATCGGCAGCGCCCGTATCGGCCGCAGCTTCCTGTCCGTGGTCACGGAGCTGACCTATCCGGTGGTGGAGAATACCTTCTACCTGCTCGGCTTCTTCGACGTCGGCAATGTCTTCGGCAATGTGCCCAAGTACGATCCCAACCTGGGCCTTCCTTATTACAACCCCATCAACAATAACGCGGTCCCCAAGCCCTGGGAGGAAATCGATTTCTCCAACTTGCGCCGCGACTTCGGTTTCGGCTTCCGGCTGGTCATCCCGCTGGTGGCGCCGTTCGGCATGGGCTTCGACTTCGGCTGGCCGTTGGATGATGTCGAGAACTATGACGGGACCCGCCAGGCCAAGATTGGCAATGCGCCGGTCGTGAATTTTGTCATCGAGCAAGGATTTTAAGGAGGAACGATGAAGCATCTGGTATTGGCATTCAGTCTTTTATTCGCGGGTCTGGCATCCGCAAGCGATCTGAAGATCGCGCATGTCGACTCGAAGATGGTTTTCGACAAATATGCCGATACCAAGAAGGCGCAGAAGGAATACGACAAGCAGGTCCAGAAGTGGGAGCAGGATGCCGCCACCAAGCAGAAGGATCTCATGGACATGAAGGACAAGCTGGAAAAGCAGTCCCTGATGCTCAGCGAAGAGAAGAAGAAGGAGATGGAAGCGGACTTCCTCAAGCGCAAGAGCGAGTACGAGCAGTTCGTCCAGAAGATCTACGGCAAGGACGGGGAGCTGTTCCAGAAGAACGAGGAGTTCTCCGGCCCCATCATCCAGAAGATCAAGAAGACCATCCAGGACGTCGCCAACCAGGAAGGCTATGATCTCGTGATCGACCGGGCCGCCGGCGCCGTCGTCTTCTGGAAGAAGGATAACGACCTGACCCAGAAGGTCATCGACGTGCTGAACAAAGAGACCAAGTAACTTTGCGGTTACGGGCCGCCATCCCTGCCGCCGAGATCCTGCGGCATTGCCGGCCTTTCCTTTCCGCTCCCATTTCAGCCACCGATTCCGCCGCCGCCCCGTCTGCCGGGCTCCAGGCGGACCGCCCTTACTTTCCATCGCTGCAGCTGGGTGCCATCGACTCCCCGGATATCAGCGGTCCGGATTCGATCACCTTCCTGGGCGCGGATGCCCCGATGCGGATCCGCCAGCGGGTGCGCGCGGCGTTGATCCTGGCCGAACCTGAAATAAAAACGCCCGATGGCATCCCCGTGATCCGGGTCCAATCCATCCATGCGGCCATGTCCGCCTTGCTGCTGGCCCTGCGCGAGCTGTTCCTCCGCCCCGAGCCTTTCCCGACTGCCGCTGCCACCGGTGCGGCCGGTAACCGCATCGAGACGGGAGCCGTGGTCCAAGGCCATCTGGAGGGCGATGTTTTCGTGGGCGCGGGAGCGTATGTGGGCCGGGGCTCCTATATCGGCCGGGGCACGCGCATCGAGGCCAATGCCACGGTGCAAGACCACTGCCGCATCGGACGCGGCTGCGTCATCCAATCCGGCGCCGTCATCGGCTGTGCGGGCTTCGGGTTCTTCCCGGGCCGGCAGGGCCTGTTGGCCATGCCGCATCCGGCCGGCGTGGACATCGGCGATGAATGCTGGATTGGCGCGAATGTGGTGGTGGCGGCCGGCGTGCTCAATCCCACCACTATGGGTCGGGGCTGCAAGCTGGACAGCCATGTTCAAATCGCCCATAACGTGCGCCTGGGCGAGGATTGCCTGCTGGCCTCCCAGAGCGGGATCGCCGGTTCCACCGAGATCGGCAACCGGTTCCAGATGGGCGGCGCGGCTTCGGTCGACGGGCATTTGCGGATCGGCGACGATGTTTCCGTGGCGGCCTGTTCCGGCGTGACCAAGGATCTGGCCGATAAATCCGTGGTGGCGGGCTTCCCGGCGCAACCGCTGCGGAAGTGGCGGCGGCAACAAATCCATCTGCGTCGTTTGGACTCGCGCCGGGATCCTTAGGACAAGAGATGACGGCGCCCTCCGGCCTGGTTCTGAGCGGCCCGGGAGTCCATAGCGGGACAGCTTGCCGCTTGCGGATGGATCTCATTGATCCTGACATGGGGATCCGGGAACCTCGTTTTTCCTTTCCGGGCCATCGGAATCTTTTGACCATTTCCGATCTGCATCGACTTCCGAGGTCGGCCGCGCGCTCCACTTTCCTCGGCGATTCCGAAGCCCCCATCCGCACACCCGAGCATCTGCTCGCAGCCCTGCTCTTCTTCGCCGATCTACCCGTGCATTTTCGCTGCGACGCGTCCGAGCTGCCCGGCCTCGACGGCAGCGCCCTGCCGTTTCGCGAAGCCCTTTCCCAATTGGCGCCGGCCCAGGCCGCCCGTCCTGCCTGGCGCGAGTATGCTTGTGCTTTGCATTGGGAACATGCCTGGGACTACGGCCATATCCGGGTTCGGCCCGCGCCTCGGTTCCGGGTACGCTACCACTTGGATCGATCTCCCCTCCACCAAACTTTTCTGCTGGAGGATCCGGTCCAGGCTTGGCACGAAATCCTTCCGGCCCGCACCTTCGCCTTCCATCGGGAATGGCGCGACGCCCTGCAAGCCGGTCTCATGGCCGGCGCCGGTCTGGACTCGGGACTCCTCCTCGCCGAGACGGAGGCCGAGTATGCAGCCTTGCACGCGCAGCATCCGCTTTGGCCGGTCGGGCCTTATCCTCTGTTAAACCAAACCTCATGGCGCATGGAGGACGAGCTGGCGAAACATAAAATCCTCGATCTGCTCGGAGACCTGGCCTTGGCTGGTTGGGCACTGCCTCGCTTGGACATCGAGATCCGTAACGGCGGCCATTCCATCAACCACCTGCTCCTGGAAAAACTGTCATTGAACTAGATTTACCCCGGAAACCCAATAGGCGGAGAGGGAACGGCATGGGCGAGAACGCGGAAAACCTTTTCAAATCGGACAATCCGAAATTCCTGATGGACTATGCGGGCATCCTCAAAGTCCTGCCCCACCGTTATCCCTTCCTACTCGTGGACGGTATCGTCGCTTTTGAAAAAGGCAAGTCCATCATCGGCCAGAAGAACGTCAGCTTCAACGAACCTTTCTTCATGGGGCATTTTCCGGAAGAACCGGTGATGCCCGGAGTCCTCCAGATTGAGGCCTTGGCCCAGGTCAGTTGCATCCTGGTCGCCCTCTCCTTCCCCGAGGAGTCCGCAGGCAAGCGCCCGGCCTTCGCCGGCATCGAGGAGGCGCGCTTCCGGCGTCCCGTCCGCCCTGGCCATATCCTCACCCTCATCGGCGAGTTGGAGAAATACCGTCGTGGTTTCGCCGTGGTCAAGACCCGCGTGGAGATCGAAGGCGAGCTCGTGGCCGAGGCGATCATCAAGGCGTCGATGGTCTGAGGTCCGCCTCCCGGCCATGCGCATCCATCCCACCGCCATCCT
>DAINDC010000078.1:6689-16616 GCA_036732085.1 Fibrobacterota bacterium | reverse complement strand
CGCGCATCCATATTTTAAATATCGATATTATTTAACCACCGCGCAACAGAGTAACAAGCGAGCACCGCCCCTTGGCTTGTTGAACCGCTTTGTTATACGGCGGCTTTTATTTGAATCTTTTTTCCCAATACATTGGTTTTCTGTGAGAATGAGCGACGGAGATAATTTCGATGTACTCATCTTTTAATGAATAAATGATTCCGTATGGAAATCCATTCACCATCGCTCTTCGAATTTCCTTGACCAATGTTGGGCTAATCACGGGGTAAAGGACAATGCGCTTTACCGTTACATCAACTGCCTGAGCGAAACGTCCGCCAAGACCTTTGCTCTGCAATTCATACCACTCTATCGCGTTTTCCAATTCAACTTTGGCGGCTTCGCCAAGCAAGACTCTCATTTCAAATATTTTTTCATCACTTCGTCATAGGAGAAAACTTTCATTGTCCCGCTTCTCATTGCCTTTTGCCTTTTAACGGCCTCTTTTGCCCAAGCCTTATCGACTTCGGGATCGGGTTTATCCAAATCTGCTAAGATGTAGTCGACAACAAGAAGCTTTTCGACATCGCTGAGTTCGTCAATTTGGTGTTGAATTTCTTTTTTGATTTTCTTCATTGGCTTTCCATTTTGACTCAGTTTATCCTTAGGTAAATTCAATTTTTGGGCCGATTCCTGTCTTAAAATAACAACGGAATAACCAGCACCCGGAATAAAAAATGGAACCCTTCCGGGTTCCATTTCCAAAGTCCATCCGACCTTGTCCGATTGCTTTAAATCACCGCGCAGGAGTCCTGCGAAACTGTCCTTAGACGCGCTTGCGACGGAAGGCGAAGCCAAGTCCCAGCAGGCCCATGCCGGTGAGGGCGAGAGTCCCGGGTTCGGGCACGGCTTCGGCCGTGACATCGAGCTCGGACTTCTGGAAGTAGAAGTCGCCGCTCAAGACATTGAGGTTCACCACCAGGAGGCCGTCGTCCTGCAGGAGGGTGGAGTTGACCGTGAAGTGGTAGGCGCCGGAATCGACATCCATCGCATGCGCGACCACCAGGTTGTCCAGGCTGATGCGGACGTTCTCGGAGGCGCGATCGCCGTCATCCGCCATGGTGATATAGATATCGGCATTGAGGATGTTATACAGGGAGGGGACAAAGCCCTCATTCAAAATATTATGGGTGAAGGTATAGGTATTGGTTCCCGAGTTCGAAAGATACACGTCGGTGGGATTGTAGATATCGGTAAAAGTGATGGGTGCGGCGTGAACGGCGACTATCGAACCCAGTCCTAAGATGGCCATAAGAAGCTTATGCATATTGAGTTTTTCCCCTTTTTGAGTTTATTTCACTTACTTACTTCTGGTATGATAGTATTGCAATTGCTGTACCATAGTAAAAGTGATTTAAAGTAATGGATTTCCACGTTCACAATTAGTGTTTTGTAAAGAACGCCGTGGCTGTGTAAAGAAAACCATCACCGGAAACCATCAAGACCCATCTCCCAATCGCCCGGTAGGGAGCGGAGATACTTGGAAATCCGTTTGGGTCGGATGATTATCTTTTAGGGCCTTTGGGGAATTTAATGGTCAAACTGCTTTTGGTGGAAGACAACGTCGGACTACGTGAGCAGATGAAATGGGCTCTCAATTCCGATTATGAAATCCTGGAGACGGAAACCCTGGACGGCTGCATCGAGTCCCTGCGCAAGCATCGCCCGGGCGTCTTCTGCCTGGACATGGGCCTCGAGAACAAGCCCGAACGCGGGCTGGACATCATCGACGCCGTGCTCAGCGAAGATCGCATGGCCAAGATCATCGTCATCACCTCCAATACCACCCAGGACCTGGGCCGCCGGGCCGTCGAGCGCGGAGCCTTCGATTACCTGCAGAAGCCCGTGGACATCGACGAGCTCAAGATCATCCTCGCGCGCGCCTGCCGCCTGAGCACCTTGGAGAAGCCGGCGGTCGAGAAGGCCACGGTGGGGCTCCCCAGCGATTCCGACTACCTCATGATCGGCCAGAGCGAGCCGATGCTGAAGATCTTCGAGCATATCCGCAAGCTGGCCGCCACCGACGTGAGCGTCCTCATCACCGGCGAGAGCGGCACGGGCAAGGAGCTTTGCGCGCGCTCGGTGCATTTCCACAGCCACCGACGCAACGAGATCTTCGTGCCCATCAACTGCGGATCCATCCCCGCGAGCCTCATGGAGTCCGAGCTCTTCGGCTATGTCAAGGGCGCCTTCACGGGCGCGAGCACGGACAAGATGGGCCTCATCGAATCCGCGCATAAGGGGACCTTGTTCCTGGACGAGATCGGGGACATGCCCATGGCCCTGCAAGTCAAGCTCCTGCGCTTCCTGCAGGATCAGAAGCTGCAACGCGTGGGCGAGACCACCTTCCGTCCGCTGAACGTGCGCATCATCGCCGCGACCAACAAGACCAACCTGTCCGACAAGGACAATACCGCGATGCGGACCGATCTCTATTACCGCCTCAGCGAGTTCGAGATCACCCTGCCGCCCCTGCGCGATCGCAAGGACGACATCCCGCTCATCGCCGCCGGCATCATCGAGCATAACCGCTCCAAGTTCAACCAGCCGCGCCTCAAGCTCAGCAAGCGCGCGGAACAGATGCTGCTCAACTACAGCTGGCCCGGCAACGTGCGCGAGCTGGAGAACAAGCTCAACCGCGCGTCCATCACCTGCGCCGCGCAGACCATCGAGCCCGAGGATCTGCAATTGTCGGAAACGTCCTTCACGGTGCTGTCCTACCGCGAGGCGCGCCAAATGTTCGATCGGAACTTCATCCTGAACGCCCTGAAGCAGGCCAAGGGCAATATCTCCCTGGCCGCCAAGGTCACGGGCCTCACGCGGCCTACCCTCTATGACATGATGAAGAAGAACGGCATCACGGTCCAGATGGAAGCCAAGATGGAAGACCGCGCCTCGGATTGAAGCTTACCGGACCGGATCGGACTCAAACGATCTTCAGCCCTTCCGCCATGAAAATCCTCCACCAAGTGAAGGAATATCCTGGTGGGTAGGCAAGCCAAAAATACTCTGAAACACCCGAAAAGGCGTTGGAGCTAGGCCGCCCAGCCGGAGCCGGTGGGCAAGGCCCCGGGCAGGGAGCCGGGCGCCGATCGTTTGGGGAAATGGAGGCGCAGCCAGGACGGCGCGGCCGGTTCCACCCGGAACGGCTTTTGGCGCAAGGCGCCGTGGCGATTCAAGCTTCCCTTCAGGCCGTCCAGGAAGGCCTCTTCGCGGCCGATGAGTTCCGCCGTCATGGGCAGGGTGAGGATTTCCCCGGCCACGCGCCGGGCCCCGGGGAAGTCGGCCCCCGACGCGAGGCCCGCGGGAGCGTCCGGGAGGCGGGGCAGGGGCTCGGGATACATGCGGGTTACCCCACCGAAGCGGAGATTCATCTCCCGGAAAATGTCGCGGCGCAGATCCTTGTCGCGTACCAGGATGGGGAAGCGGGTGGGAAGTTCGGCATGGGCGGCGCCCGCCCCCGGGCTGTGGAGCCAGTCCCCGTCGCAGGCCCAGGCCAGGGCCCGGTACTTGTCGATGAGGCGGCGGTAGAAATCGCGGCGTTGCCGGTAGGCTTCCAGGCAGGCGGTCCCCAGCTTGTCGAATCGGGCGGAGATGCGCGCATAGGCGAGCGGGGCTTGCCAGACGCATGCGCCGATCCCCAGGAACGTCAGGCCCGTCAGGGCCCAGAAGATGCGGGGCCGGGAGAGGAGATTGATGGCCAGGGCCTTGGGCATGGGATTCGCCAGGCTTTCCGGCAGCGCCTCCCAGGCCATGCGGCAGGCGCTTGTGAGGGCCTCGTCGGCGGGCGGGCCGGCGGGCAGGCATAGGGCCCCGCCGTGCCCGGCGTTCAGGGCCTTGCCCCGGCCGAAGCTATAGAAGCTGCACGTGCCGTCCCCGGGATCCGCGCGATGATCGAAATCCTGGGCGCAATCGCGCACGAAGGCCGTCCCCGTCCAATCGCCGGCGGGCACGGGCTGGGACAATCCGAAGAAATGGACGAGGATGACGGCCGCCAGGCCTTTTCCCTTCGCTTCCAGTAACGAGGACGTGTCGTAACCCAGAGTGGACGGGTCCAGATCGACCAGCACCGGTTCCAGGCCGGCCTGGATCACGGTCTGCGGCACGGTGGGGCAGCACCAGGCGGGCACGGCCACGGCGCGGCGGCCGGGATGCGTCGCGCGCAGGCCGCGCAGATATACATACAGGGCCGCGGCCCCGGAATCCGTGAAGAGGATCCGGTCGCGGGAAAAGCCGCTATGGGCGGCGAAGGCGGAGGGGAAATCCCGGGTCCCGGCTCCGAGTAGGAAGGACGCCGGCACTGCATTGCCGCTGGGCGGGAGGTTGAAGAAGGTCATGATCCGAAAAAAGATTTTCGGCGGAGAGATGCCAGAACTTTATCTTGCGTGGGACCCAATGCCCGGGAAGCCCGGAAAATGGGGCCCGATGGGCCGGTTTGGCTTCCGGAGGCCTCTTTTTTTCCGCTTGCCGGTCACCGGGTCGGATTTGATCTTAAACCTATGGGAACCGGTTCGGGGAATTCCGCAATCGGAAGTCTTTACTAATCGGACTAATTGGACGACTCCGTAATGGGAAGAAAAAGGATTGAACTATGGCGCAAACCTCCGGCAATATCCAGGTCATTCCTCCGCGTCCCAAGGATCGCCCCGTACAGGTTTTCTTTGACCAGGCTTTACGTGAATACCGTGACAAGGTGATGGAAAAGGTTTTCCAGAAACCGACCCGGAAGCCGTGGATGAAGTATCGGGAGATCCGGGTCATCGAGGATCTCCTGATCGCCTTGCAGCCCAAGCGCTGCCTGGAATGGGGCGTCGGTTACGGGACCTTGCACTTTCCCAGGCTGCTGACCGAGGATGGGGAATGGATTGCCGTGGAGCATGATGAAGACTGGGCCGGGAAGATCATAACGATGGATTTGCCCCGGCAGGTCCGCCTGCATCATGTCCCGCCGGACCGGCAGCGCTGGTCCGTCTCGGCCGGCGACGGCGACTTGAAGGAGTTCCGCAACTATGTCAAGTTCCCCGCCCAGTACGGCGCATTCGATTTCATCCTGGTGGATGGCCGCGCCCGCGAAGCCTGCCTATTGGAGGCAAGCTCCCTGCTTTCCCCGCATGGGGTGGTGGTTCTCCATGATGCCAATCGCGATTGGCTGTACAAACACCAGTCCCTCTTCCCCAACCAACTCGCCTTCCACGACTATCGCCGCTATTCCGGTGGCATCTGGATCGGGAGCATGGGGCGCGATATCGACAAGCTGATCGACGTGGCCAAGCAAGGCGCCATCTGGAAGATCTACAACATGCTGGGGCGGAGGTTCCGCCTATGATACCCCCTATCCCCGCCGTTCCCCCGCCGTCGCCGGGCCCCGCCGTCGCAGACGCTCCGTCCGGGGCGAAGGCGGCTGACGGGGTGGCCGCATACAGCGGAGCGGCCCCGGCCAGGGAAAGGATCTGGATCGCCTGGGAGGAGCAGCGTAGGTCGCTCAACCTTTCCGGGCGCATGCGCGCGCGGCTGCGGCTCTGCGTGGACGAAGGGCGGGGCTGGCTCCGTTATCCACTCTCGATTTCCAAGACCATCGCTTTGCTCGCCAGGCAGAGGCGCGGCCTGGTCTTCGTGCAGAACCCCTCCATGGTGCTGGCGGCCCTGGCCTGCTTGCTCAAGAAGCCTTTCGGCTTTGCCTTGGTGGTCGATCGCCACAGCAACTTCGCCTTCCTGGCCCCCCCTGGTAAGGCCGGCTTCAAGCGGCGCATGTCCGATTTGCTGAGCGGTTATACCTTGCGCCATGCGGACCTGACCTTGGTCACCAACAAGGAGCTGCGGGCCAAGGTGGAGGCCTCCGGCGGCCGCGCCTTCGTCCTGCCCGATCCGTTTCCGGACCTCGCGGCGACCGGTTGGAGCGGGGCCGCACGTTCGCAACCCGCAACTCGTTTTCCCGCGTCCGGGGATTCCCTCGCCGATGGCCATCCGGCCGAGATCCTGTTCGTCTCCTCCTGGGCCTTCGATGAGCCCATCGCCGAAACCATCGAAGCCTGCCGCCGACTCCGGGGCAAGGTGGTGGTGCGCATCACGGGCCGCATGAAGCCGCAATACGCCAAGCTGGTGTCCGCGGCTCCGGATAATTTCCTGCCCACCGGATTCCTCAGCGACCAGGCCTATTTCGATTTGATGGCGCGCAGCGATGCGGTCATGGCGGTGACGCAAAGGCCCGCGACCTTGGTCTGCGGCGGCTATGAGGCGGCGGTCCTGGGCAAGCCCCTGATACTGGGGGACTCCGAGACCTTGCGGGAATATTTCCATGCCGGAGCCGTCCATACCGATGGCACGGCCGAGGATGTGGAGCGACAGCTGCGCGTCCTGATCGCGGACCTGCCGCATTATACCGAAGGCATCCGGCGCTTCCATGCGCGCCGCGCGGAAGAGTGGGAGCAGTTGCTGGCCGAATTGGAAAGCGCGTTGCGGGATCTCCGCCCATCGCGCGAATCGATTGCTTAACGGCTAACGATCAACGTCGCGCTAATCGATCCATTGACGATCAATCCGGGATCGGATTGTACCGATTGGCTTTATGGGCTTTGGCATTCCCGGAGGCCGGAGCGGGCGTTGCGGCGGGAAGAGAACCCGGGGATTCGCTTGGCCCGCTTTGCTCCGAGGCCAGCATGCCGCGCATGGGGCCGATATAGGTGGTGGAGAGAACGGGATCGTCCACGTAACGGATCGATTCCGTGGCCGGATTGGGGCAGGGGTTCTTGCCCGCGGCCGAGTTGGAATACCAGCCGCCGAACATCACCCGGTTGATGGGCGAGCTCACGGTATCGGTGAGATTCATGCGGGTCTTTTCCGCCACCTGCCTGCCATCGATCCACAGGCGCAATTCCCCGTCCGAGTGTCCGGGGGTATTGAGTTTCACCTCGGTCTCGATGGCGTACCAACGCCCGCGCATCGGCGTCCAGCGGATTTCCAGGCTGCCCCAATCCACGGGATGGCTGCCATTGCAGGAGAGGTCCAGGTATTTGGCGTCGGTGAGGCCGCAGTTGTTGCTGCCGGGTTCATCGGCCTTGAGCTGCAGGATGATATCGAAATCATTGACCTGTTTGGCTTCGTTGAAGGAGGAGATGCGGAGGATTTTCATGCCGGCGGCGAAGTCGAAATTCCGATCGTAGTAATCGTAGAAACGGGCGAAGAGATGCCGGGTCTTGACGGCCCGCCAGGCCCCGCCGAAATCCTCGTTCCGCTTGAAGTCGATCTTCAAAGCCTGCCGGCCCGAATGGGCTTTTTCCCCGCGACCAATCGAGATGCTGGAATCGTGGATGCCCATCCAGCCATCGCAGCCCGCGTCCGGACGCCGGGAGAAACATCCGCCATCGAGGTTCTCCAGATCGGAATGGAAAAGCATCCTTGCATACGCTTCCCCGCTTCCCACGGACTCGCCCTCGCCCCCTATCGCAGGCGCCACGGGCGCGATTCCCGCCCAGGCCGCAACCGCCAGGATACCGGGCTTGGCGAGAAAGCGGTGGAGTCGCCGGGGGAGGCGCCAGGCGAGTCGCAATAGGGGTCGGAGTCGCGGCATATTCCGAAAATAAATGCGGGAGGAAGGCATAGCAATCGAATGGTATGAATCCATATGAGTTTATATTTTCCGATCCATGCGGAGATTGCACGGGCATTGGAGGCGGACTTGAAAGACTGGAAACGCAAGCGGGCTTGGCTGTTCCTGCTCTCCCTTTTGGGACTGGGCCTTTTGGGATCGGGACTGGATGGTTGCGGCCGGGGAGGCCATGCTTTGGTCCTTTCCGCGGAGCGCGCGGCTCCGGTGGGCGGCGAGTTCCTGCGGTTCTATGCGGACGGGACCGCCGAGTACGGCTATGCCGTGGTCAAGGAGAACCTCAAGGCGAAGGGCGCTTACCGTTACTCCGGCGATACCTTGTACTTCCTGTCGGAAGCTTTCCGGCCGTATTTCCCCGGGAGCCTGATCACCATCCGCGGCGACACGCTCTATATGGACAGCGGGCTGCATTTCAAAATCACCAAGAACAAAATCACGAAGAGATAAATTTCCGGAGGAGAAAAACCGTGGCCAGCAAGGATCCTCGCATCGACGCCTATATCGCCAAGACCGAGGCGACGCGGGCCAAGCGGCTCGCGACCTCGGTGGAATGGCTGTCGGAAGGGAAGATCAGGAACTGGAAATACGTGAAGTGAGCCGGGTCCCCCGGACCCGCCGGGCCCCCTTGACCCGCGACGGGATCTCAGCGCACGATTTTGAAATTGAAATTCCCGGTCTTGAGGGAGCCGTATAGCCGCAGCCAGATCGGGAGGATCATTTCCTGGCCCCGGGCCGCGGTGAGGTCGCCCAGATCCATCACGTCCTTCCAGCCGAACCAGTTCTTGAGGATGTCCGCGGTCTGGGCCTTGGCGCCCGCATCGTTGCCGCACATGAACATGGTATGATCGCCGCCGCCGAGCTGGCCGGGGCTGACCATCAGCATGGCATTGGTGGTATTGAGGCTCTTGACCACCTTGGCATCGGGATAGGCGCGCTGGATCTGTTCGCCGAGCGAATCCGTATTGCAGACCGTGAGCGTGGGCGGCATGCCCTTGGAAAAATCCAGGGGATTGGAGACGTCGATGAGGAGCTTGCCCTTGAGGTTGGCGGCTCCGGCGGCTTTCAAGGCATCGAGCGAGCCCAGGCCCGAGGTGCAGTTGAACAGGATTTCGCCGAAGGCGGCCGCATCCGCGAAGGTGCCCTGGGACGCGTTGGCGCCGCCGGTCTTGACCCATTCCGCTGCCTTCTCGTTATTGGCCGCGCGCGATCCCATCCTGACCTTATGCCCCAGCTTGAGGAGCTTGCCGCCGATGGTGCCGCCTACCATTCCCGATCCCAAAATTCCGATATTCATTTGGTCTCCTTTTTTTCATGCGTCCTTTACGCTTCCGAAATTTACGATCATTTCTTCCCGTTACGATTACTTCTTCCTTTTACGATTACTTCTTCTCTTCACGATTACTTCTTTTTAAGAGCCATGAGGAAATCCCATTGGCTCAAGCGGAGGAACAGGCCGTACCCGGCGATGAAAAACCCGATGCGGACGGCCAAAGTGATCCAGGCCGAAGGCGGCACCAGCAGATGGAGGGTCGCATGCGGCAGCAGCAAGGCGTCCAAGCTGAACAGGCCCGCGCAGATGGCGGCCACGGAAAGCGTCTGGCCGAGGTAGTTGCGTATGAAGGGGCCTTCCCGGTGGAATTGCCACGCGAACCAGGCGAGGAAAATGACGGCGCCGATGGCGGACCAGAGGTGGGCGAGCCGGGTGAGATCGAGGTGCCGGAACGCGAAGGTGGCCGCGGGGATGGCGAGGGCCATGGCCAGTTCGAACCAGGTGGATCGGCCGGGCTTGCCTTGCGCGGTATTGTAGATGGAGACGACGCTGGCGAGCACGTTCCAGAGCTGCACCAGGCATAGGACCTGGAAGATCGGGAACATGGGAGTCCATTTTTCCGGGAGAATGATGGTGAGCGTGTCCTGACCGTAGTAGTAACCGCAAAGGTACATGGGCACCACGAGCAGCGCCATGCCCTTGAGGGCCGTGGCGAGCCCGCGCAACTGGGCCTCCGGGTCATGGCTGCGCTTGGCGAGGAGCGGCAACAGGACTTCCCGCAGCAGTTGCACCACCTTGAGGTTGGGAATGCCGGAAAGGCTGCCGGCGAATCCGAGCAGGCCCAGCTGGGCCACGGAATAGGCGCGGCCCATGATGATGGGGATGCTCCGCTCCTTCATCACGAACAGGAGCCAGTTCAAGGTGAGCTGCGCGCTGAACCCGATGTCCTCCTTGAGGAGCTCCCACTTGAAGCGGAACTGCGGCCGATAGCCGGACCAGAAGAAGGCCAGTCCCA
>DAINDC010000078.1:1984-6679 GCA_036732085.1 Fibrobacterota bacterium | reverse complement strand
GAACCGCACCGCCGAACCCCAGAGCAAAGTCCAGACCCCGAAGCCGAGCGAGGCCAAGAGCATCATGAGGGAGATGGAAACGATCACGCTGTACATGTCCAGAAGCCCGCGTTCCTTAAAGCGCATTTCGCGGTTGAGGAAGTTGTAGGGCACTATGGTCATGGAGCTCAGGAGGTAGATGATCGCCGTGAACTGGGTGAGGCGGAGCAAAGCCGGATTGCGGAAGTACCAGGCGCCGAAATAGGCGACACCCAAGGCGGTCAGGGCCAGGAAGACGCCCATGAACACGGTGGCCATGAACAAGGTGTCGGCCCTTTCGCTGTCGACCTCCTTCCTCTGGACCAAGGTGGTGCCGATGCCGAGGTTGGTGAGGATGACGGCGAATTCGGTGAACGCGGTGGAGAGATTGGAAAGGCCGTAATCCGTGGGCGACAGGCGCGAGGCCACGTAGAAGGTGCCGATCCAGGAGAATATCTGCGAGCCCAGCTTGCACAGGGCCAGCCAGCCCGCGCCCGCGAAGACTCGCGGCGGGGCCAGGCTGGTCATTTCCGCCTCCCGCTTCCCTTCCGCGATCATGCCGTCACCGCATCCGGCCAGGCTGGGGAGGGGTCCGGCGCCGTGGCGTCCGCATGGGACTCCCCGCGGAGCCGGGCCACATAAAGCATCAGGATGCGCGTGCGCCAGATCGATCCCGTGGCCTGCACCATGGCCGCGAAGAAGACGATGCCCGGATAGAACAGCACCGACAGGAAGGCGCCGCTGATCAGGTAGCCCACGATGCCGATGGCCAGGGCCGCCGCGAAATGCCGCATATACTGGATGTCCTCGCTGATGCGCCGCATCTCGGAGGGATCGGGTCCGGTCAAAGGACCGGTGCCGGACCCATAAGCCATGCCCGCCTCACGCTGGAGCTTGGACCCGCGCAGGCCGCGCAATTCCCGGAAGGTGGCCGTGAGGAAGCCCATCCAGCAGAAGACGCCTACCAGGCCGAGCTCGGAGAGGAGCTGGAAGTAGATGGAATGGGGCGTCATATGCGCGCGGCGATCGGAAATCTTGAGGAGTCCCGAGTAAAGCGCATTGCCCCAGCTCATCGCCCCCACGCCCACCACGGGACGCTTCTCGAACATCATTACCGAAAGGTCCCAATAATACCGCCGGGCCTCGGCCGTGCCTTCCTCCGTATCGCCGATGGATTTGAACTCGGTCTTGAAGTCCGCGGGCATGAACAGGAGCGCGCCCAACAGGGCCACGCCCGCCAGGGCCAGCCCCACCGCCTTGTTCTTGCTCTTGAGCCAGCAGAAGACCAGGGCGGGGATGACGCCCACCATGCCGCCTCGCGAGAGGGTGAGGCCGATGGCGACCAGGGTGATGAAGAAGACCCCCAGCGGCCAGAGGCTCCGCCTGCGGCCGGACTCGCCGAAGAATTTCAGGAAAGAGAAAGGCAGCAGCATGACCAGCACCAGGGCCGCATCGTTCTCGTCCTTATAGAGGCCGGGTCCGTGTCCGCTATGGAGGATGCACCAGCCGGAGATCAGCAGGGCTGCGCCGATGAACAGGTTCTGGAGGATGCGCAGATCCTCGATGCGCCGCAGGAAAATCAGGATGCCCAGGAAACCCGTGAGGAACCTGGGGACCTCGGTCTTGAGGACCATGAGGGCGCGGCCCTGGGTCACGGCGAAGACGAGCCCCAAGGCCACGGAGCCGAGGAACAATACTTGCCACAGTAGGATGGGGCGGAACCAGCCGCCGCCGGGAGCGTTGAGCGTGCGCGGCAGCTCGGCCAGCACCAGCAGGAAGAGCAGGCCTTCGGTCAGGGCGCCGGGCAGCATGTATTTGAGTCCGGGTATGATCTGGTGCACCTGGCCGAAGTCCACCATCAGGTAGGCGGCCAAGGTCCAGAAGCCGATTCGATAGAGGCTCATAAATACTTTCACGGCCTGCGCGCGAGGCAGGCCTGGTAGAGATCGAGGTAGTGGCCGACCATCACGCCGCTGTCATGGCGGGCGTCGAAGACCTTGCGCGCCTCGCGGCCCAAAGCTTCGGCCCGTTCCGGTTGGTCGAGCAATTCCGTGACAGCCGCGGCCAGGGCCTTGGGGCTTTCGGCGGGGACAAGCAGGCCGGTCTCGCCGTCCTTGATCAGATCGCCCACGCCGCCCACTTGGGTGGCGACGATGGGCAGCCCCAGGCACATGGCTTCCAGGAGGCAAAGCGGGAGGCCTTCCCATAGCGAGGGCAGGACGAAGAGATCGATGAGCGGATAGAAGCTCGTGAGTTGCGGGAAGGCGCCGAGGAAACGCACGTTGCCGGCGATGCCCAGGGATTCGGCTTGGGCCTGCAAGGCTTCCGCTTGCGAGCCGGCGCCGGCGATGGCGAGGCCCGTGTCCGGATGCCGGGAGAGGATTTGCGGCATGGCCGCGAGCAGGAAGCGGATGCCCTTCTGCTCCTCCAGGCGCACGCCCAGGCCGATAACGCGCTTGAACCCGGAGAGGCCCGCCGCGCGCCGGAGCGCGGAGGAGTCCGCGCGGGCGCTTTCCGCGCGGTACCAGCCGCCGTCGATGCCGTTCAGGATGACCTCCAGGCGCTTCTCCGCGATGCCTTCATACTTGCGCAGGTTCTCGGCGGTATGGGCCGAGACGCCCACCACCTTGTCGTAGGAATAGGACATGAGCCTTTCCATGGCCATGTATTTGAACCGGTCCGGAAAGGGGCGGGCATGGTCGGTATGGACGCGCGCCGGGACCCGGGCCAGGAGGGCGGCCAGTCCGCCGTCCAGGAAGGCCTGGGTATTGTGGGTATGGATGACGTCATACCGGTGTTCCCGTAACAGACGCGATACCTTGCGGAAGAGCAGCCGGTCGGCGCCGCGCTCGGGCCAGGGCATGGGCCAAAGCGGGATCCCGCGGCCGCGGATTTCCGCCTCGAGGGGCCCGGGTCCGCGCAGGGAGCAGATATGCGCGTCGTGGCCGAGGCGGCGGAGGCCCTGGGCCAGATCGATCACCACGCGCTGGAGGCCGCCGGCCTTGAGATCGTGGCTGACCTGCAGGATCCGGAGCGGCCGGGCGGGAGCCGCCGCGGAAGTCCGCGCCTGGGTCTCCGGAACGGCTGGGAGGGTCAGGACCTCGTCATCGGGCGTCGGCGAGCGCATGCGCGTAGATCTCCAGGTAACGGGCGTGGGTGACGCGGATGTCGTGGGACTCCGCGACCTCGCGGCGCAAGGCCCGGCCGTAGGCGAGGCGGGCTTCCGGATCCGAAGCGAGCTCGACCAGGGCCGAGGTCAGGCCTGCCTGATCGCCGATTCGGCACAGGCGCCCGGTCTCGCGATCACGGACCACCTCCGGCATGCCGCCGGAGCGCGAGCAGACCACGGCGCGTTCCAGCAGTCCGGCCTCCAGGAGGGCGATGGGCAGGCCCTCGCCGTCCTTGGAAGGCAGGACGAAGATGTCCATATCGGCCATCCAATCGAGGATGGCTTCCTGGAAGGGATAGAGGCGCACCGGTTCGTCCGGCAGAAGCTCGCGCCAAAGCGCCTCCAGGGAAGGCCGCAGGGGGCCGTCGCCTAAGATGACCAGGCGGCAGGGACGGAGCTTGCGCGCGGCCGCATAGGCGCGGATGAGCAGCTCATGGTTCTTCATCGGGACCAGGCGGCCCGCCGATCCGATGATCGGGCCCCCGGCGGCCGCGCCCTCCGAGGCCAGCCTGTCGCGGAGGGGATGCGAGCCGCCCGCTTCCTCTTTCGGCAGGATGTGCGGCCGGATGCCGTTGGGGATGGTGCTCAGGCGGCAGGCCGGGTTGCGGGCCTTGAGATAGCTTTCCATCTCCCCGGAAACGGCCACCACGCGCTCGGCGGATCCCAGGAAGAGGATGTCCAGCCAGCGGTATAGGGTCGCTTTCCAGTTACCGGAACCTTTAGGATACCCATGCGCCGTGACCACGAGCGGGACGCGATGCATTCCCAGCCAGCGGGAGCCGAGATGGATGGCCGTGGCCTTGTAGCCATGCGAATGGACCATGCCGATGCCGTGCTCGCGCAAGGCGCGGGCATAGGCTTCCATTCCCTTCCAGGTGAGGCCGCGGGGCGATGGCAGCAGGATGACGGGCAGGCCCAGGGCCGCCGCGCGCTCCGAGACGGCATTGCCAGCCTGGTCCGGATCGAGGATGGCCAGGAGCCTCGGGTCCACGTCCGCGCAGGCCAACTGTTCCCGCGCCAGATCGCAGACCACCTTTTCGGCGCCATAGAATCCACCGCTGTGAATGGCATGCGCCAGCCGCAGCGGGGAGAAGGGGGAGGTTCGCATTCGAAATGAAAGTATCCTTTTCGATATACAGGTACAAGCGCGGATAAAATGCGAATCCGGGGCTTGCGGGCGCTTCCTCGGAGCGCAACCCTTTTAATTCCTTTTACCCCCAGGGGAATTTAGTTTAACCCTAGTTTGGGCTTGATCGCTCGAACCCAATCTTGGGATCTCAACTCCGGGGCCCCGAAACTCGGAAACCGCAGCTATGGAAACGGCAGTTATATGACCCTCGTCGCCCCCCTCATCGTATCGCTGACCTTCCTCTCGGTCTATTCTTATTTCGTCTATCCCGTCGTCCTGATCGCGGCCCGGCGCGTATTGGTCGGCGGGCCAGAAGCGCGAGGAGTCGGGGGTGAGGACTTCGTCGATCAGGATCAGTTTGCCATCGGGGAGTTTGCCG
>DAINDC010000078.1:0-1974 GCA_036732085.1 Fibrobacterota bacterium | reverse complement strand
TCCTGATCGCGGCCCGGCGCGCCGGAGTAGGCCGCCGCATGCGGTCGGCGGGGATTCCGCGTCCCGCCTCCCTGCAGGCGGCCGTGCTCTCCTCCTATGCCGAACCCGCCACCGCGGTCCCCTCGATCGCCGCGGTCACAAGCTATGCCGGCATCGAGCCCTTCCTGCCCGGGGCCGACTGGGCTATAGAAAAGGACATGGAAAAGGACATGGAAAAAAACCCGGTTCCCGAGGTAACCTCGGAGGAACCCCCGCGCCCGTCCGCATGGACGTCCGCCCCGAACGGCGCCGCCTTCGTGCCGAGGCTCGCCCTCATCATCACCGCCCATAACGAGGAGGAGCGCATCCGCGCCAAGCTGGACAACTCCATCGGCCTGGCCTACCCCAAGTCCAGGCTCGAGATCATTGTCGCCTCCGACGCCTCCACGGATGGGACCGAGGCCATCGCCGCCGCCTATCCGGGCGTCCGCGTGGTGCGCGTAAAGCAGCGCAAGGGCAAGGAGCATGCGCAGAAACAGGCCATCCTGGCGAGCTCCGGCGAGATCCTGGTCTTCACGGACGTGGCCACCATCCTCGATCGCGACGCCCTCAGCCTCCTCGCGCGGAATTTCCGCGACCCCACCGTGGGAGCCTTGAGCTCCACCGACAAGATGATCGGCGAGGATGGCAGCCCTTCCGGGGAAGGCTTGTACGTCCGCTACGAGATGCTGCTACGCCGCCTGGAATCGGACGTGCGGGGCTTGGTGGGCCTCAGCGGATCCTTTTTCGCCGCGCGCCGGTCGGTCTGCATGCATTGGGCGGAAAACCTGCCGTCGGACTTCAACCCCGTCCTCAACTGCGCGCGCCTGGGCTACCGGGCCGTCTCCGACGATGCGGTCATCGGCTATTACAAGGACATCCGGCGCGGGCAAAGCGAATTCAACCGCAAGGTGCGGACCTTGGTCCGCGGGATCACGGCCCTCTTCGCCAACCTCGAGCTCTTGGATGCGCGCCGTTTCGGATTCTTCTCCTTCCAGCTCTTCAGCCACAAGCTGATGCGCTGGCTGGCGCCCCTGTTCATGATCCTGCTCCTGGCCGCCAGCATCGTCGCGGCCTCTAAGGGGGATCGGTTCGGCATCCTCATGCTTGCCGCGCAAGGGACCTATTATGCCTCGGCCCTGCTCGGCCACTTCATTCCCGCGGCGCGGGACAACCCGATCGTAAAGGTGGCTTTCTTCCACGCCCAGGCGAACATGGCCATCCTGGCCGCCTGGATCAAATACCTACGCGGCGAACGCATCAGCATCTGGACCCCGTCGAAAAGATGACCGAAAAAAAACGGATCCTCTTTATACTGCCCGGCCCCCTCTGGGAGATCAAGGACAGCCTCCGCAAGCGCATGGAAAGGCTTTCCGAGCGTTATGTCGGCGAGATCGTGACCACCATGCCCCAGCCCGGAAGGATCCGCATCGGCGATTTCACCTTGACGGCCCTGCGCTACCGGCGCGGCCACAAGCTGTGGATGAACCTGAAATTCATCCTCTATGGGATCCGCATGGCCTTGCGCGCGCGTAACGGCTGGGGCGGATGGGATCTGGTGGTGACCTATGATCCCTTGCGCTCGGGCCTCATCGGGCTCCTCATCGCCTGGCTCTCGGGCGCGCGCTTCTGCCCGGAGGTGAACGGCGTCTATGATTCGTACGCCAACTACCTTGAGGGCGGATCGCGACTGGGCCTGGCCATCAAGCGCCGCCTCTATCCCGCCATCGTGCGCTTCACCGTTTCGCGCGCCCATGGCGTCAAGACCCTGTACCCGTCGCAGCTGGACGGGATCCTGGGCGGGTTGCCGGGAACGCGGCGGCCCTTTACGGAATGCTTCTTCGACTACGTGGATTCGGAACCGTTCCGGAATCTCGGCGAGGAGAAGGTGGTCCTGTTCGTGGGTTTCCCGTTCCGGCTCAAGGGCGTGGACCTGCTCATCGAGGCCTTCAAGGC
>DAINDC010000077.1:0-16989 GCA_036732085.1 Fibrobacterota bacterium | reverse complement strand
GCCCTATGGCGTCCATCACCTATGGGGGAGATACCGGGGAGCATCAAAAATTCAGGGAGACGCTGAAAACATGCCTGAAAGTCAGCGACGTAATGCTGACGACCGCGGGATGGACGGCGAACGTAGGAATCGTGGAGGCCATCGCGCAACCCGATTCACCCGTATATATCGATTACCAGGCACATGCTTCTCTTTGGGACGGAGCCAAACTGGCCGGCGCCAGGATTATCCCGGTGCGCCATAATACACCTGCCCACTTGGAACAACGCATCAAAAGGTATGGACGAGGGGTGGTATGCATCGACGCTTTTTACAGCACCGACGGAAGCATCCCAGATTTGAAAAGATACGTGGAGATCTGCGAAGAGAACGATTGCCTGCTGATTCTTGATGAAGCCCATTCCTTCGGGATGATTGGCCCCAACGGCGGTGGGTTGGCCGTGGAATTGGGCCTGGAGTCACGGATTCCAATCAGAACGGTCAGCATGAGCAAAGCCTTGGGTGGCAACGGAGGATTCATTGCCGCGACCGAAGAAGTGGTCTGGTTCCTAAAGCATCGGGCTCGCTCGGTTATATTCAGTTCCAGCCCTTCCCCCGCCGTGTCCGCCGGTTCCAATGCTGCATTACTGGTGACGATGCGCGAGCCGCAGCGTGCCCGCAACTGCTTGGCAATGGGCGCACTGCTTAGGAAGCTTTTGCTCGAAAGGGATATCGATCCCGGGTTGAGCAATAGCCAAATCATTTCCTTGTACTTCGATCAGGATCCCTTGGCCGCAAAATTCTACGGGCTCATGAGGAAACACCGGATTCTGGTGTCCGTATTTACCGCGCCGGCCGTCCCCAAGGATACCAGCCTGGCCAGATTCTCCATACACAGCGATGTTACCGCCGAGGACATGCTCAGAGTGGCTGATGCAGTGGCCGAAAGCATCGCCAAGATGGGCGTAAGGGTCAAGCCACCCATGAGCTTTCTCGAGAAGGTCGTCGCATGAATGCTATAATTTTGGATATTGGTACGATTTTCCCGCGGAGACTTCGCCATGGATTCTAAACAAGCTTACGATATACTTCGCGAAATCGTCGCAGCCTTGGCTGTCCGCGGAGAGAGGCTTAAACTCCTTCCAATCGAGGTTCAGCCGGCTTCCACGCTCGAGGAATCCGGGATTGATCTTATCGCATTTTCGGAAATCGTCGAGGAACTCCAGCAGCGGTTCAATGGGAAGGATTTCCATCTGGACGCGTTCCTCATACCGGAGGAGTTTTATTACCTGACCGTGCAAAAATTGCTTTTGGCCATTACTTCCGCCTTCAAATCGGCGAAAAAAGATCCTGTGGTCGTCTATGTTGATGATGAAGAGGAAAACCTTTTCGTCTTCAATCGGAAGTTCGGTAAAAGATTGAACCTGAAGACCTTCTCGGATCCGGAAACGGCTCTTGAGTTCATCAAGACAAATGAAAATGTGAAGTTGGTCATCACCGACGAGGTCATGCCGCAAATGAGCGGCAATGAATTATGCGATCAGGTACATCAAGCGAAGCCCTTGATGAAGTTCATCCTGATCACGGGAAATCCGAATGGGGACGAGGATCTCATGCACCGCGCGCTCCGTAAGAATAGGTTTTACGAGTTCATCAACAAACCGGTAGACTTCGACAAGAAGGGCGAGGAGTACCTGGACCTTATCAACGGAGTACTGGAATTCGATTGGTAGGCAACGGCGTTATTTATCGGGCCTGAGCGCTTTGCGAGGGTCGGAAAGTTTGCGCCCTATGGCGTCGCGGTCGTTGGAGAATCGTAAACCCGGCCAAAGCGGATTCCAAAGCGAAGCCGATACCTGAATTCCTGAGATCCGCCCCAACCGTATCCCCGTTTGGCACCCTACCGATTGCAATTTCTCACGTGTCGCCGCAATCACCCCATTCCAATCCGCCTTCGGATTGGCCTGGGTAATGGCGACCACCCCATCCCCGATTCTCGCATTCAGATTGACCGGCAAATCCCAAGTCGCATCATGTCCCGTCGAGGCCCCGGCCACGCCATAGCCATCGTCCGCAATGATGGGCTTCTTGGTCAGTACATGGATGGCCTTCCAGGTCATGGTATTTTCCTTGCGGATGCGCGGATCGTCCGCTTCCGTGCGACCGCCGGAAGTATTGATATAGGTGAATGCATTCATATCGAAGGCCGCATACCAGACCGAGGGGTTGGAAACCCAAGGCGAGATGTCCATTGAGAAAACCGCATTGGGCAGGCTCTTCTTCACCGTCGCGATGATCTCCGACATCATGGCGCCAGCCTCGGCATAGGTGAGCGGGCCGCCCACTTGGGATTTATCCGAGGCATATTGGTAATAATCCGGTTCCATCAGCCAGACGATGGCATTTTGGGTTCCCCAGACCTTGGCGGTTTCCGAAGCGAACTTATCATACTGGGAAAGGATCCGTGCCTTCTTCTGCCTGATGAAGTTGGCGCCCTGCTGGCAAAGGTTGGGCGTACCCACATCGCAATCCTTGAGTCCCAGGTCGCGGCGCGCGGTGAAGGCGATGATATAGCTGTAATAGACGGGCGTGCGGCCGGCCAACTTGCCTCCGGGCTTGCAGGCCTTAAGCATGGCCCCTTCCCAAAAGTCATTGAAATCCTCGTCGGCACCGGTCCAAAGGGTAAGGTAGTCCACCTCGGCCGGGGAGGCATAGGTGGGCCCCTGGTAGGACATGCCGAAGTTGAACTTGCATTGGGATAGCTCCGCCTGCGCCCGTTCCGAACCCCATAATGCCAGGCAAGCCATTAGAATGAATTTTTTCGTGTTCAACCCTTATCCCTTTATTTCACGCCGCTCCATCAATATAATGACGCCCTGGCAATTGGGCGTGGTGATTCATCAGGTTTACCGGGTAACCCGTACCCGCTCCGGAAAGGTCTTGGCCTGAATTAGGGAGAGGCTAATTGATCCCGATTTTTTTGAAGCGCAATTCGAAGGTCGCCCCCTGCCCCTTTACCGACTTCACAGCCATGGCTCCACCATATTTCTTGACGATTTCGGAAGCGATGGTAAGCCCCAGGCCCGTGCCTTTTCCGGGAGCCTTGGTCGTATAGAAAGGATCGAAGATTTTCTTCAATGTTTCATCGGGGATGCCGGGCCCCTCATCCTTGAAGGAAATCAGGATGTCCTCCATGGTGGCTATGGCGCGGATTTCCAATCGGCCCTTCTGCTCCATGGCATCAATGGCATTGTTGATGAGCGCCAGGAATGCCTGCTCCATCTCATTCTTATTCACATTCCAGGTCAGCTCGGCGGGGATATCGATGACAATCTGCGTATCTCCCTTGGTCTTTTGGGGAAGCAACTCGATGACGTCCCGGATCATGGCCGCAAAGGATTCCTTGGCGACCGCCTCCTTAGTGGAAGAACGCGAGAAAACCTTCAAGCTATTCGCGATTCGGGTGCTCTTGTCCAGGGCCTTCTGGATTTTCTCGAATACGAAATTCTTCTCGGACAAATGGGATTCCAGATCATATTGATCGTCCACCTCCTTGATTCGCCTTTTCACATCATCGCCGAGAGCCGCCGCGGAAAACATCTCCCGGATTTTCTCCAGGCCCTCCATGTCCCTGCGGACGTCGGGGAGAATATTGACCAGGAAGTTGAGGGGGTTGTTGATTTCATGGGCGACACCGGCCGCCATCTGGCCAAGCGAAGAAAGCTTCTCGCTCTGGATGGCCATTTCCTGCGCGGCCAGCAGCTGCTTGGAAGCCGTTTCCAACTGCTTGGTGCGTTGTTCTATTTTGGCTTCCATATCCTGGAAAAGCTCGGCTTTGACCAAGGCATTCGCTACGATATTGGAAGTCGATTGGAATAGGAGCTTGTCCTGGTTCTGAAACTTTTCGCCCTTATGGTATTCGGCCGCCAAGATTCCCAGCGGCTTATCCTCATGGATAAGCGGCGTCATGATAAAGGAAGAGATATTGAGGGCCTTGAGGAAATCCCGGGTACGCGCCGTAACACGGCTATAGACTTCTTCCGGATCATTGATAAGCAAGGTTTTTTTCTGTTCGAGCGTCTGCACCAATAACCCATAAGGATTATCCCAATCCTCACCCATCTTGAATCGGGTATTTACAATGAAGGCTTGCAGCGCTTCTGAATATCCCAGGGCGCTTCGGCAGGCGAGAAATTCCTTCCTTTCGTCCAGAAGCCATATTTGACTGGAACCGAAATGGAATTGCTCCACCAAGGTCCGGACCACCTGGTCGCAGATCTCCTGGACATGCACACTGTTGTTCAAATCCATCGTCAAGTCCTGCATGGAATTGATTTGCACATTGGTGTTTTCCAGAGTACGGTTCTGCTTGGTCAACCCTTCATTGGTGAGCAAGGACCAGGCAACGGCTTTCTTGGCGGTAAATCCCCGGTAGATTGCAAAGCTCAAAAAACCCAGGCAGGCTACGGATAGGGATGAAAGGAGCGGCCATACCCTGGCGGTATTCGAAAGCCAAATACCCAAGAGTACCAAGGCCGATACGGAACCGAGCTGGAAGATCCGGTTGAATGCACTGAATCCGAATTCCGGGAAGTCTATGACGTATACGCAATGATCCGCGCCGTGGAAGGCGCATTGGGGATGCTCCACATGCGCATAGGGAAGCCCGAAAAAAAGCGGGGAAGATTCGTAAACGCCGATGCGGTTGCGGCAGACAAATTCCCGTTCCTTGAAGCCGTCCTTGAAGGTGATATCGACTTGAAACTTGTTCCGGCCCAACCTGGTAACCTTGTTCAGCGTTTTCAACGCCAACTTTTCTTCAACCTGCCCGAAGGAGCGCATTAAAAAATCCGGCGAGGTGGCCCCGAGAATGAAGGCGCTCATTTTACCGATGCTGTTCGGAAGGTCCCGGCCAGTGACATATCCGATGTCTTGCTCTCCGGTAACCTCTAGAGTCGCGTTGACCAGGGCCTCGTTTTCCACCACGTCGACGAATCCGCTTTGATCCATCAACTTGAGGCGATCCAGATGATAGCGTTCCAGGACCTTGTCGGTTTCCGCAGGCCCGATTTTCCGATCCATGATTTTCAAATAAGAGATTAGGAGCCGGTTTGAATACACTTTTTCCATGGTCGCCGTTCGGAAGAGGAACCTATCAGTCCGAAAGGTAATAATACCGAAAACCTCGAAAACAACGCAAGCCGGGAATTGGCGACCCTTGGAACCTATTGTCGGACGGGCTTCGAATCGCGTCAGCGAACGGGAACTTGAAAGGGTTCCCGCCTGGATCAGCATTCCCGGTGACGCCTCCGGCAATGGCCCAACCGATATACCGGTTAAGCTATGGGACGTCTCCCAGTTCGGCTTTGCCTTGCTTTATGACCAGACCAAGGGCCAGTCCCGGACCTTCCAGGAAGGCGACAGCCTCCAGGTGAAATTCGACCTGAGAGAAGGACCGACCTCGTCAGGAAACATGGCGGGAAAGGACATCCCAAGGTTCCCAAGGGCGAAGATGTCCGCTTGCAGGATAACCTATCGATTAATGCCGAAGCTTCCAATCCAGTCCTTTACGTGAGCTCCATGCCTGCCATGGTCAGGGAATGGGAATCCGCATCGGTGGCGAATCCGTTTTGATCCGACAAGGTCGGACCCACTTTTCCAAAACTATTTCCGGAACAAGATTTTGAAGGTGCTGCCGACGCCGACTTCGGAAGCCACGGATAGGGTGCCGTTATATTTTTTCACTATCTCAGAGGCGATGGTAAGCCCCAAACCCGTTCCCTTGCCCGGCGGCTTGGTCGTATAGAAAGGATCGAATATTTTTTTCACGGCCGACTCGGAAATACCCGGGCCGGAATCCTTGAAGGACAGCATGATATCATTTCCCGTTTGTTGGGCGCTGATATCCAATCGCCCTTTCTGTTCCATGGCATCTATGGCATTGTTTATAAGAGCGAGAAAAGCCTGTTCGATTTCGTTTTTGTTTACGTTCCACCTTAGACCTTCGGGAATATCAATCTCGATCCGGGTATCGCCGCGCACCTTCTGAGGCAACAGTTCGATGACATCCTTGAGCATAGGATCGAAAGATTCCGATGCCACCGACTCCTTGGTCGAGGATCGGGAAAAGACCTTCAGGCTATTGGCGATGCGCGTGCTCTTGTCCAAGGCCTTTTGGATCTTTTCAAAGACGAAATCCTTTTCCGAAAGATGGGATTCCAAATCGTATTTTTCATCCAATCTCTTGATCTGCCCTGTCAATTCATCGTTCAACCCCGCCTTGATTACCAGGTCACGGATCTTTTCCAATCCTTCAACATCACGGCGGACATCGGGAAGGATATTGACCAGGAAGTTGAGTGGATTATTTATCTCATGGGCCACGCCCGCCGCCATTTGTCCCAATGACGAAAGCTTCTCGCTTTGGATGGCCATCTCTTTCGCGGCCATAAGTTGCTTGGAGGCCATCTCCAATTGCTTGGTACGTTGGGCGATCTTCTCCTCCATATCCTGGAAGAGCTGGGCCTTTACCAGGGCCGAAGACAGGGTATGGGATACCGACTGGAATAGAAGCCGGTCATTCTGTTTAAGCTTTTTACCGTCATGGTTTTCGGCGGTCAGGATGCCTACCGGAACGTCATTGTCGAATAAGGGGGTGATGATGAAAGAAGAAAGATGCAGGGCACGAAGGAAATCCTGGGTCCTGGGCGAAAGCTTGAGCAGAGCGTCCTCCACCTCATTGACCAATACGGTTTTCCGCTCCTCAAGGGTTTGTATGAGCAGTCCATATGGGTTGTCCCACCCCACTCCCATTTCAAAACGGGTGTTCATGATATAGGCCTGCATGTCCGGCGTATATCCCTTTGCGCTCCGGCATGACAGCCATTTCCCCGTTTCATCCAAAAGCCAAATCTGACTGGAGTCATATTTGAAATCGCCCACCAAGGTTTGGACCATCTGATCGCAAATAGGCTGCACCCTTACGGCCTGGCTCAAAGAATGGGTGAGCCGCTGCAGAGCTTGGATCTGCGCATTGGTCTTTTCCAAATTTTGGTTTTGACCGGAAAGCCCTTGATTGATGTATTCGTTCCATTCCAAGGATTTCTTAGCCGTCATATGCTTAAAGGCGGCATAACAGAGCAGCCCCAAGGTAAGACAGCCGATACTGGAATATTCCCAAACGGATTTCCCATCCAGGATGAATGCCGCCAGGGCCGCGACGAAAGCCAGCAAAAGCACAAAGGCTGTCTTCCGCAGAACTATGAATCCGGAATTCGGCATGGTGACGATGTAGACGCATCTGGGATCCCCACGGAAAGCGCAATAGGGGTGCTCGACTTTCGCATAGGGCAATCCGAAAAAACGGGGTACGGCTTCATAGCCTCCAATCCGGTTCTGGCAGGCCTCCGGCGCTTCCTTGAATCCGTCCCGGAAATGCGTTTCAACCCGATATCGATTTCCCCCCAAGGGCGTGGTTTCGGAAATCGTCTTCAAAGCCATTCTGGCCTCGATTTTTCCGAAATTTTTTACGACCACGTCCGGAGAAGTAACGCCCACGAGGAAACCCGTCATGGCTCCGAGGTTTTCCTTCATCGAGCGCCCGGCCAGATAGGCAATGTCTTCACGTCCCGTGATCCGCTTGGCGGAAGCCCTCAATTTGATGAGCACATCGGCGGGCTGGAACCCATTCATATCCGAGAAGGTCAGATTATCGACCCCAACTTCTTTCAATACCTCCTCAAGCACCTCTTTGCCGAACTGTCTTTCCAGGAAACGGCAATAGGAAATATGGAGCTTGTTGGAGTAAACCGGTTCCTGGCTGGGTGTGATGGTTTCAGGCATGGGTATGATTGTACAAAGGCTTGTGGTCTATCGGACTTGCCGGTCTATACAATCGGAGACCGGAAAGGTAGCTAAAACCCAAATGGATACCGCACAAACTTCCACAAAAGAGCGCTTTCCCCTGGAAACATCGCATATTCCGGCGGATGCCTGGCGACCTTGCAGTATTGAAAATGGCCGCACTACCGCACGCTTCGCGGAGCGGGAATTGGAAAATATCAGAACATATTTCCGAAGGCCCTTGGAGAAAACTTGGTTCCCGGTGCGTTTTCAAGACTACTCCCTATTCGGCTTCGGGCTTTTATTGGATGCGGTCCATATTGAGGCGGCCCTTAAAATCGGAGAGCGCATTGACCTCAAGATCATCCCCAGTATCGGAAAGGAATTGACCACGACTTGCAAAGTGGAAAACCTGACTCCTGAAAGCAAGGGCCTGCGTGTCGGATTGAGGCGGTTCGACCATACCCCCGAAGGTTCCATCTTCGCTGATCCTCCGCATCTGGTCCCAAGCGATAAGGACCCAATCCGCGCGACCCTGGAAATCCCCCTCCTGTTCCGGGAAAACTGCCAGGTGACCTTGACCGGCCTCTCCCCCAAAAGAGCGCTCTTATTTCGGTCCGCGGACTCATCGCTTCTAATCCTTCCGGGGATGGAGGTGGTGGTTGAATTCGGCCTTCCCAGCAGCGCTCGAAACCACTTCAAGGGTGAAGTCGTTTGGATTAAAAAGATGGGCCGGGAAATCCTTTTCGGTCTGAAGGCTTTGCAGATAAACCGGGTGCTTTCCGAAGCTTTGGGCGAACACTTCCTGACCCATGAATTGGGTACTCCAGCGCAGATCCATGCCCTGGGCTTCTTTTTCAAGGTGCTGCAACCGAACCTCAGATTCGCATACATTGAGAACGACGAAGAGTACGGAAAAGTCCTGGAGCTTCGGCGCAAAGCGTATATCGAGGCTGGAAAGAAATCGAAAGACACTCGACCGAAGGACATGGCCTCCGAATGGGATAGGGAGAGCCGAATTCTCTGTGCTTTCAGCGGACAGAACGTAGTTGCCTGCGTCGCGCTGACTTTTCCCACATCGGACAAAACTCCGCTACGGTCTGAAATCGGCTTCCCCGATAAGAAATATCCCATCCGTATCGCGGATAAGGAAAATATGATCGAGGCCATAAACCTTTGTACGGATTCGGCCTATCGCAACGGGGATCTCCTTCAAGGGATGTTCACGCATATCGCCAGGACCTTCCTGCTTTCGGATCGGGAATATCTGGTCACGGTATGTACGGCACAATTGTTTCCCTTGTATAAGAAAATCGGATTCAAGGATACCGGCCATACCTGCGATTTCCTCAACATTCCCCACCATCTTATCTACGGTCATAAGTCGGGAGCATTATACTCTAAAGGCATGAGCACCTTGGTCTGGAACCACGTTTATGGGGATCTGGTCCAGGATTTGGTTGCCAAGAGCATGTTGAATCTTGAAAGACAGGAACTCAATCGAATCCGCATCACTCGACTTTGGAGCCCGCTGGCCAAGATATGGGTCCGGAAAAAGGTAACACGCCAGTTTAATGCCATGATGCAGGACGTTCCCAGGATGCCTGTTTAGCTATTTCCGAAAGCCTCCAAAACAACTCAACCCTGTGGTTGTCGCCCCGGTCACCTAAGTCCAGGGAATTCTTGTTTTAAATTGAAGCCATCCCCTAAAATCTTCCTGGTACCTGTAGAAATTAAAGTGGTTTCTTCGAGATTAGGTCAAGATGCGGTTTAGCTATTTCCCCGAAATCCCGCGATGAAGGCTTTGAACCTTAGCCTCTTGGACGCCAATGCCTGGCGCCCCATGGAATCAGGGGAGAACCGCAGCTCCAATCGCGTCAGTGAGCGAGAATTGAGCAAGATACCCGCATGGATTTCACTTCCTGGAAAATTAAGCGGCGAGGATCCTAAAGAATTCCCGGTTAAGCTTTGGGATTTTTCATCGTTCGGATTCGCGCTTGTTCACGAGCATACCGATGCGAATACCATTTCTATTAATCATGCGGACTTGGTCAAGTTGCAACTCGATTTTGGTGAGGGAAAACTGTCCGCCCAATGCTTCGTTGAAAACACTTCCTTTTTCAGGAACGGCCTGAAAATAGGACTTAGCCGGACGGATTTGGTGCGCTCACTCATTGATAAAGCGCATCCTAAGGCACCCCATGGCGAATACCTGCGGATTCCGCAAAACCTGTTCATCCATGCGGAAACATCCAATCCGATTTTATACGGGGAATTTTCCCAGTTGCGGTTGTGCGGGATTCGACCGGGAATGCAATTCGATTTCCAGACGAGCGACCCGGCCCTTCCGCTGTTCATCGGCCTGAAGATGGATATCCATCTCTCACTTCCCAACTCCGGCGTGAATATCTACCGGGGCGAGATCCTGTCCTTAGAAAAAAGGAAGGCCGGCACCCTTCTCTTGAGGTTGAATCCCATAAGTTTATCTTCCGGGTTGGCTGAAGAAATGGCCGAACTGCTGGCCTCCGAAACCAAGATAGCCCCGGATACCCTGAAACGCCTGGGCTTCCCGGTCGGGCGCTTCGGCAATCGCCTCAACTTCCGATGCGTTGAATCGCGTGAGGAATACCGGGACGTATTGCAATTGCGTAATGAAGTCTTCGTAGAGGCGGGTCAAAGCGATACCGGGACAATATCGGAAGGCAAGCCTGCCGATTGGGAAAAGTACGATAGGATACTCTGCGCGTACCATGAAGAGGAGCTAGTCGCCAGCGTGGAGATGACATTTCCCGAATCCCAAGCGGCCATCCTGCACAGCGAATCGGCATTTTCGGGATCCAAATTCACCGCGTCCAACTTTAGGAAAACCGAAATCCTGGAAATAAAAAATATTTGCATGCATAAAAATTACCGATCCCGGAGCCTCCTGAACGCCCTTCTCGATCAGATTACCCGTATCTTCGCGCTTTCGGATCGCAGATACATCCTGAATCTTTCCGATACGAAACTGTCGCCCGTTTTCCGGGATTTTGGCTTCCGGGATATGGAGGAAAAATGCGAGTTCATGGGCAAAGACCACCGTCTGCTCTTGATCGACAGGAACGGCATCTTGAAAGGAGAGGGTCTTGGAATCATTGCCTGGTGCAATATTTACGGTGCTTTGGTTGATGACTTGATGAACAACGGACTATTGGATTTCACATTGTGGGAGTTGTTAATGATCAAAGCAAAGCTATCCTTCCGGCCTGTGGCCAAATATCTCCGTTTCCAAAAGGAAATTCCGGTCCTATGAAAGAGATCGCCAGCAAGCATAGGGTGGATTCCGAGAAGGATTGGAGCGTCGGCGCGCCTATCGAGCCGGACAAGCCGGAGACGGCATTCTTCAAATTCCCGGGCCTGTTCGAACATCGCGGCCAGGAACGAATCTCTCAGCGGGAGTTAGGTCGAGTCAAAATCTCCGTCCGGCTGCCCGGCAAGGAAAGCTGGGTCGCGGTCAAACTATGGGACTTCACTTCCATTTCGTTCGGAATCCACTTTTTTGAAGAAGCTCCATTCGTAAATTGGTCTCCGGAACCGGAACCCCAATCGGAATCGGATGCCGGGAAGAACTCGGCCGAAAACGGATTTCCGGGCCCGGGTTCAAAGTCCTCTCTGAAGTCGAATCCACTTCTCCCTCTCGAAGTCGGTGACGAAATCGAGTTGCGAGTCCAAATCTCACACTATCAGCGATTCCAAATATGGTGCGAGGTCAAGAACAAGCTCCCCTGGAAAGAAGGCATCAAAATCGGCCTCCGCCGCATGGACGTCAGCTTTCCTCATGAGGTGCGCATCGAACGCCGCGAGGCCTTCCGCCTCCCTCTTGCGCCCGCCCTGGCCCTAAAGGCCCGTATCAAGCACCCGTTCATCTACGGCCATTGGTGCCCGCTCCAGGTTTCGGACGTAAACAGCAATATGGGCCTCTCCTTCGTCAGCACTGATCCTTCCGTCCTTCTCTTCGAGGGCATGGAACTCCAAGTCCATTTCGAACTGGCCTCCTATCGCGAGACCCCGATGATTGCGCGCGTTGCTTGGGTTCATGCCACGGAAGCCAATAATGTGAAGTTCGGCGTGGTCTGCCTGGACATGGATTGGAAACTCCATAACGGCGTCTGCGATTTCCTGCTTTTCTCCCGACTTTGGACCCCGTCCCGCCTTCGCGAAGCCGGGTTCAAATCCCAACAAGTGAAAAGCCGCCTGCGTTTCCGCACCGTGAGGACGATGGAAGACTATGCCGAAGTCCTCTACCTCCGCCGCGACGCCTACGTGGGCGCAGGCAAGAAGCCGGAGGGTACCGCACCAGAAACCATGGCAGGTCCGTTGGACGGCATCAGCCGCATCCTCATGGCCCACCATCATGAAAAGCTGGTCGGCTCCATGACCTTCACCTATCCTACTTCGCAGGACACCATCCTGGACAGTCAGGTTGGTTTTCCCGGCCAGAAATATCCCGTGAACATCTTCATTCCACCCAAGGCGAATCTCATCGAAGTCTCGCGTCTATGTATCCATGAGGAATACCGAAGCACGGATTTGCTTCAAGGCCTTTTCGAACATGGCATAAAGCATTTCCTCATGTCGGATCGCCATTGGCTCCTCACCTCGGCGGTTTCCGATCTGCTCCCGACCTATGCACGAATTGGATTCCTCAAGCTGGGCGCCAGCTACAAGCATCCAGGGCTCAATTTTCAGGAACACCATCTTATCCTCGCGCATCGGGACGCCTTCCTCTTGGGTAAGGGTATGAACCTCATAGTCTGGAATACGCTCTTCGGAGACGTCATCCAATACCTGGTCGACAGGAACCTTGTGACCCTGACGAAAATGGAACGGTTCCTTATCCGCTCAAAACTCCTCCTCCACCCCCTTTCCAAGCGCTTCCTGGACAACCGCGCGGGACAGGCCTTCCGCAAGCACCTGCAGTCCATCCGCCAGGCGGCGGTGCGGGAGCGGCCTCAGGAAACCGTAAAGTTACCCCTGGAATTCCAGGATTAATCCGGATTGGGGCGGCCCCGGCCCCCCGTCCACTTGGGTCCCCGGCCCCGCCCCCCTTAACTAAGCGCCCCCTTTTTGGTACTTTGACGCCCTCAACCCGCATCATTGCATCCCGCGCAAGGAATCCCCGTGGCCGAAAATGTCCTCACCGCCCAGAATCTGCATAAAGCCTGGGGCGAAAAAGTCCTCTTCGGGGGCCTTTCCTTCGGCGTCGACCGCGGCCAGAAAGTCGCCTTGCTGGGTCTCAATGGCAGCGGCAAGTCCACCTTGCTCCGGATTCTGGCGGGCCGAGAAACCGATTTCGAAGGCGCCATCACCCGGCGGACCAATTTCATCCACCGCTATCTCGACCAGGCAGCCAAGGTGGTCAACGCTAAAGATCCCAATGCCGCCCCAGGCGATTTGACGGCGGGCCGCACCGTGGCGGAAGAGGTCTTCGCACCCCAGGGATCGATTGGAACCTTGCTCGCGCGCTATGTCACCGTGCTCCAGGAGATGGGCTCGCCCGAACATGCGGCCCTGAGCGAAGCGGCCGCGGACAAGGCCCATGAGGAACTGTCCCATCTGAACGATGCCATCGAACGCGATCATGGCTGGGATCTCTATGGCCAGGTCCAAGCCCTGGCTGGGCAGCTCGACGTGGATCTCGCCTGGACCATCGAACCGTCCCTGTCCGGCGGCCAGCTCAAGAAGATCCAGCTCATCCGCGCCCTCGCGGGCACGCCCGATCTCCTTCTGCTCGACGAACCCACCAACCATCTCGACGAGAGCGCCATCCGCTGGCTGGAGGCGAAACTCGCAAGTTACCCCGGCACCATGATAGTGGTCACGCACGATCGGTATTTTCTCGAGAACGCGGTCGATCATATCCTGGAACTCTGGAACGGCGATATCCGTTCCTTCCCCGGCAACTACGGCCGCTACCTGGAGAAAAAGGCCGAGCTCGAGGAGAACCTGGCCATCACCGAGGGCAAGCGCATGGCCTTCCTCAAGGAGGAGATCAATTGGATCCGCCGCGGTCCCAAGGCGCGCGGCACCAAGGCCAAGTCCCGCATCCAACGCTATGAGGAGATCCGCGACAAGAAGGCCTTCGCCGCCGACAAGATCATGGACCTCGATCTGGATTCGTCCGCCCGCCTGGGCAAGACCATCCTCGAGATCACGGGCCTGAGCAAGGCCTACGGTAACCGCCAGCTCTTCAAGGACCTGGAACTCAGCCTGCTCCCCGGCGATCGCATCGGCATCCTGGGGCCCAACGGTTCCGGCAAGACCACCTTCCTGAAAATCCTGCTCGGCAAGTTGCAGGCGGACTCCGGCGAGATCAAGCTCGGCGTCAATACGCTCACGGCCTATTTTGATCAGAAGCGAGAGAGCTTGGATCCGGAGAAGACCGTCTGGCAGACCTTGGGCGGCGATACCGAGTACGTGGAATTCGGCGGGACCAAGGTCCCCAAGCGCACCTTCCTAGAGAACTTCCTGTTCCCGGCGCGCATGCATTTCTCCAAGGCCGGGCGACTCAGCGGCGGCGAGCAGAACCGGCTGCAACTGGCCATGGCCCTGGTCGCCAACCCCGCCAACCTGCTCATACTCGACGAGCCCACTAATGATTTGGACATCGCCACCTTGCAGGTCCTGGAGCGCGCCTTGTCCGAATTCCCCGGCTGCGCCATCGTGGTCAGCCATGATCGGTTCTTCCTCGACCAGGTCGCGAACTCCATGCTGATCTTCAGCAAGAGCGGCAAGGTCAGGCAGATCCAAGGCAACTACAGCGACTACCTGGAATCTGAAGCGGAGGACGAGAAGGCCGCGGCGGATGCGGCGGCGGCGGCCAAGGTCGTGGTGGAGCAGACCAAGAAGCGGCCGGGCCTCTCCCATCAGGAGAAGAAGGAATGGGAAACCATCGAAGCCCGAATCGCGGAAACGGAAAAGCAGGCCGAGGCCGCGGAAGCAGCTCTGGCGAAGGCTTCCAGCGCGGGCAAGTTCGCGGAAGTGCAAGCCGCCAACGAGCGCTATGAGTCCTTGAAGAAGACGGTGGAGACGCTATTCGCCCGCTGGGAATTCCTGGACGCCAAGCAGGCCGGCAGGGCCTAGGGTTTATCGTCCAAGCCTCAAATCGAGGCTCTAAAGCCGATACAAAATGGCTGATCCCAAGCTTATGGCGCTTGACCAAGTCCGGATAGGTGGTTATACTCATGGTATAATCACGAGGCATCCATGTCCTATATGAAAACGGCCATCTCCATCGATGAAGATCTGTTTCGGAAGGCGGAAAAGCTTTCCACCAAGCTGCATGTTTCCAGAAGCCAACTTTTCGCCCAGGCTTTGGAGTATTTGCTCGAACGAAGCGAAACCCTGGAAATCATTCAAAAGCTGAATGAGGTCTATGGGCAAAAGGAAACCGTCGAAGACGCCCTTCCCAAAGCTGGCAAGAAAAGAATGAAGGCTATCGTTGAGAAATGGTGATCAATCAAGGCGATATTTATTGGATTGGCCTGGGCGAGCCCAGAGGCTCGGAGCCAGGATATCGGCATCCATTTGTCGTAGTCCAGAACGATGCCTTTAATAAGAGCAAAATCGGTACGGTTGTTGTCTGCGCCTTAAGCTCAAACACGAAATTATCATTGGCTCCCGGCAATATATTATTGAAAAAGGGGGAGGGAAATCTTCCCAAGCCTAGTGTGGTCAATATTTCCCAGGTAATGACCGTTAACAAGGATGACCTGGTCACCAAGATCGGTCAACTAACCAAAAAAAGAATTGAGGAGGTAATCGAAGGCTTCGAGTTCCTATTAAGACCGCGAATTTTATAAAAGGATAAATTCTAAAGCGTGCGGACGACCGGCTCGGCGGGATTCGACCCGGCCGGCGACTCAACGGGAATCGGCTTCTCGGACTTATCCAATGCCGTCGCCTTGTCCGGCTTCGACGCCATGGAATTCACCTTCATATCCACCAGCTCCGTATGGCAGGCCTCGGCATCGGGGGACAAGGAAAGCACGGAAGTATTTCCGGACGGTTCGACCAGGACGGTCAGCCGATTCTTCACCTTCATATTCAGGAGTTCAAGCTTGAGCTCCAATCTTTCCTTGGTCCGGTTCTCCACCACGAAGAGCACGCTGGCTCCATCGGACACGCAGTTTTCCGGGCGCTTGGAATAGACGCTGACCTTGTCATCCTGCTTGACGAGCTGGAAGGAGGAATCCACGGCGAAAGCGGAGACCGTCATGGAAAACAGGCTGGCGACTAAAGCTCGGAAATACATTTTGTGACCCCAGGTGATGCGATTAAATAAATCATATGATTTCCCGAATGCAATGACAATGCCCTTGGACGGCTTCACTTCCGATGCGGTAACCGACCATCGCCGCCGGCAACGGCAAGCCCAGGTACCTGGAAGGTGACCTCCGTCCGGGAGCCCTTCATTCAGTGGGCTTCCAGCCGATCCCGATTCCCGACTTTCCTGTAAAAATGTAAAAAGCGCCGTCCGCGAAAGGTCAATTCTTACAACTCCGATTTTTTCCGATATGATTTCGCCGCTTCCCCGGACCGGCTTTTGCTTCATTAAGCTCTTCCACCAATCCCAACCATGTTCCGAATCGGAAAGGTTGAAGCATGAGCCATTTCAAATCGAATCCATTGCTGGCCGGTTTATTGGGGATTTCCATAGCCGCCGCCAGTTCCGCGAAAACCAAGGACGATGCTCCCGAGGCAAAGCTTGCGCCCACGGAAAAATCCCTGCCTGCCAATCCTGACAAGGCGACGAAACCGATCCGTCAAAAATTGACACCGCCTGCCAACCACTCTGCCAAACCGTCCTCCAGTCCTGCTGCCCAGCCGGAGGTGGCGCCGGACTCCCCGGCGAACGAACCGGAGACCAAGGATGAAGGCCCGGATTGCGATGGCTGCATCCTCGTCGAGCAGGGTGCGCGTCATGGCTGGCCCATCGCCGTCGCCAGCACCCTGTGGGGACTCTTCGGCGTGCGCCGCCCGCACCGGTTCAAAGGCAGGACCCATATCAAAGGCGCCGCTATTCCTTAACTGGCCAAGGCCCTCGCTTGACCGGCCAGGACAGCCTCAAGGCCCTGGAAATCGAATTCGTAGAAGCGGTGCTGAAAAAGCGGGAAGACCTTTGGCTCG